>CANNFC010000008.1:0-10722 GCA_947503755.1 Rickettsiales bacterium | reverse complement strand
TTTTTGCATCTTCCTTTATATCAAATCGATCTTTATTTGTTATTATACTATCCAGTAAAAATTTTATTGATTCTTCGTCTATTGTTCCTACAATGCACCTTGGTTGTTGAAAAATATATTCTAACAGAGTTTTAATTTTTTTTTGTATTAATTCTATTTAGGATGTTTCCATTTTTAGCTTCATTTCTTCTTTTGTAGCTGAGGCATTCACTAAATAAGTATGTCATTGATTTATATCTATACTGCTATTTAATAATATATCAAATAGCCAAGAAGAAGAGTTTGTTTCGCCATTAGCAATATATCTCGATAACCCAGTATCAATACCCACCTCTTGTAACGGAAAAATTATTTTATCTTGCGATTGCTTTTTTAATAGCTTTGTTATTGTGTCTATAATAATTTCTGGAACTTGATAATTTTTATCTTCATCTATTCTTTGAATCAAAAAAAATCCTAAAGTGTCAGTGATATTTGCGATAACTTGATTTAATTCTTCTGATTTTGGATGGTAATTTTGCAGAATGAGATCAAGAATTGGTTGGTTTTCAGTTGTAATCGCTCTAAGAATTGCCAAATCTCGTTTTCCAGCAAAAATTCCTTCTGTATAAAGATGTAGATAATTAATAATTGTTTCTTTATCTATTGATCTTTTATCGCAAAAATCAAGAATTTGTTTAGCATAAAAAAATGCTTGGTGTAGAATTGCGATGTTTTTTTTATTGTTTTGAGGAGGTAATTTTTCGATTATTTTTGTAAAAATATCTTGATTTTTTTTGACTACAGCATAAGTGAGTGGAAAGAAACCATCTTTATCTTTTATATAAATAGAAGCATTTTTTTGCAAAAGTTGTTCAACGATATCTGCATTGTTTTCACCGCATGCGCATAATGCAAAGCAGATGAACCGTTTGCCTCATCTAGCATATCTATTTCGTTTTTATCAATAACTTTTTTAAGAATCTCTAACCAGCCTTTTTGAGAACAGATATATATTGCACTTGTAAAAAAATAAGTGTTGATTAATGTTTTTTCTTGTAAAAACATAACAAGAATTTCTTGTAATTTTTCTTCATATGCTTTATTTTTTTGCGATGTTTTTACTTCTTCATATTCTTGCATTAAAAATTCTAAAATATTTGATATTTGATGAAGTGGGTATTCTTTTATCAAATACTCTGTTATTGTCTTTATTTCGCTAGTGTCGACAGAGCAATATAAATCAAAAATTAATTGATTGACATTGCCAAATAAAATATCTTTCTTTGGTTGTGTTTTGCTTTTTTGTAAATCTGTTTTTGCATTTAATATGGCTTCTAATATGATTTCAGCTTTGTGTTGCTCTAATAGTTCGGGATTTAATTTTAAAGATTTCTGTATCGCTTCTGAAATAATTTGTGATAATTCACTAGATTCTGATCTTGTTTCTAATTTTCGAAAGTCTTCTAATACTGCATAAAAATCTTCGTCGTCTTGTTTGGGTGATTTCCCTTTCTCTCCTTGTTTTCCTTTTGAAATTTTGTTTTGGTTGTGCGAAATATAAAATCTAATAAGAACGGCTGTTTTTCTGTTTCTAGTTTTAATAATTTCAATTGTTCATCTGATTGTGAAGATAAAAATAGGCTATGTATGTAACCAGCTAATTTTATTCTTTTTTGTTCTTGTGCTTCTGATAAATTATTCTTAAAAATTGGCCTAAACAATTCTATTGGTATTTTAAGAACACTGATTGCTAATCCTATATTTTTATGAAAATTTTCAATTTCTGTTGTGGGTATAATATGTTAATTCCTCCTTTTTATGCCAATAATTTGGCTGATGTTGCTGAAGCCTTGTTGCTTTATTTTAGCACTTAGCTCGGCTTTGATTTTTTCAACCAAGCCAAAGCCTTCATAAACAAAGGCCGAATAAATTTGCACCAGCGATGCCCCGTAGCACATTTTTTCATAAACATCTTCTGCCGAAAAAATTCCGCCAACTCCGATGAGTTTTATTTTTCCTGCGGTGAGTTGATAAAAATTTTTCAGCACTTGGTTTGATTTTTGCAACAAAGGTTTGCCACTGAGCCCGCCAGTTTGGCAGGCAAAAGGGCTGGTTAAAGAAAGGTTTCGTTCAATTGTGGTGTTGCTAATAATAACGGCAGAAAGCCAATTGTGTTGCAAAACAAGAGAAGCGAGTTGTTGCTGTTGTCTAAAATCAAGGTCGGGGGCGATTTTTAAAAACACCGGCACCGATTTTTGGTGTAGGTGCTGTAATTTTTGGTAAGCTTTTTGTAAATCGTCTAAAAAAATTGCCAAATGATCTTCGCTTTGCAATTCGCGTAAATTGGCGGTGTTGGGCGAAGAAATATTGATGGTGATATAAGAAGAATGCTGGTAAAATTTTTCTAGCAAAAAAATGTAATCAGAAGCATTATTTTGACTATCTTTGTTTTTGCCGATATTTACTCCTAAAATTTTTTGATTATTTTGCTGATTTTTCTTGGCAATTTGAATGTTTTCTAAAACTTTTTCTGCCCCTAAATTATTAAAGCCAAAGCGATTGATAATCGCCTTATCTTCTGGCAAGCGAAATAGCCGAGGCTTGCTGTTGCCTGTTTGCTGTTTTGGAGTGACGGTGCCAACTTCTAAAAAGCCAAAGCCAAAGCCATGAAGGGCGGTGATTGCTTCGGCATTTTTATCGAAACCGGCAGATAAGCCGATGGGGTTGTCAAAGTGATAACCAAATAAATTTTGTTGCAAGTTGTTATAACTTTTGTTGTTGCTAAGCAAATTGCTAAATTTGGGGGCGAAACTAAGAGTTTTGATGGCTAAATTATGTGCCGACTCGGGGTTGAAGCAAAATAATAGCGGCTTGACAAGAGAATATAGGCTCATTTTCTTTTAAATTTAGCAAAAAATGTTATTAACAAATGTTTAGAAAAAATCAACAAAGTGGTCATGATGCCACATAAATAAAAGCCAAGCATCAAGATAAACATTTTGGTTTGTAAAGTGCCAAAAGGAGTGAAATCAACACTCACTGTGTTGCGATTTTTTACTAAAAAAGTAATAATAAAAATTAGCAGAAAAAAGCCAAAAATTCTTTTGCAAAAAAGCCAAAGAGAACGAAAAAAATTCATCATAGTTTTGATAATAAAAGTTGTTGTAAAGAGTTGTCATAAACTGGTTTGTGCTTAAACCACAACTCAAAGCCAATCATCGCTTGATGCACCAACATACCTAGGCCTGTGATGATTGGGCAACCCTTTTGTTGAGCTTGCATCAGCAAATTGGTGTAAAGCGGTTTATAAACAATGTCGTAAACTGCGGTTTTGGCTGTGAGATGTTGAAAATCAAGGTTTAATTCTGGTTGATTTATCATACCTAGCGAAGTGGCATTAACTAACAAAGTGATGTTTGGCAAAATTTTGCTGTATTCTTGCCAGTTAAGAGCGATTAAAACAACCTGATTTTGCTTGGCGAAATCGGCAAAATCAAGTACTATTTTGTTTAGTTTATCGGAGTTGCGGTTGGTAAGAAAAATAGTAGACATTTTTGCCTTAATTAGGCTATACAAAACCGCCCGACTTGCTCCGCCCGCACCAATAATTAAAGCTTGCTGTTGTGCCAATTGCAAATTTGGTTGCTGTTGGGTTAAGTTTTCATAAAAACCAAAAGCATCAGAGTTGTGGCCATACAAACTGCCGTCGGGCAGAATTTTGACAGTGTTGACCGCCCCAATTGTTTTGGCGGTTTGGCTTAGTTTGTGGCAGAGTAAAAAAACTTGTTCTTTGTGCGGAATTGTTGCATTAAAGCCAACATATTTTTGAGCGATTAACGATTCGATCGTGGTTGCCAGATTTGGTTTGCTTACTTGCCAAGCTTCATAGCTACCAATTAAATTGTGTTGTTGTAAAAAATATTGATGAATGGTTGGTGATAAAGATTGACTGATGGGGTTGCCTATGAGTAGTGCTTTATAAACAGGGGTGGTTGACATATTATTTTTTCTCTTCTTTTTTAGCTCTTAATGCCGAATGATCGGGCATATATGGAATTTGTGTTGGTATTTTGATTTTTGGTAAAAGTCGAGAAGTGAAAAATTTATCTTCGAAATATTTAATTTTTTTAGAACGAATTGGCGGTTGCGATTCGATCAGTAAAATTTGTTCGTCTCTGGGTAGTTGTATAACTTCTTGCGGTAAAATCAGGGCCCGTTGCACATCAGATAAGTTTAAAGAACGAGAAGCTGGGTTGAGATCGAAATATTTTGGTTTGTTGTAAGAAACTTGGGTGGCGGTTTTGTTGCCAATAAGTTGCGAAATCAGGTTGGCAGTTTCAACATTGTTGGCGGCAAAAGTGATGCGATAGGTAGAATTTGATAAAAAAGAGTTCATACCGCTTTCTTCGTAAATGCCTTTTAGTTGTTCGGTATCTTGAATAATCAAAAACAATCGCACTTTATAGCCCCGAAAATATGCAATACCGGTGAGAAATTGCTCCATTTTTCCAAGAGTGGGAAACTCGTCCATCATCATTAAAACACCATATTTTTCGTGAGGTTGAGGCATTTTGGCGGTAAAAAAAGATGCAGCCTGTTGATAAAACATACACATCAAAGGTTTTAGTCGAGAAATATTGTCGGGAGTTAAGCCAACATAAAGGGTGTGCGGAACAATTTTAAATTCGTGCAAATTAAAATCGCTGGTGGCGGTGGTGGTGTCGATTAAGGGATTTGCCCACAGCTCTAAAGAAGAGTTGGCGGTTGAAGTAACCGAGCCCCTTTCTTTGTCTGGTTTTTGTAAATAAGAGGCGATATTCATATAAGAAACGGGGTGAATTTTTTTGCCCATCGTGTCAAGAATTACTGCTAAATTATAAACCACATCGTCGTTTCGCAAAGTTCGAACTACTTCGCCCAAAGTGGTTGGCTTGTTTTCGTCGGCAACCAAATAAAGCATTATTCCTGCTAGCAAAGCTCTTGCTTCGTTTTGCCAAAATTCTTGCTCGGGCAACAAAAAATTGCAGATTTTTTGCACATCATCAACCATTTTCCCTGGTTTATTGCTGATCCAATCCATTGGGTTATAGCAATGACTCACTCCATCGGGGTCGGCAGGGTTCCATAAAAATACTTTTTGTTTGAGATTTTTTCTTCGCCAACCAGAAGTTAATTCGTAGTTTTCGAGTTTGATGTCGTGCACAATGACTGATTCTTTCCAAAAAAGTAAGTTTGGAATAACGAAGCCCACACCTTTACCAGAGCCGGTTGGAGCAAACAACAAGATGTGTTGATAATCTTTGGCAATCAAAAAATTACCGCCAAAACTGCCAAGCAAAACTCCTTCTTTTGCCCTTAAACCCATTTTTTTTACTTCGCTATTAGAGGCCCAGTGGGCATCACCGTGAATGGATTCGGGCTTTTTAAACGGTCGCCAGTCGATAATTGGAGCTCGAAAAAACCACACCACAAGAGCAAACAAGCCAAAAGGCAAAAAAGTGGAAATGATTAATTTCAATAAAAAACCGTTGTTGCTGGTTAAATTAATTTTGCTGTAATTATGAAAAAAATATGCCCAATAATTATAAAATGATTTAGCGATGAGGGTGATTTGATCGGTAATACCTTTGCCAAAAAACTTTTTAGTGTAATCGATGTTAGGCGAGGTAAAAGAAATAAGCATTGCTCCGGCGATATAATAGAAAATACCAAAAATCAGCACAAAAATCAGAATGATTAGAGTAAAGTTTCGAGTATTTCGTAGTAGAGGATCGTCGGCAACGGTTTTAGCCATATTTTTTTTATAATTGATTATGATTTAACATATTAAATAAACTCCGTTAAACAAAATCTAAAATAATTTGCCCGATACCAACGGTTTCGTTTTCTTTAAATTTAATTTTACCAATTTTGCTGTCATATTCGGTACGTATAATGTTTTCCATTTTCATAGCTTCAATAATTACCAATTCTTGCCCAGCCTTTACTTCTTGCCCTTCTTCTACTTTGAATCGCACAATTTTGCCAGTAATTGGAGCTTCTAGACAAGTTGGTTTGGCATTATAATTGATTTTTGGCATAAACTTGCTTAGTTCGGCAACTCTTGGCGATCTCACGCTTACAAACATATCGATGCCAGAATATTGCAACAAATAACTGCCTGCACTGTCGTTTTTGCGAATTTTTACCCCAACATTTTGACCATTTACTTCGCCTCGAAAAAGCTTTTCGCCATTGCCCCATGAAGTAGCAAGCTCAATTTCTTTGTTGTCGCATTCGATAATTAAATTTTCTTTGTTGTTTTGGCAAATATTTATCAAGAAAGATTCTTCTTCAAACATCACCACCCAGCGATCAGATATTTGCTTTGGCCTGTTGTGGAGTTGCCCTGTCATATGGGCATTTCTTTGATAATTTTGCAAAAATATTTTCAGAGCCACAACGATTAACACTTCTTTTACTTGAGAATCAAGACTGCTTCCGCAAAAACCTTTCGGAAATTCTTCTTTAATAAAGGCGGTAGATAAATGACCGTTGATGAACTTTTCATTTTTCATGATAGTTTCAAGAAAGCTGATGTTGTGCGAAACACCAGCAATGGCAAAGCTACCTAAGGCATGTCTCATATGCTCGATTGCTTCTTGTCTGTTTTTGCCATAAGAGCAAAGTTTGGCAATCATGGCATCGTAAAACATACTCACTTCGCCGCCTTCGTAAACACCCGAATCAACCCTCACATTTTCGTTGGTTGCAGGCTCTATATAGAGATTAATTCTGCCAGAAGAAGGCAAAAAGCCTCTGGCGGGATCTTCGGCATAAATTCGCGATTCAATCGCCCAGCCGTTTAGTTTGACATCTGATTGAGAAAACGGTAGTTTTTCGCCCAAGGCAATTTTAATCATCAACTCAACCAAATCAAGGCCAGTAACCAGCTCGGTTACAGGGTGTTCGACCTGCAAACGAGTGTTCATTTCTAAGAAGTAGAAATTTTTGTGTTTGTCCATAATGTATTCGATGGTTCCTGCCGAAAAATACTTGACTTTTTTTGCCAAAGATTTTGACTGTTCATACATTTTTTGACGAGTGGCTTCGTCTAAAAATGAGCTTGGAGCTTCTTCGATTACTTTTTGATTGTTTCTTTGAATGGAGCATTCTCTTTCGCCTAAACACACGATGTTACCGTGCTTGTCTGCCAACACTTGTATTTCGATATGTCGAGGGTTTTCGATGAATTTTTCAATAAAAACTCTATCGTCAGAAAAACTGTTTCTCGCCTCGTTGGAAGTCGACAAAAAGGCTTCTGCCATTTCGTTTTGATTGTAGACAATTCGCATTCCTTTGCCACCGCCACCAGCAGATGCTTTAACCATTACAGGAAAGCCAATTTTAACGGCAATTTCAACCGCTTCTGTGGCATCTTTGATGATGTTCATATACCCTGGAACTGTTCTTACACCAGCTTCTAGAGCGAGTTTTTTTGATTGAATTTTATCGCCCATCATTTCGATAGAATAAACCGAAGGACCAACAAAAATGATCGAATTTTTTTCAAGCACAGAAGCAAAATTGCGGTTTTCTGATAAAAAACCATAGCCAGGGTGCACCATGGTTGCCCCGGTTATTTTGATGGCATCAAGAATGTTGTTGATGTTAAGATAACTTTGCGAAGAAGGCGAGGGGCCAATGTTGACAGCTTCGTCTGCCATTTGCACAAACAAAGAATTGGCATCGGCATCAGAATAGACAGCAACCGTTTTGATGCCTAATTTTTTGCAAGTTTTGATAATGCGACAAGCAATTTCGCCACGGTTGGCGATAAGTAATTTGTGGTTTTGCATAAAATATTTATTTCAATGATATCGACTTAAAATATAAAAAATCTACATAAAATTATTTGCAAGTTAAAAAAATAATGCAACAATTATGAAAATACCAAAAAAAATATTGGTACATAGTTTATTGTAAAATCAGCAAACAAAAAAAGCAAATTATTTTGTTATGTCAAAAATTGTTAATTATCTAAAACTTTCTCGCATCCATAGCCCAATTGGTATTTTTTTGTTGCTTTTGCCTTGTTTTTATGCTGTCGCTTTGGCTGTAAAAGTGTTGCCCGATCCCGACTATTATTTGCTTGCTAAAATGTTGTTACTTTTTGTTTTAGGTGCAATTTTAATGAGAACTGCAGGTTGTGTTATCAACGATTTGCTCGATGCCAAATTCGATGCCAAAGTTACTCGAACCAAAAACAGGCCAATTGCCTCTGGACTAATTAGCAAAACCGAATCTGTGTTTTTTTTATTATTTTTATTACTCTTGGCTTTGTTAATTTTGATGCAATTTAATTTTGCCACCATCGTTACAGGTTTTGTGGCGGTTTTGCTGGTTTTGCTCTATCCGTTAAGCAAAAGAATCACCTATTTTCCGCAAATTATTTTGGGTTTTACTTTTAATTTAGGGGTTTTTATGGCAAGTTTTGCCATTTTAGAAGAAGTTTCAGAAAATATGATTGTATTATTTTTGATTTGCCTGATTTGGACCATAATTTATGACACCATCTATGCTTTTCAAGATCTCGAAGACGATCTCAAAATTGGCACCAAGTCAACCGCCATCACCTTTGGTTTGAAAGCCAAAATAATTTTGCAAATGCTTAATTTGGCAATGTTTTTTGGTATTTTAGTTTTAGGTTCTTTACAAACCTTTGCTCTGCCTTATTTTATTATTACTTCTGCTTTATTTTTATATCAAGCAATTGCTATAAAAAAATGCAATTTATCGAATCATCAGCAGTGTTTGGCTTTTTTTAAGAAAAGCCCAGTTTTAGGAGTGTTTTTTTTAATAGCTATTATTTTTGGTTAATGAAAATTGGTTTGCTTGGCGGTAGTTTTAACCCGCCACACCTTGGGCATTTACACATCAGCAGGCTTGCCATCAAAAAACTGCAACTAAAACAAGTGTGGTGGTTGCCTACTTTGCAAAATCCTTTTAAGCAAAAACAACAATATTTGCCCTATTTGCACCGACTTAATTTATGTCAACAAATCATCAAAAATGAGCAAAAAATTATTTGCAAAAATCAGTCCTATTATTTTACTTTTTTGTTGGTAAAAAAATTGCAAAAAAAATATCCGCAACATCAGTTTTATTGGTTGTGCGGTGTTGATTGCTTGCCAAAAATGCATCAATGGCAAAATTTTTCGCATTTATTAAAGGCAATTAATATCGCAGTTTTTGCAAGAAATGTTGCAAATAAAAATGCTTTGTTAAATGCCAAAAAAACCAAGGCTTATCAACTGGCTCAACAACAACCAAAAACCACAAAAATGCAACTATTTTTTAGCAAACAAAATCAACTTTCTGCCACAAAAATTCGTGAAAAAAAATTAGTGATTTTGCTAAACGAGCCGATAGAAAATATGGCTGTGGGCCTAAATAGCACTTTGTTTTATGCTTTATTGGCAATTTCACAAGGTCAAGAAGTTTATTTTTGGCAAATGCAAAACGAGGTTGATTTTTTAACAAAAACACCAAATATTTGGCAATTAAACCAAGAAGTGGCTTGGCAATTGTTGGCAAAATATGCTGAAGAAAATAACAAAATTCGAGAAAATGCCAAGCAACAAAAAGCTTATCATTTAAGCACTTTAGGGCAATTTTTGGCAGATCAAGCTCTCACAACCAGCATTGATGGGCAACAAGAAATAGAGAAAATTTTTGCCACTGCCACTTTTTTAAATCGACTCGAGCCAATGAAATCGCCCTTTCCGCCCGAAGGTAAGCAAGATTTTGCAGAGTGCTTAGCAAAACTGCAACAAAAATTTTCTGCCCTACATTGCCCAATTGGCTTGTCGGATAAAGAATATATTGCAGGTTTATCAACTCCCAGCCAAGCAATTAACACACAAGATTTATGGCAAAAACCAGCACTGTTGCATGTGGCTGTTTTGCAAACCGTGGCTTGTTTTAAAAAGCTTTATTTGCAAGAAAAAAATGCCAAAATAGTTATCAAGCCCAAAGATTCTGCGCAGTCAACAGGGGTGTTTAGCGTTGAATTTATTGAATTTAATGGGCAAATTAATGCCGAAGAAAAACAGCAACAAACAAAGCAATATCAATTGCCGGTGGCGATTTTAGAAAATCCACAACAATTAACAACCGCTTTGCATCTTTTTTTGCAACAGCAATGCAAAAATTCTCAAACTATTGTTGATGTTTATGGGAAAGAAATTTTATTGCAACCATTTTTGCTAGGAATAGCAATTGGTGATTTTCGCACCATTTTGTTAAAAGATCAAAACCAGCAATTTGTGGTTGCCGGCACGGTTTTTCGACAAAAAATCGCATCACTGCAAAACAATCAACCGCAAACCTTCACCACTTGTGCCACCGCAGGGCAAGCAGTGGTAAGTGAGGCAGATAAATATTTAGTTCATTTACAAAAATTTATCGACAAAACTCTGCAATATTTACAAGAAAATAGCCAAAAATATCAAAATGTGCACTTTATGGGGCTAGATTTTATCGCCAAAAATCTCGATGCAACAGATTTTTATTTAGGTGAAATGAATATGTATTGCCCTGGCCTAATTTCTATGCTTGGCAATAGTTTTGTCGATGCCTGCAACATTGCCAAGCAATATGATTAAGCTTTTTAATAAAACGAAATTATTATGTTCTATACGTAGATCCATAATTTAGCGGTGACCAAAGTTCTGATACAGTGTTTCTCTGGGATTATGG
>CANNFC010000007.1:0-29214 GCA_947503755.1 Rickettsiales bacterium | reverse complement strand
TATTTCATTGGTTATGATTACTTGATAATTGTCCATGCACAAAACATTTTGTTAATCAGTTAAGCCGACCAAAGTTTAGACCATAAAAAACTAAATATCCACAAAAATATCCAATTATATCCAATATGCATAATACCATTTCCCATCTTTCAATGCATCAAGAACAAAATCATTTTTAATTTTAAATTTAGTTTAAAAGCGAGGGTTTATTTAGATAAATCAAGATTTTATATAATACCACTTCAACTTTTTACCAAAAATTTTTGCAACAAAACTGGGCTTAAAATTAGTGTGGCGATTGTTGAGCTGATTATGCCACCAATAACCGTGATTGCGATTGGCTGTTGCACTTCTGCCCCAATTCCATGCCCAAAAGGCCATCGGCAAAAATTAGAGTTATTTGTGATAGACCAAATTTAGAGATTGATCGCATTTCTATTGGCCCAGAAACTCCGTAAAGTTCGGCTTCGATTGGGTAAGTAACTGATTTTTCAATTTTGGTTGGGTCCATACCAAAAGTTTTGATATTAACAATCACCTGTTTATTGTTGATATCAGGAATGGCATCGATTTTAATTTTGCTTAACGAATAACAGCCAAACAAAGAAATAAGCCCGAAGAAAATCAACACATACCATCTAAGCTAGATTATTTTGGTAAAAATTTTATGGCACTTTTTTTGTGCCAAAGCGGAAATATGAGCCACTTTAATGTTGACAATGTTTTGCTTGGCAAGCTCGATGAGTTCGGCAAGTTGATAATTTTTACAAAAAGCTGAAAAACTAAAAAAAATCAGCGAGAAAAATAGCAGGAAAAATTTCATTAAATTATTTCTTGAGTTTTAGCATTTCAAAGCAAACTTGATGCTGTAGATATTGAATTGCTATTTATTTTTATTTGCGACAATAATACAGTAGAAGCAACAACAACAGTAACAGCAAAACTCGCAACAATAGGAAGAGGAGCCCGCCAAGAAAAGAAGCGGCAACACCACCAAACCCAAAAATAGTATGGGAATTATAAAAATTGCCACATAGCATCTAAAAAAGATAGTACCACAGCAAAGATTACAGGCACCACCAAGTTGTCATCTAGTTTTAATAGATTCGATCTTGCTTCAAAAGCGGTTGCAAAAATCACCGCCAATAAAGCATAGCTATAAAAAGCCAAACCACGATAATCAAAATTCCAACCAACAATCAAAACCACAAGTGAAGCAAAGCAAAAAAAAGCAATAGAACCTGCCAAAGTTTTTTGATAAAAAGGCCTGCTTTTTATTGATTTGCCAACAATAGAAGCAAAACCATCGGCAATTGCCAAAATAAAGAAAGACATCACACTCACCACTGGTTTTGCTAAAGAAAAAACAGCACTACCAGCAATAAATGCATAGCTTAAACCAGTGAGTTTAGCTTGTTGCTTTTCGTGGTCTCGCATAATTTTGCCAAAAATTATGAGAAATATTTTTTGCAAAACAACATATTTTTGACGTAATAAATCGGCAACAACAATAATAAAACTTATAACAAACAAACTAACAAAAAATATTTTTTTGTTAGCAACAAGTAAATAGCTTATTGGCAACAAAACCAAGCAAAAGTGAAACAACTTGCGATATATTTCGGTTTTAATCATATTCATTGATATTTACGATATAACACTACTTCGTTTTTATTAATATAGCCCAAAACTTTACGCGATTGCTCATCGACCAAATCGAGATCGAGTGATTGTAAATTCATGTGCTCTACCGCTTTTTCTTTTGCCTGAAAAGTTTGTTGGAGAGTTTCTTTGGTGAGTTGTAAATTATTAAAATTATATAAAACATTTCGATAGGCAAAAAAACCTTTGTCGCCAAAAAAAGCATTAGCCAAAAAATAAATAATTAGACTAAAACAAATAAAATAAAAAATAAACAGCGATCTAGATATTTGATAGTTATCAACCAAATTGTATAGATAGTTATTTTTTTGCATTTTTTATTTTTATAAACCTTCACATATTGCCAAAGCCGATTCGACAATGTTATGAGTTTTTGGCAATGCCAATTTTTCAAGATTAGCGGCATAAGGCAACGGGCCATCAACCGAGGCTAGTTTTTTTACTGGTGCATCGAGATAATCAAATGCCTGATCCATAATAACATAAGCAATTTCACTGCCAACACTTGCAAAAGGAAAGCCCTCTTCAACCGTGAGGCATCGACCAGTTTTTTGCACCGAAGTAATGATGGTGGCGGTGTCAAGCGGGCGAATTGTGCGAAGATCAATAACCTCTGCCGAAATATTGTGCTCATTTTGCAGTTGTTCTGCGGCTTCAAGGGCATATTTTACCATCAAAGAAAAGGTGACAATGGTAATGTCGGAGCCTTCTCTTAAAACTTTGGCTTTGCCAATTTCAACTAAATGATCGTCTGCATATTCTTCTTCAAAAGAAAAACCATAGGTGATTTCGTTTTCTAAAAAAATCACAGGATTAGGGTTGCGTATGGCAGATTTTAACAAGCCTTTGGCATCGGCAGAGCTGTAGGGGGCGACAACTTGTAAACCCGGAATTGAGGCATACCAAGCTGCATAGCACTGTGAATGTTGAGCACCAACTCTCGATGCTGGGCCATTAGGACCTCTAAAGACAATCGGGCATTTTACTTGCCCGCCCGACATATAGTTGGTTTTAGCTGCCGAGTTGACAATTTGATCGATTGCCTGCATAGCAAAATTAAAAGTCATAAATTCGACTATTGGTTTTAGGCCAACAAAAGCCGAACCAACCGCCAAGCCAGCAAAACCGTGCTCGGTGATGGGTGTGTCAATCACTCTTTTTGCTCCAAATTCTGCTAACAAACCTTGTGTTATCTTATAGGCACCGTTATATTCAGCCACTTCTTCGCCCATCACATAAACCTCGGGGCTGATGCGCATTTCTTCTGCCATTGCCTCTCTTAAAGCTTCTCTCACAGTAAGTTTTCTTAAAGTAGCCATATGTTATTTATTGTTTTTTAATTATAAATTTCGGTTAAAAGCTCTGATTCTGCTGGTTCTGGACTATTTTTTGCAAACTCAACAATATCGTTTACTTGAGCTTTGATGTTGTTTTCGATTATTTTAAAATCGTCTTCTGAGGCAATTTTATATTGCAAAACATTGCTTTTTAAACTATCGATAGGATCTTGCTCTTTTTTGCCATTAAGCTCTTCTTTGGAGCGATAAGTGGCAGGATCAGACATCGAATGCCCACGATAGCGGTAGGTGTCAAACTCAAGCAACACCGGACCATTGCCAGCCCTTACAAAATCAACAGCTTTTTGACCTTCGGCTATTACTTCAAAAATATCCATACCATTAATTTTAAAACCAGGGATATTAAAACCAACCCCTCTTTTATGCAATTCGGCGATAGAAGAAGATCGCGAAACCGAGGTGCCCATGGCATAGTGGTTGTTTTCGATGATAAATAAAATTGGCAAATTCCAAAGTTTTGCCATATTGAAAGCCTCATAAACCTGCCCTTGATGAGCGGCGCCATCGCCAAAATAACAATAAGTAACATTATTGGTGCCGTTGTATTTATCGGCAAAAGCCAAGCCTGCCCCAATTGGCACCGATGCACCAACAATGCCGTGCCCGCCATAGAAATGTTTTTCTAAATCAAATAAGTGCATCGAACCACCTTTGCCTTTAGAGCAACCATCGGCTCTGCCCAAAAGCTCTGCCATAATTTTTTTGGGATCAGACCCAACAGAAATCATATGACCGTGATCGCGATAGGTGGTGATTACCTTGTCGCCTTGTTGCATAGTGTGGTGCATACCGGTAGAAATAGCCTCTTGCCCAATATATAGGTGGCAAAAACCAGCAATCAAACCCATTCCATAAAGCTGACCTGCCTTTTCTTCGAACCTACGAATAAGCAACATTTCTTGATAAAAATCAAGCAACTTTTGCTTAGAAAAATTGTTGATAAAATTGTGATTTTTATTGTGTTTATCGCTGTTTTTAGCCATATAAAATGGTTATTAAAATAACATTAATGAAAAAAAATTCTCAAAAGTATTGCTATTATAATATTTTAATAAAAAAAATGTCAAGAACTTTTGTTGTGCTATTTATTTTGAAAAAATACATTAAAGTTTCAAGACTAAAGAAAGAGGGTGAATTATATTGGTAATTCGATCTGAATTCCCCTTTTGTAGAAGGGGAATTTTGCCCTGCATTTAATCTAAATTCCACTCACTAAACGAATTAGAAAATAGCATAAATATTTATTGATTAACAAGATTTGCAATCTTATAATTCTAAAAAAATCATTTTAATTTGCTATGAAAATCTATTTATTTATTTTAATCGTTATTGCCTTAATAAGTTTAGTTTCTTGTATTTTATTTACCGAAAAAAACTACTACCACGGCAATGTTTCTAACCATTTCGATGGCAAAAAATTTCATAATCTTCATCAAGAAGGGGCAAAAAGTTTTTCATCTTATCGCCAATCAAAAAAAGAATATCAAAAAATTTATGGCAAAACACAATGGCCAGCACAAGAAATTGCAATAAACACAACCGTTCCGCCACAAAAAGTTGATAACGAGCAAATTATCACCACTTTTGTCGGGCACTCGACTTTTCTTATTCAAACCGCTGGGCTCAATATTTTAACCGATCCAATTTGGTCAAACAGGGCAAGCCCGCTTAGTTTTGCTGGCCCTAAACGAGCCAAAAAACCCGGCATCAATTTTGCCGATCTGCCCAAAATTGATGTGGTGTTAATTAGCCATTCACATTATGATCACCTAGATTTACCAACAGTTAAAAAGCTCAAAAAACACTCCAACCCGCATTTTGTGGTTGGTTTAGGGATGTGTTATTTTTTAAACCATCTCAAAAATTTGCAACTAAATTGCACCGAGCTAGATTGGGGGCAGGCTTTTGCTTTTAATCAAAATTTAAATATCACTTTTTTACCTGCCAAACACTGGTCGAAACGATATTTGTTTGGCAACAATGCCACTTTGTGGGGAGCTTTTGCAATGCAAGCAACACTTAGCAACGGCAAATTAGCCAAAATTTATTTTGCTGGCGACACTGGCTTTGACAATCATTTTGCCGAAGCAGGCAAGCAATTTGCTGGTTTTGATTTGGCTTTTTTACCAATTGGTGCCTACAAGCCCGAAAGTTTTATGAGCAATCACCACACCAGCCCAACAGAAGCTTTGCTTGCTATGCAACAACTGCAAGCAAAGCAGGCGGTCGCTATGCATTTTGAAACTTTTCCGATGGCTTCTGATAATTTTTTTGACCCAAGTTTAGACCTAAAACAAGCTTTACAACAACAAAATATCAACGAAAAACAATTTTTAACTTTACAACCAGGGCAACAACTAATTTTACCATGAAAATAGCTTTTCAAGGCATTGCAGGAGCCAACTCACACTTGGCTTGCTTGCAATTTTACCCACAATCTATCAATCAACCCTATCAAACCTTTGAAGAAGTTTTTTTAGCAGTCCAAAATCAAGAAGTCAATTGCGGTTTGGTGCCACTCGAAAATTCTTATGCTGGCAGGGTGGCAGAAATTCATCATTTATTACAAAAATATCAACTAAATATCGTCGCTGAGCATTTTTTAACGGTAAATCATCAACTGGCGGGAGCGCAGGGAGCAAAAATTGCCGACATCACCACGGCAATTTCGCACCCGCAAGCCCTAATGCAATGCCAAAATTTTTTGCAAAAACTAAATATCGCAAAACAAGAAAGCATCAACACCGCCGTTGGTGCCGAGCTAGTTTTTCAACATCACAAGCAAACTGGGCAAAAAAATCTTGCCGCTATTTGTTCGCATTTTGCCATCAAACACTATAATTTGCAACTGTTGGCCGAAAACATTCAAGATGCCAAAGAGCAAAACATGACCATTTTTATTGCCATCGCAAAAATTCAGCCCGAAATTGATTTTACTGCCAAGCCCAGCATCACTTCACTGTTTTTTACCATCAGAAATATTCCAGGAGCACTTTATAAAGCTTTGGGCGGTTTTGCCACCAACAATGTTGGTATTGTCAAGCTCGAAAGCTATATTCCTGGCGGGGTTTCAAAACAAGCGAGATTTTTCATCAGCATTCACGGCCATCCGCAACAACAAAATGTTCGGCTAGCACTCGAAGAGCTGGGTTTTTTTTCGCAAGAAGTTAAGTTGCTGGGCATTTATTATGCCGATACAATTCGAGGATGAATTGCGATAACTATGATCGGATATGTTTCGGTAATTCACCTGCTAATTGTGAACAACTATCTATTTTTGGTGCTATCTGGAATGAATCGACACCATTTAAACCATGTTCTTCAAACTCTCCAAATTCGCCTCCTTTAGAACTATTTATGCGAATCATACCTTCGTTTCCAAAATAATATCTTAAAAGCCTCTTAGCCACATTTATTTTGTTTATAGAAAAGAATTCTTGTAATTTTTGAAAGATAGTAGTAGCTCTATGTCGACAAACAAAGTCTTCTTTATCAATAGGGATCTTTATTTCGCCAGCAGGATTATAAGATTTTAAATTATAATTTGAAGATTCTGATAATTCCTCAAAATTTAATTCATGATATTCTACATTATTCTCATTTAATTTATTACGATATTCTACAAAACTCTCATTGTTAAGTCCACCATTATCAAAACAATAAACCTCTCCATTCTCAAAAACCATAACAAAGGCATGACGAGGAATTGCGAAATTTTGAATAATTGTAGATTTACTTTCTTTTGATTTTTTTTGAAATTCTTCTGGGTTTTTTACTGTTATCACATCTGAATCGCCATCTGATTTTTGATTAACATATGTATTGGCAAACCGCTCTAAAGCTGATAATATTCTGTTATTTGTTTTTAAATCTATTTCTATGCTTTCTGTAGAGCCTGGTGCAGTATAAAATAGTTTACCATCTTTATATTCAAAAAAATGTCTTTTGTCACCTTTTGTTATTGTTACTGATTGTAATTTTTCTAAACGAACATCACAATATTCGCCAGTAGCAGTTATTTCGCCAGAAGGCGAAATAAGAGTTCCTTGACCGTGCATTTTGTCATTTTTCCACTTTAAAATTAATCAAAATAAGAAGTTAAAGCCTATTTTATTAAATAGATTTTTAATTTATATTTAATTTCGCTTGCAAAATTAAGAAAGATAAGAGAAAATCTATTTTTTACTGTTATTTTGGGTGGTTAGCTCAGTTGGTTAGAGTGTTACGTTGACATCGTAAAGGTCGGAAGTTCGAGTCTTCTACCACCCACCATTTTTTATGTCCAATTCCAGCAATAAATATAATTTTTTTGATCGAAGAAATTTAAATTTTCTTAAATCTTGGTGGCTAGATATAGACAAAACCAACTTTACTATCGTGGTTGTTTTAATTGCTCTAGGTCTAATTTTTACAACCACTTCTAGCCCTGTGGTGGCAAAAAAAATCGAAGTCGATCGCTTATTTTTTATCAAAAAACAAATAGTTTTTGCTTGCTTATCTTTGTTGCTAGTCATAGTCATTTCTTTTTTGCAACAAGAGCAAATCAAGTTATTGGCCATTGTTGGCATTTGCTGTTCTTTGGTTTTATTGTTGCTGGTTTTATTGGTTGGCTCAAAAATAAAAGGGGCAACTCGCTGGCTCAATTTTGCTGGCCTCAATTTGCAACCATCCGAATTTGCTAAAACTTTTTTTATCATTTTTCATGCCTATTGTTTTGCTAAACTAAGCTACTACAAGCCAAAAATACAATATTTTATTTCTTTTTTATTGCTGACCACTTTTGTTTGCTTGCTTTATTTACAGCCCGATTTTGGTATGATTATTTCTTTTGTGGCAATTTGGGCAACTCAACTTTTTTTATACGGCATTCCGCTTTTCTTTGTGTTTTCGCTGTTTATTTTGTTTATTTTGGGCTCAATTGTTATTTATCTCACCTTGCCCCATGTTGAAGATCGCATAAATCGTTTTCTTGATGCCGACCAAAAAAATTATCAAGTCGAAAGATCGCTCGATGCCTTTGCCAACGGCTCTTTTTTTGGCAAAGGCATCGGCAACGGAGTGGTTAAAAAATTTGTGCCAGATGTTCATACCGATTTTATTTTTGCTTCAATTGCCGAAGAGTTTGGTATTTTATTTTGTATTTTTATTATCTTGTTATTTATCTACTTAATTGCTAGAATAGTCTACAAAGCTTTAAACGAAAAAGATTATTTCATTTATCTTTCGTTATGCGGGCTGATGATTCAATTCACCATGCAAGTAATGGTTAATGTTGGAGTAAGTTTGGGGCTTTTTCCAACCAAGGGCATGACCTTGCCTTTCATTAGCTATGGTGGTTCTTCTATGCTTGCCACAGGCATTGCCTTTGGGCTGATTTTGGCTTTTACCAAAAAAAAATATCATATTAAAAAAAGCAATAAAACTCTATGTTAAGTTAAAAAATGTTAAATATTATTCAAATTATTGCTCTGGCAATCAAAAAAAATCAAGATAATTTGATTAATTTTTTTGCCCAACAATTTAAAACAAATTCTGCTATTTTTTATAGCTCTCTTGATGTTAGAAGATCAGATTTTAAAATAGCTCCCGTTGATGCTAATTGCTTTCCTGCTGGTTTTAACAATTTAAGTAAACAAGGTTTTGTTGAGGCAAAAAAAGTGCTCGATGTTTTTTTTAAACAACAGCGATTTGATAAAATTTTAATTATCACCGAAAATCATTCAAGAAATCTACATTATTTCGAAAATTTAGCAGTTTTACAACACCTGCTCGCCGATTATGGCAAAGTTTTTTTGGGAAATTGGCAACTAGACAAAAAACAAGAATTTTCCATAAATTTATCTAACATCAATTTAACAACCAACCTAGAAATTTGGCCATTGTCAAGAGTTGATAATTTATTAACAATTTCCGCCCTCGATTTTACACCAAACCTGATTGTCCTTAACAATGATCTCACCGCTGGTCTACCTCAAATTTTTAGCGATCTAAGGCAACCAATCGTTCCTAGCACCAAGCTTGGCTGGTATCAAAGAAGCAAAAATAGGCATTTCACTTGTTACAATCAATTAGCCAAGCAAGTGGCAGAATTGTTAAATCTTGATACTTGGTTGTTTTCTACTTATCACGATTTTGCCGAAAACATTGATTTTAAACACAAAATAGGGTTAGAAATTTTAGCAGAAAAAGCTCAAAATTTACTTAATCAAACCAAGCAAAAATATGCACAATATAACATTAAACAACAACCCTATTGTTATCTAAAAGCAGATAACGGCACCTACGGTATGGCGGTTTGGCCGGTGTTTGAAGCAGAAGAAATTTTACATATCAATAAAAAAGACAGAAATAAAATGCATATGCTAAAAAACTCAATCGAAAATCATAGCATCATTTTGCAAGAAGGGGTTTCCACCGTCGATTTTGTTGATTCGGCTCCCAGTGAAATGATGTTATATTTAATGTTTGGGCAAATTGTTGATAGTTTTTTAAGAGTAAATAAAACTCGCAATGCCAACAATAGCTTAAATGCCGTGGGGGCAGAATTTTTACCACTTTCGCAATTACCACAACAGCATTTTTTACAGCAAAATTATAGCGATTTAGTTTTGGTGCAACAATTAATTGCACAAATTTCTAGCTTGGCAATTGCTTATGAATAAAAATTTATTGTATTTTAAAACAAAAAATCTTATATTTTTGCTAAGTTATCCTTTTTGGCACTGTTGAATTTCAAATTTGCCAAAATTATTTTAATTTTTTGCTAGTTTTGAGGAGAAATTTTAGTTATTTTTAGCCTCATATTAAGCATATTAGGCTAAAAATAGGTAAAATCATGTTGTTGCGTTAGCACAACTTAACAATTTTATTATCCAAAAATGGCAAATAAAGTAAAACAAATTTGGGATGCAACAGTGCCTTTTTACAAAAAACAACAATTTAATTATGAGTAAACCAGATTGCTACCAAGTGCTTGGTGTTAGCAAAACCGCCTCTCTTGACGATATCAAAAAAACCTATCGCAAATTGGCAATGCAATATCATCCCGACCGCAACCCGGGCAACAAAGAAGCCGAAAGAAAATTTAAAGAAGCAACCGAGGCTTATGAAATTTTAAAAGATACCGACAAACGAGCAAATTATGATCGCTACGGCCATCAAGAACAAAGCTTTTCTGACTCTTCTGGTGGCGGAAGAGGTGGCTTTGAAGGTTTTGATTTTAACGATATTTTCAGCAATTTTGGCGATATGTTTTCTGACGGATCTTCTGCAAAGCAGTCAAATCGTGGCTCAGATGTTCGCTACAATCTCACCATTTCATTAGAAGAAGCCTTTTTAGGAGTAGAGCAAAAAATTAATTTTGCCATTGCCAGCACTTGCGATGTTTGCCATGGCAACGGTTCTGCCGAAAACTCTAAGCCTCACACTTGTGGCACTTGCAATGGTGCTGGCAAAATAAGGGCTCAACAAGGGTTTTTTATTGTTGAAAAAACTTGCCACACTTGCAAAGGGGCGGGCACCATCATTAAAAATCCTTGCAAAAAATGTCATGGTAGTGGCAGAATAAATAAAGAAAAAATTCTTTCAGTAAAAATTCCGGCTGGTGTCGAAGATGGTAATCGCATTCGCTTAAACAACGAAGGTGAAGCAGGTGTTCGAGGCGGTAAAGCTGGAGATTTATATGTTTATATTTCGGTGAGAAAACACAAATATTTTGTACGTAAAAATAACGATCTTTATCTCGAATTGCCTTTACTTTTCACCACCGCCACTTTGGGTGGAAATGTTGAAGTGCCAACAATTGATGGCACCAAAACCACACTTAACATTCCAGAGTACACTCAAAATAACACTCAATTTCGTTTAAAAGCCAAGGGAATGACAATTTTAAACAGCGGTGGCAGAAGAGCCGATATGTTTGTGCACATTAATTTAGTTTCGCCAACCAAGCTCACCGCCGAAGAAAAATTAGCTTTGCAACAATTTGATGCTTTGTTAAATAAAAACAACAATCAAAAAGCCGAAAGTATTTTTAAAAAAATGGGAGATTTTTTTAATTAACAATTTATGATTAAGATTCTTTTAATTATTATTTTCACTTCGTTGGCAATTTTTATGGCAGGTTTATGGCTAAATTTTGCCACTTATAACAACGAAAAACCAAAAAAAATATCAAATGAATAACATTAACCTTACTCCAAAACAAATAGTTGCCGAACTTAATCGCTTTATTGTCGGGCAAGAGCAGG
The DNA here is from genome assembly GCA_947503755.1 of Rickettsiales bacterium. Classification (GTDB taxonomy): domain Bacteria; phylum Pseudomonadota; class Alphaproteobacteria; order Rickettsiales; family UBA1997; genus CAILUF01. Next base: position 17,945 of record CANNFC010000007.1, on the reverse strand, counting down.
CAAAAAAATCTGTGGCAATCGCCCTGCGAAACAGATTTCGGCGAAAAAAAATTGCCCCGCCTCTATGCCACGAAATTTCTCCTAAAAACATTTTGATGATTGGCCCCACAGGTGTCGGCAAAACCGAAATCGCCAGAAGATTGGCAAAAATCACTAATGCTCCTTTTTTAAAAATAGAGGCAACCAAATTTACCGAAGTTGGTTATGTTGGTCGAGATGTTGATTCTATTATTCGCGATTTAGTTGAGGTGGCAATTAAAGATGGCAAAACTCAAGCCAAAAAACAACAACAAGAACTGGCAATCAAAAATGCCAAACAAAAAATACTCAAAATTTTAGTGGGCGACACTGCTTCGCACGAAACCCAAGAAAAATTTTTGCACCTCATTGAAAACGGTTCTCTTGATAGCAAAGAAATTGAAATCGAAATCGCCGATAATTCTTCTGCCAACAACTTTGGCAACAGTTTTGATATTCCAGGCGGGCAAGTTGGCATGATAAATCTTGGCGATATGATTAACAAAGCCATTGGCGGTGAAAAAACCAAAAAAGTCAAAATGTTGGTGCCCGACGCTCTAAAAGCCCTGATTGAAGATGAGGCAATAAAATTATTAGATAACGAAAAAATCATTGCCCAAGCCATAAAATCGGTCGAAAACGATGGCATTGTTTTTATCGATGAAATAGACAAAATTTGTGCCAAATCTGGGCGAACTGCCGATGTGTCGCGAGAAGGTGTGCAACGAGATTTGTTGCCAATTGTTGAGGGCACAACAGTCAACACCAAGCACGGCTCAATTAACACCGACCACATTTTATTTATCGCTTCTGGGGCTTTTCATTTAACCAAACCTTCCGATTTGCTTCCTGAATTACAGGGCAGGTTTCCAATTAGGGTGCAAATGCAACCTTTAACAGAAAACGATTTGTTAAGCATTTTAATCGAACCCGAATCAAGTCTCATCAAGCAATACCAAGCCTTGCTTTTAGTTGAAAAAGTAGAAGTTAATTTTGATGGATCTGGTCTCAAAGAAATCGCCAAAATCGCCTTTAAAATCAATAACGAAGTCGAAAACATTGGGGCAAGAAGATTACACACTTTGTTAGAAAAAATTTTAGAAGATCTCAGCTTTAATGCCTGCGACCTGCCCGAAAATTCGCTAATCAACATCGACAAAACCTATGTAGAACAGCATTTAGGAGATTTAATCAACACCAAACACGATTTAACAAAATTTATTTTATAACAATAAAAATTATCACAAGATGCTTGACATATTAATTTGAATGATTTAAATTTATTCTTTCTAAAAAAAATATTCTTTTAATGCTTTTTTTGGGGTGTAGCCAAGCGGTAAGGCAGCGGTTTTTGATACCGCCACCCGTAGGTTCGAATCCTGCCACCCCAACCATCAGTTTTGTTGCAAATTACGGTTAAAATAAAACCAAATAAAATAACACATAAATTTCCTAATATTAAAGCCAGTTTTGTTTGATTAAGCAAAGCCACATCTTCTTTAAACAACATATAATTAAGAAATAAGCCGTGAGTTAGGCTTGCACTATTAAAAATGGCTAAACAATAAACCCTGCTCCAACCAATTTGATTGGGCAATTTGGTGATATTTAACTTATAAATAACTAACACAAACAATAAAAAACCTAATTGCTTTCCGATAACTATACTAAAAAACACACTGGTAATCATTGACTCCAATAAATAATGTATTTTAAAATTAGTAAAATCTAAACCGCTGTTAGCAAAAATAAAAACAGGTAAGATGAAAAAATTAACAATAGGGGCGATTTGCTTGCCTATTTTTATTGACACAGCTTTGTGATGATATTTAAAAGGAATAAATATGCCCAAAACCACTCCTGCCAAAACTTGCGGAATATTGCAAAGCCACAGCACAAACCACAAAACAATTGCTGTAAAGATATAAACATAAATATTGTAAAAATTACAGTATTTAAAGATAAAAAAACAAGATAAAATTGATGCTAATAAAAATAAATATACATATTCGGCATTATTGTAAAAAGTGCTAATTAAAATAACAAAAATAGCATTATTAACCGAAGTAATTGTCAAAACGATGGAAATTATTTTGTTATTAAAAAATTTTTTACATAACTTAACAAAACAATACAATAAAGCTCCATCGGTAAGGCAAGAAGTTAAAAAACCTTCAATATTGCTGATTTCATTGTGTTTGGCAATATAAAAAACAATGATCGCCCCTAAAATACTTCCAGAAGAAGCAAAAACCGAAAAAACAATTCTTTTAGAAAAAGATAATTCTCCGACCAAAAATTCTTTTTTTAATTCAATTGTGATGAGCAAAAAGAATAAAAGTAAAAAGATATTATTAATAAAATCGATGATAACAAATTTTTGGTTAGCAAAACTAAACACTACCGAACTAAAAAACTTGAAATAATAGCTACTTGCAGAAGAATTATTAACCAATAAAGACAAAAAAATAGCAAAAAAAATACAAATGCCAACTGAAATTTCGCTACGAAAAAAATTAATTTTAATACTAGAGTTTGTTTTGAGATGTTTCATACTATTTCCACTGATTAAAAGTACATTATAACGAAATATTATGTTTAGTCGTGCTATCGCAACGACATGATTTTTGAGATAAAAACTTTAAAAAACGATTGTCTGTATACCTATACAGACAATCGTTTTTTAAAGTTTTTAACCAAAAAGATGAAGTTAGAATGTGAAAAACCATAGTATTGTTTTAATTAGTGGAAATGGTATTATATAGTTTTTTTGCTAGGTCTGCAATATAAGATGGGCTTAAATTTGCCTCTTCTTGCATTGCTTCGATGGTATTTTGCTCAATAAAATGATCGGGCATAAATAAAGAGCGAAAAGCTACTTTACCTGCATCAAGTAGGTTATTTTGCAACAATAAATTAGCCACTAAACTACCAAAACCGCCAATCGCTCCTTCTTCGATAGTGATAACAACTTGATGATTTTGAGCGGTAGCTAAAATTAGATCTTCGTCAAGAGGCTTGGCAAACATAGCATTAATCACCGTAAAACCAAAACCATACTGAGCAAAAAATATTTCAGAAGCCAGTAAAGCATTTTTTATGATAGTGCCGTAGGCAATGATGGCAATTTTTTGACCTTGCAAAACTATTTTTCCTTTACCAACTGGTAAAATTTGCTTATCATCATAATTGAGATTTTCTTCGGTGTTTGCCCTTGGAATTCTGATGGCAGAAGGCTGATTATTGATAGTGCAAGCAGTGTTAAGCATTTGAATAAATTCTAATCCGTTAGTTGGAGCCATCAAAATCATATTTGGCAAATTAATTAGATAAGCAATATCAAAAGATCCAGCATGAGTTGGGCCGTCGGCACCGACAAAACCAGATCTATCAATAATAAATCTAACAGGCAAATTTTGAATAGCAACATCATGAATTATCTGATCATAACTTCTTTGCAAAAAGGTAGAATATATGGCACAAAATGGCACAATATTTTCGGTTGCCAAACCTGCAGAAAAAGTTACCGCATGTTGCTCGGCAATGCCAACATCAAAAAATCTGTCTTTGTGTTCTAAAGCAAAAATGTCAAGCCCTGTGCCACTAGGCATCGCCGCAGTTACTGCCACAATGTTTTGTTGTTGTTTTGCTAAAAGAGCAAGTTTAGTGCCAAAAACTTGCGAATAAGTAGGTGCAGTAGATTTATTTTTGTGTTGCACTCCTGTGGCATAATCAAAAGTAGAAACCGCATGCAGTTTGTCGGCTGTGGACATGGTTTGGCTATAGCCCCTGCCTTTTTCTGTGATGCAGTGCAACAAAATTGGTTGCATTGGTTGAGTTTGTTGAATATTTTGCAAAATTGGCACCAGCAAATCGAGCCGATGCCCGTCGACAGGGCCTATGTAATAAAAACCCATCTCTTCAAAAATATTGCCTCCCATCCACCATTCTTTGATTGATTTTTCAAGTTTTCTTGGATATTTATTTAGTTGATCTGGAAAATGATGAGCAAGTCTTTTCGAAAACTGTCGGATTTTTAAATAAGATTTTGAAGAAGCTAAGCGAGAAAAATAATTTGCCATCGCCCCTGTTGGCTTGGCAATAGACATTTCGTTATCGTTTAACACAATAATTAAACGATTATTTTTAAAATATTCTGTGAGATCTCCTGCATTATTCATAGCCTCATAGGCCATACCAGCCGACATTGCCCCATCGCCTATCACCGCAATAACATCGCCTTTTTCTTGCTTGAGATGCTTTGCCACAGCAATGCCAACGGCGGCCGAAATAGAAGTAGAGCTATGACCTGCCCCGAAAGGATCAAACTCGCTTTCTTTTCGCTTAGTAAAACCAGATAAGCCATTTGGTTTTCTTACGGTTTCCATCAGGTGTTTTCTGCCAGTAATAATTTTATGCGGGTAGGATTGATGGCCAACATCCCAAATAATTTTGTCTTGCGGAGCATTAAAAACATAGTGCAAAGCACAAGTAATTTCAATCACTCCCAAGCCCGCCCCTAAATGACCGCCAGTTTTTGCCACAAAACCAATAGTTGCCTGTCTTAGTTCTTCGGCAATTTCTTGCAACTCTGGTAAAGAAAATTTTTTTAAATCAGCGGGAAAATTAATTTGATTGAGATATTTAGCAGTAAAAGACATATGTTAAATAGAAAAATTGTTGCCTAAATAAACTTTTTTGACAGTTTCGTTGTTAATAATTGTTTGCTTGTCGCCAGAAGCCAAAATAGAACCCTCATAAACAATATAGGCTCTATCAACCACCAACAAAGTTTCTCGAACATTGTGATCGGTGATTAACACACCAATGCCTCGATCTTTCAGGTGCAAAACCATTTTCCTAATATCGGCAACCGCAATAGGATCGACTCCAGCAAAAGGCTCGTCTAACAAAATAAATACAGGATCAGTAGCGATTGCCCGAGCAATTTCTACCCTTCTTCTTTCGCCACCAGAAAGCGAAAGAGCATGCGATTTTCTGATGTGTTGAATAGAAAATTCGCTTAATAATTGCTCGAGTTTTTCTGTTCTTTTTTGAGTGTTTTTTTCAACAATTTCAAGCACCGCCATAATGTTTTGCTCAACATTTAGACCGCGAAAAATAGACATTTCTTGTGGCAAATAGCTAATGCCTAACTTGGCTCTTTGATGAATCGGCATTTTGGTAATGTTAATATCGTCTAAAAAAACATCGCCATTATTGGGCGAAACTAGCCCTACCAACATATAAAAACTAGTAGTTTTTCCTGCACCGTTTGGCCCTAAAATTGCCACTATTTCGTTTTGCTTCACATCGAATGAAACATTTTTTATCACAGTTTTTTTGCCATAAATTTTGAATAAATTACAAGCAGAAAGAGTTTTGTATTTATTCATTTTGTTTTTGATAAGATTTTTGCGGATCGTCGCCAATAATTACGGTCACTCTGTTGTCGAGAGGTTCGTCTTGTTTTAATGATTTTTTTTTGTTTTTTGGCAATGAATTTTGATTAGAAAATTTACCAATTTTGGTGTTAAGATCGTAAATAAATTTATTGCCTGCAACAATTGATTTGCCGTCGTTGACCAGCACATTATTTTTGAGAGTAATTAATTTTTTTTTGGGATCATAAATACCAAAATCGCTAGTGGCGGTGATGTTTTGATTAAATAATTTCACATTTTTATTGGCAGTAATTAGGTTAATCTCTCTTTTTTTATTGTTGTTTTCTAGATAATCAACCACCATTTCGTTGGCAAGCAAAGAACTATCGTCTTGCTCGACCACCACATTTTGCAAAAATTTTACTTGTTGCGATTTTTGTTTGATAGTGATAAAATCAGAACGAATAATAATTGGCTTTTGGTTTTTTGCTGTATTTTCTGCCCAACTTTTATTTGAGGCAAACAAAAACAAGATAACAAAAAGATAGCAAAATAAAATTAGTTTTGTTGTAATGAATGCTGTTTTCACTAAAATTGTTTAATTATGTTAAAAAAAATCATCATCATCTTATTAATGCTAATATCAAATGCCAAAATAAGCAAGATAAGTTTTGCCCAATCGCCCTCAAAATCAACAGAAATTGTCGAAAATATTTTTGCTAGCAATTTAAACAATTATCAACACACCATAACCATCAACAGAAATCAACAAGAAATAGCAAAATTTCAGGTGGCAAAGGCATTAGAAAATCAGCAAAAAGTGTTGGGATTGATGCACATAAAATCTTTACCAAAAAATTATGCTATGCTTTTTGTGTGGGAAAGCGAGCAAATTATTAATATGTGGATGAAAAATACTAAAATTCCGCTAGATATGCTTTTTCTTGACGAAAAATATCAAATTATCAAAATACATTCTATGGCGAAACCTTTTTCACTCGACATTATTTCTTCTCAAAAAAAAGCAGCAGCAGTGCTTGAAATCAATGGCGGTTTAGCTAAAAAACTCAAAATAAATTTAGGAGATCAACTTATTTTATGAAAATCTTTAATTTAGAAACAAGCAACGATGTGGCTTTAAAATTTATTAACAAACAACAACAGCAAAACAGCAAAGTTGCTAATTTGGTGGCCAAAATTGTTAATAACATCAAAAAAAATCAAGATCAGGCTTTGCTTGATTATTGCCGACAGTTTGATGGTATGCTGTGTCAAAGCACCTCTGAACTATTGGTAGATCAACAACAAATTCACGATAGCGAAAAAAAAATCGATAAAGCTCTCAAAGAAGCGATAAATTTAGCTTATCACAGAATTTTTGCCTATCACCAAAAGCAAATACCTGCAAACCTTGATTTTGTTGACGATTTGGGGGTTAAATTAGGCAATCATTGGCAACCAATCAGCAAAGTTGGGCTTTATGTGCCAGGTGGCACCGCTTCTTATCCTAGTTCGGTTTTAATGTCGGCAATTCCTGCTTTGGTAGCTAAAGTTGACAAAATCACTATGTGTATGCCAGTTAAAAACAACGAAATCAACCAAACGGTGCTTTATTGTGCCAAACTTTGTGGCATCAACACCATCTATAAAATTGGTGGGGCACAAGCCATTGCCGCTCTTGCTTTTGGCACTCAAACCATCGAAAAAGTCGATAAAATAGTAGGCCCTGGCAATGCTTTTGTGGCCTTGGCAAAAAAAAATGTTTATGGTAATGTGGGCATCGATAGCATTGCAGGCCCTACCGATATTTGCATTATTGCCGATCAAACCGCCAACCCAAAATGGCTGGCCTACGATGCCCTTTCACAACTCGAGCACGGAGCCGATTCTAAAGCTTTTCTTATCACCACCAACCAACAAATCGCCAAAGATTTTGTGAAACATTTAGCAGAAATCGCTCCAACTTTATCAAGATCTCAAATTATTGCCCAATCTAGCAAAAATTCTGCGGTTTTCGTGGTGCCAAACCTGCTTGAAGCAAGCATATTAGCCAATTTTATCGCTCCAGAACATCTAGAAATTGCCACCGAAAATCCAGAAAATATCTTACCACACATCACCAATGCAGGAGCGATTTTTTTAGGCCATTACACCCCAGAAGCCATCGGCGATTATATGGCGGGTCCTAGCCACACCTTGCCAACCTTTGGTTCTGCCCGATTTGCCAGCGGTTTGTCGGTTTATGATTTTTTAAAAAGAATGTCAATTATTGGCTGTAATCAAGAAGCATTTCAAAAACTTGCTTCTGCAACCGAAATTTTTGCCCAAGCAGAAAAATTACAAGCTCATCAACTTAGCATAAATATTCGTAAAAAAGAATAGTTGACAAATATTTTTTTGCAACTTAAAATTGATTTATAATATTTTTTGTTTTTGTGGGGATATAGCTCAGTTGGTAGAGCATCTGCTTTGCAAGCAGAGGGTCAGGAGTTCGAGTCTCCTTATCTCCACCATGTTTTTTTTAAAAAAAACACCATCAGATTCTCTTATACCATTTCGATCTAAATTCCCTTCTCTTGCTGCTGGGTAGCACGAAGTTCTAGGTCTGAATTCCCCTTCTTGTAGAAGGGTAATTTGCCCCAGTTCTACTACCAAATCTTCCCTTGAAAAAAGAATTTAAAACTAAAAACTAGTGCCAATGCTAAAGCGAAAATTCTGTACTTGGTCGTAGTTGGTTTTTCTTAACACCTTAGCAAAATCAAGCCTGATTGGCCCCATAGGAGAAGCCCAAGCAACACTCAACCCATAAGAAGAGCGAAAACCGCCCGATCGAGCAATTGGTGTATTGTTAATATCACTTTGCTTTAAAACTCCGTTATCTGAAAATAAAGCCCCATAAATGCCTAGTTCTTTTGGCAAGCCCAAAGGAAAGCGAAATTCTGCTGTGCCGATGTAATAAATTTTACCACCAACCGCTTCGCCATTTTTAGGATTACCATTTAAATAAGTTCGCGGGCCAATGCCTGCATATTCAAAGCCACGAAAATTATCGCCACCTAAAAAAAAGTTGTTGTTGCTTAACACCGCCTGCCCCAAGCCATCAATCACACCGCTTTTCCACAACATTTTAAAGACAAAATCTTGATTAAAAGTTGGTTGATAATAACCAGCAAAAAATTCGTGTTTCAGTGTTTTAATGTTGCCACCAAGCCCGTTATAGGCTTGTAGTAGCGAGAAAAAATAGCCACTTCTTGGATCAAGCCGATTATTTCGCTTGTCGTATAAAAAACTGTGCTCTATGCCAGAATAAACAAAATTTCCTTGCAGATTTCTAATGGCGAAAGAGGCATTGCTATCAATGTTACCAATGTTTTGAGTGGTATGATTATAGCTAATTTGATGAGTTAAAAATTCGGTAATAGAATAGTTAGCATTAATTTTAAAACCTGTATTATCTTGATCGTAGACCAAAGAATTTCTTTTGTTGATGCGATATTTAAAAACATCAAAACCAACATCAATAGGATGATTAAAAAAATATGGCTTGGTATAGTTTAATTCGACATTAATTGTGGTGAAAGATCGTTGCAGATTGATGCCAATTTGCCTGCCTGTGCCAAACAAATTATTTTCTTTAATGCCAGCATTAATATTAAATCTATTGACGGTTGAATAGCCCAAGCCCAAATTTAGTTCGCCGGTTTTTTTCTCTTTTACTTTGATTTGCAAAATAACCTTGTCGGTGTCGTTGATTCTTTGAATGTTAAAATCTACTTTTTCAAAAAAACCAAGATTTTCTAACCGCTGTTTGGAGCGATTGATTTTGATGGTGTTGTAAGGGTCACCTTCTTTAATTCGCAACTCTCGACGAATAACTTCGTCTATTGTTCTGGTGTTGCCTGTGATGTTAATTTGATCAATATAAATTCTAGGAGTTTCATTAATTAAAAATTGCAAATTTATTGTATGATTTTGATGATCTTTTTTGATGATCGGCTCAATATTGGTAAAAGCATAAGAATTTTGCGATAAAATTTCGGTCATCTCAGCGATAGTTTTTTCGATTAAATCGGCATTATAAATATCTTTTTCTTTAAATTTGATAACTTTTTGTAAAATACTTGCATCAAAATTAGAAATGTGATTAACAATTTCAATGTCACCGAAACGATAAATCTCGCCTTCTTCTAATAAAAAGTTAATAAAAATTTGGGTGTGCTGTTGATTAATTTCGGCTATAGATTCAATAAAAGCAAAATCGGCATAACCATTGCTGTAATAAAATTTTGTTAGCAAATCTTTGTCATATTGCAATCGCTCTGGATCATAAATGTCGGCGGTAGATAAAAACTTCCACCACAAGGTTTTTTTGGTTGAGATTTGCTCGGCTAATTCTGCATTGGTAAAGACTTTGTTGCCATTAAAATAAATATTTTTTATATTGGCTTTCGGCCCTTCGTTTATATCAAAAATTAATTCGATTTTGTTTTGCTCTTGCACTACCATTTTTGGCTGAATATAAGCAAGAAATTTACCAGTTTTGAGATAGAGTTGCTGAATATTTTTAAGATCTTGTTTTAATTTATTGGTCGAAAAAATGCTCTTCTTTTTTAAAATTAGCTCGTTGTTTAAAATTTCGTCGCTTAACTTGTTGTTGCCCACAAATTTAATGTCGCTGATAAACGGATTTTCTGTAACTTTAACCATTATTTTGTTTTGTTGCAACGAAATATCGATGTCGCTAAATAAATCGAGAGTGGTTAATTTTTGTTTTGCTAAATCAATTTGTTGCGAAATTTGGAGGTAACTATTTTTGTTAAGTGAAAATTTTTCTACATCGATATGGCCTAAAATTGTGGCAGTTTCAACTCTTTGATTGCCAACAACTTCAATGATTAGAGATTTTGCAACAGAGTTTTTACTATACAAGAACAATATCAGCAAAAAAATAAAAATTTTCTTTAACATAAAACCACAACTATTCTACTAATTTGGTGAGAAAATTTTTTAGAAAAATTTTAGCATTTTCAATGTAGCCAAAAACCGCCGGCACCACAAGCAAAGTAAGCAAGGTAGAAGAAATCAGCCCGCCAATAATTGCCACACCCATCGAAGTTCGCATAGATGCGGTTTCGCTCAACCCAATTGCCACAGGAATAGTGCCTGCAATAAGAGCAAAAGAAGTCATAAGAATTGGTCTGAGTCGCATTTTACCAGCAATAACCAATGCTTCATTTCGCGATTTGCCTGCTTCGATGAGCTTGTTGGTGTAGTCGATTAACAAAATTGAGTTTTTGCCCGAAACACTTACCAACATAAAAATGCCTAACATAGTAAAAATATTGACCGATTCTCCTGTTACAAACAAAGCATAAAATGCCCCGCAAAATGCCAAAGGCAAAGCAAGTAAAATGGTGAAAGGCACCACAAAAGATTCGTAAAGACTGGTTAAAATGAGATAAATAAACACAATTGAAAGCAATAAAGCCATATTCATTGAGCTTATCATATCTTGCATATTTTCGGAATCGCCAGAAAAATTATAGCGAATATCGCTTGGCAATTTAACCTCAGAATCAATAAATTTTTGTTCTAAATCAGAAATTACCTCGCCTAAGCCCACTTTTGGAGCAAGACTGGCGGTGATTTGAATATATCTGCCTCGATCTTGCCTGTTAATAGTGGCAGGCTCAATAGTTTTTGTGATGGTGGCAATGTCGGATAATTTAATTAGCCTATTGTTGAGATTAGAAACATAAATTTTGTGAAAATTATCTTTGACATCTCTTTGATCTTCTTGAAGTTGCAAGCGAATGTTGTATTCTAGACCATTTTGTTTGAGTTTTGCAGGAGTGTAGCCCGCCACATAGCCCCTAAGCTCGTTGCCCACATTTTGGGGATTTACTCCAAAAGCTTTAGCTTTGGCATCGTTAATTGTGATAGCAAACTCTGCACGAGTGGCTTTGTTGCTGTTGTCGAGATCTTTTAATCGAGCATCGTTTTTTAAATAATTAAACAATTTGTTAGCAAAATTTTCAAGAGATTCTTTGTTGCTAGAAATTAAAAATAAATTAAATGGTTGCCCACGAGAAGCCCCGCCAGAAGGATCGAAATCTTTCACCACTGGGTTAGCAAATTGAAAAGCCACAATTTGCTTTCTTAACAACTCTTTAAATGCAGTAGTTGAGATTTCTCGTTGTTTTTTTGGTTTAAGTTTAACATAAATTTCGCCACGATGATTTTGTTTTGACATTGTTCCACTGCTTACCGCCGAAACCAGCACTTCGGGGTTTTGTTTGACGATTTTATCAATATCCAAAGCTGTTTGAGTGGTTTTTTCTAGGTTAGAATCGGCAGGCAATTCGAGGCTTATGGTTATTTCGCCGTTATTGCTTTCAGACATAAAAGTTTTAGGCACTTTACTAAAAGCAACAAAACTTAACACTAAAATAGACAAAGTGATTAACAAAATTTTTCCTGGATTAAAAATAGAAAAATGCAAAATTTTCTCATAAAATAATTCGAGCTTACCTTCTTGTTGCTGGTGTTTTTGATGTTTTTTGCCAGATAAATAAGCACACAAAACTGGAATAATCGAAATCGCCACCACCAAGCTAATTAACATAGCAAAAGCAATAGTCAAGCCAAACTGCTTTAAATATTGCCCCACAACACCTTTTAAAAAAGAAATAGGAGTAAACACCGAAACAACCACCGCCGTAATTGCCACCACCGCCATTAAAATTTCTTGCGAAGAAGCAATGGAGGCATCTTTTGCACTGTAATAACCACTTTCTATTTTGCGATAAATATTTTCAACCACCACAATGGCATCGTCAACAAGCAAACCAACCGCCAAACTAAGTGCCAGCATAGTAATAATATTGATAGAAAAATCGGCAGAATACATTATAATGAAAGAACCAATAAGAGTAATAGGCAAAGAAATAGCGGTAATAATGGTTGCCCTTATATTTCGCAAGAAAAAAAACACGGTAATAACGGTAAGAATAATGGCAATAGTAATAGCCTCGTAGATATCGGCAATGTTGCCTCGAATATAAACACTAGCATCTTTTATGGTGCTAATTTGCAAGTTGCCTTCGAGCTGAGCAGAGTCTTTGCTAATTTTTGCCACTTGTTTTTTAATGCCATCAACCACATCAATAATATTGGCATCGGACTGGCGATAAACATTAAGAAAAAGCGATTTTTTTGAGTCAACAAAAGCTTGCGAAGTTGCCTCTTCAAGCGAATCAACCACCACACCAAGATTATTGATTTTCACAGGAACTTCGTTTGAATAAAAACTTACCAAAGAATTGTTAATTTGCGACAAATCGTTAAACTCGCTTACACTACGAAAAACTCGCTGTTTGTCTTGATAATCTTTTGAGCCGATCGACACATTTTGCCCAGAAATTGCCAACTGTTTATTTATTTGCAACAACGATATTTCGTGATTTTTTAGCTTGTTTTGATCAAGTAAAATTTGAATTTCTCGTTTTCTTGCCCCCATTATTTCGACCATGCCAACATCAGCGGTTTGCTCGAGTCTTGGACGCACAAAATTGTCGGCAATATCAAACATTTTAGCTTCTGGCAAATTGGCAGTAAGGACAACGGTGATAATTGGCTGATCGGCAGGATCGACCCTTCTGATAATTGGCTCTTTAATATCTTTGGGTAATTTTTCTCTTGCTTGGTTGATTTTGTCACGAATTTGTTGCTCGGCATAGCGAATATTGGTGTTGGAATAAAGTTGCACGATAATTTGACTAGTATCTTTCATGCTTCGCGAAAGTAGTTTTTTAATGCCCGAAATTGCCGATATTTCTTCTTCAAGCGGCTTGGTTATTAAACTTTCAATTTCGGCAGGCGAGGCTCCTTCGTAGGTGGTGCCAACAAAAATTACAGGTATGTCGATGTTAGGAAAAAGCTCGACTTGCATTTTTTTAAAAGAGATAAAACCAACAATGATGATGGCAATCATAATGCTAGTAATAAAGGCGGGTCTTTTAATGGCAAATTGGGTGATATTCATAAACTATATATTTGTCGATTGGCAATGGTTTGTTGCAGTTGATAAACAATTTGCCATAAATTTGCTTCTGCCAAAGAAAAATCTTGCTCAAACATCAAAACTTGATAAGTTGAGGTTCGACCTTTTTTTAGCAATAATCTTTCTTGATTTAGTTTATTTTTTTGTATTTGCACAATTTCAAGAGCTAATTTGAGATTTTCTTGCAAAGAGATGCCGTTAATGTTGAGGTTTTGCCAAGTGGTTTCGTGTTGCAAACGATGTTGTTGATATTGATTTTTTTCGGCCAAAATTTGTTGCTCGGCCCCTTCCATAATTTGGTTGGTAAGCATAAAATTTAAAGGCATAGAAAATTTAATGCCAACATCACCAGAATCGGCCCCGTTGCCACTATTTAAAGAATTGCTAAAAGCCAGTCTAGCATTGGCTTCGGCAACATTGCGAGCATAAGAACCATACAAATTAAGCACCGGCTTTTGATTTTGTTTTTCGATATTGGCAAGAGCAATATTGGCTTGCATTTTATTTTTTTGAGCCAACAAAAATGGAGTTTGTTTTTCATTGATTGCTTGAAAAACAAAGTTTTGCAAATCAATGATGCTTGGCATCGAGATTATTTCTAAAACTTCTTGCCCCACAATATTTCTTTTTTGATTAAAAATTAATTTTGCTTGTTCTAATTGATTTTTAGCTTGTGAGACAGCTAATTTTTTGTTTTGCACCATGGCTTTTGCTTGCAAAACATCGTTAGTTTCTGCCAAATTCATTTGGGCTTTTTTGCTTAAATAATCAAGAATTTTGCTGGCACTAACCAAAGCTTGCTGTTGGATTGTGATGTTTTTTTGACAATAAAACAAATACCAATAAGCAATTTCTGCTTCTATTTTTTCTTGCAACGACAAGCCAATAAAATTGAATTTTGCCGACTGATATTGGCTTTGAATGCTTTCAATGCTAGCCTTCGTTTTGCTACCCAAGAAATTTTGCCATAAAGATAAATTTAACTCAATGTATGAAGTGCCTTGACTGTTGCTTTTAGATAGTGGATTATTGGTAATTAAACTTAGATCTTTATAGTTAGTTTTGTTAAGAGAATAGGTTAAATCGGTTTCAAAACCATAACTTGATTGATAATTTAAGCCAATTTGATTATTTTGATTATACAGCTTGCTGTAGCGAAAAAGTTGTAAAGCCTTATTTTGTTCGGCAAACGATCGCTGGCTAAAACCATAAAGTTTAATTGCGGTGATTAATTCTGATTTTTTAGCAAGATTTTCGTTGCTAACTTGTTGCTGATTATAACTGATGATATTTAAATTTTTATTTTGCACTTGTTGCAAATATTGCTCTAGCGATAAAAAATTTTCTTGCTCTACTGCCTGAGTTTTGGTGTTTTGCGCAAAAGAAACCGAAAAATTAGCAAAAAAACATAGCAAAAATAAGAAATTGAATAATAATTTTGCCATATTTTGGTGAAGATTTTGGTGAAAAAAATTTATTAGACTTAATATTACATATGCCTGCCACAATTAACAATCTTTTTTTTACAAAATTTCAACAAATCTTAGAGAAATTAAATTTTTTTACCTTGCCAAAAGAACAGCAAAAAATAGCGGTAGCGGTTTCTGGCGGTGTTGATTCTATGGCTTTGGCGGTGTTGTTGCGAGATTTTTGCCTACATTTTGCCATCGATCTTTCTGCTTTGGTGGTTAATCATAATTACCGAGAACAATCGGCACTTGAAGCCAAGCAAGTTTGCCAACAATTACAACAATTAAATATTAAAAATGCGGTTTTAGAAATTGCTCACAACCTAGTACCAACCAGCAATATCGAGCAAAAATTAAGGCAATATCGCTATGAATTATTGCTAAATTATTGTCAAGAAAAGCACATCAATTATTTAGCAACTGGCCATCAACTAGACGATGTGGCAGAAAATTTTTTAATCAGATTATTTCGCGGTAGTGGTTTAGATGGTTTATCGGCTATGAAAAATATTTCTCACTATCAAAACCTGATTTTGTTAAGACCACTCCTTGATTTTACCAAGCAACAATTACAACAGTTTTTGCAATCGCAAAATATCGAGTGGCACGAAGACGAGAGTAATGCCGACACCAAATTTTTAAGAAATAAAATTCGAGTTTTTTTGCATAGTTTTGCCGATTACAGCCCAATTATTGGCAGAATCAACCAAACAAGCCAAGAAATTGCCAGCATCAATGACAAATTTAACCAAGAATTATTGCAACATAGCAAGCAAATTTTGCTGTGGCAAGAAAATTTTTGTTTATTAAAAAAATCGGCCTTCAACACCATCCAACAAGAGACGATGCTCAAAATATTGGCTTTAATGCTAATGGAAATTGGCAACAAAAACTATAAACCGCGTAAAGAAAAACTACACAATTATTATCAATACCTCACCTGCAATCAACAAAATCATCAAGTTTACAAGTTTTACAACACCGCAACCAGCCATTATGATGCTGATTTTTTTATCATCAAACCGCTCCAAACAAGCGAAAAACAATATCATCGCACCATTTTACGAAATTGTTGAATCAGTAGATCTCGATCTGAATTTCCCTTCTTGCAGAAGGGGTGGCGACCGAAGGTCGACGGAGTATTGTCGGGAGCCGATCGCAGATGTTTTTTCGAAGAGATCTTACCGTGTGTTGCCGACACTACCCCGGCCGTTTCACGGCCACCCCTTCTGCAAGAAGGGGAATTCTGATCGAGAACTGCTTGACGACACTGCCTAATTTAGTGTAAAAAACGGTATCATTTGCTATAAAATTTGGCAAAGTGATAATTAAACTCTGCACCTAAAATAAAAATAAAACTCACAAAATAAAAATACATCAGCGAAATAATAATGTTAGAAATCGAGCCATAAACTAAATCAATCTGCCCAAAATAATGCAAATAATAAGCAAAAAGTTTGGTAGTAAAAAACCATAAAAAAGTGCTTGAAATCCCTCCTGGTATGGTTTTTTTGAGATTTTGTTTGGCACTAGGCAAAATATAATAAAGCAAAGTTGCCGAAATAATCAAAATCACCCCAACCACAATTTGGCGTAAATAAAAAAAATCAAAATCGATATCGATAGCTTTGAGCATTTTTGCAGGCAAAAGCTGCAAAACATTCGGCACGACCACCAAAATTAAAGTGCTAGCGATAATCAAAAAAATAATCATAAAAAACTCAATAACACTCAACAACCTTCTCAACAAATAAGGGGGGGGCGAGCCAATATGATAGGCCTTGTTTAAAACAGTTCGCAAACCCTCAACTGCCGAAGATGCCGTCCAGATAATGCCAATAAAAGCGATGGTTAAATATTTATTGCTCGGGCCAGATAAAATTTCGTCGATTCTTGGCTTTAAACCAACCGACATTTCTTTGGGCAAATGCACTAAGATTTTTTCTAAAAACTGAATAGACAAGCCATCAAAAAAACTTAACACGGTCATCAAAAAAATCAGCGACGGAAAAAAAGACAAAATCGCCAAAAAAGACAAATAACCAGCATGCTCAACTCCATCGTGCTTGATGGAGTCTTTTATCGCCCTTGTGATGATAATAACAGGCCCCAGTGTTAGTTTTGTTAATTTATGCATAGCTAAAACAAAAATGATTCAGCCAAAAACCGTGGGTAGCCAAAGCTTGTTGCATAGTTTGGCTTTTTGTTGAAACACAAAACATAATGCTCGTGAAGTTTGCCACGGTTTTGATGATTTCGTTTAACAAAAAATTATTTGCCAATAAATTACCCCCATCAAATAAATCGCAAAGCAACCAATAGGGCTTGGCTTGCTGATTATAGCAAATACTGGCAGAAACTAGGTTTAGCAGGTTATTATTTTCATCAAAACAACAAAATAGATTTTGCTTGGCAATAATTTGTTGCCAATCGTGATGCAAAATAGCCGAATCTATTTGCAAATTAGCAAAATAGTGTTGATACAAAGCTTGCCAATATTGCTGTAGCTTTTCAACCGAATTAATGTGAATCAATTTCATAAAATTATTTTTTTGATTTAAAAATAAAAGAAAAATGCCGATCGAATTTAGCAATTATCATAAAAGTCGTGCTGTATAAGTTGTTGTAAAATCAAATCGGTTCTTAAATTTAGAGCACTGTTGGTTGATAAAAAAGCCACTTCTTGCCAATTGATTTGTTGAAACAAAGAAACCAATTTTTCTTGATGTTGTAAAAAAACCAACCCATAACCTCTTTTATTTGGTAAATCGCTAAAATTTTTGTAGGCTTTCATGCCCGAAAAACAAGTGGAAGGTAAATAAATATGGCAGTGATTTATCATTTTTTTGTTTCTGGTGCTACCAGGAGTTCCGCCATCAGATAGCGAATAAATATTGGCAATAGTTTTGCAGGTTTTGTGTTTAACAAGAGGTAAAGAAATTAGTTTTGGCTTTACCCACACCTGAAAAATAGTAGCAATATCAACATTTGTGCCATTTGGATATTGAAAAG
>CANNFC010000006.1:0-36629 GCA_947503755.1 Rickettsiales bacterium | reverse complement strand
TTGCCATTTCCACAACACGGATCAAGAATTTTTAAATCGGCTTTTTGCCAAAAACTTTCTGGCAAAGAATCAACCATTTCTTTGACACATTGCATTGGGGTGCAAATATCGTTAGAATTATAAAAATGGTCTTGATCTTGATTGAGGCGATTAAAATATTGGGTTATTTCCAAAAAATTATGTTTAGGCACTGTTGAATTCCAAATTTGTTTTAATTTTTTGCTAGTTTTGAGGAGAAATTTTGGCTATTTTTAGCCACATATTCAACATATTTGGCTAAAAATAGCAGAAATTTATACCAAAAATGGCAAATAAAGTAAAATATAATTTGGGATGCAACAGTGCCTTTAGTAAATTTGGTTATTTGCGGGGCAAAATAATGCATATTATTTGCGATATTTTTTGAATTAGTGAAATAATCTTGGTGCAGGTTTAAAAATTTAAACATTCATTTCATCATCAATTTTACTTCTAGAAAAAATAAAATGCCATAGCAATTTTAATAAGACAGTGCTTTGTGAAAACAAATTGTCGCATATCAAAATTTATGTTGTCTTTTTATAAAAATTAAATATACTAATATTTCGTATCATCTTCTTGCAATTTTAATAAATTACAGCATATGGATCATCTTATTTTATCGAGAATACAGTTTGCGACAAATATTACTTTTCATATTTTATTTCCTGCCATCACCATTGGCTTGTGCTGGTGTCTATTATTTTTTAAAATAAAATACAATCAAACTAAAATGAAGATTGGTTTAATTTATATCGTTTTTGGGTAAAAATCTTTGCTCTTTGCTTTGCTTTGGGTGTTGTTTCGGGCATCACTATGTCTTTTCAATTTGGCACCAATTGGCCTTTGTTTATGCAAAAAGTTGGCAACATTGCCGGCCCGTTGCTTGCTTACGAAGTTCTTACTGCTTTTTTTATGGAGGCAACTTTTCTTGGCATTATGTTGTTTGGCATTAATAAAGTATCAAACAAAATTCATACTCTTGCCACTTTTTTGGTGGCAATCGGCACCACTATTTCTGCTTTTTGGATTATAGTTTTAGATAGCTGGATGCAAACCCCTGCAGGGTTCGTCATCAAAGACAACATTATTTATGCTGGCAATTGGTTTGAAATAATTTTCAACCCTTCGATGATTTATCGCTTCTGCCATATGCTTTTAGCTTCTTTTCTTACTTCTGCATTTTTGATTATGGGAATCTCTGCTTATAAAATTATTAAACACGATAATTCTTCTGCTGTTAATTTGGCTATGAAATTCGCTATTTATTTGGCATTTTTTATCATTCCTCTACAAATTTTTGTGGGCGATCTGCACGGCATCAACACTTTGCAACATCAACCAGCCAAAGTGGCGGCCATTGAAGGCATTTGGCACACCGAAAAACCAGCAGATCTGCGATTATTTGCCATAGTAGATAACCAAAATCAAAAAAATTCTTTTGAAATTAAAATTCCCAAATTAGCGAGCATTATACTCACTCACAAAGCAGATTCCGAAATTAAAGGCATCAACGAATTTACCAACCATCCGCCAGTGGCACAAGTTTTTTATAGTTTTCGCATTATGGTTGGCACTGGTTTATTGATGCTTGTGGTCGCCAGTTTTGCTCTTTATTTTTTGCTAAAACACAAAACACAGCCAAAAATTATGTTGTTTATCATGATTTTTATGACATTTTCTGGTTGGGTGGCAACCATTGCAGGTTGGTATGTAACAGAAATTGGCAGACAGCCTTTTTTGGTCTACAACCTACTTACCACAGCCGATGCCGTTTCTCCTAATTTGCAAACAAAATCTGTGCTATCTAGCTTGATTTTATATGGCTTGGTTTATGTTGTGTTGATTTTTGCTTTTATCAAAGTAATTTTTTATATGGCAAGACAAGATATTAAAAATGTTAACACCATTAAAACACAATAAATTTTGCTTTTTATGAATGAAGTTTTTTTATCATTTTTACCAATTATCTTTGCCATATTGCTCGGCTTGGCGGTGCTGATTTATGTAATTTTAGACGGCTACGATTTGGGAATTGGTCTTTTAATGTTTAGGGCAAGCAAAAAAGATAAAGACCTTATGATTTCTTCTATCGGCCCCTTCTGGGATGCTAACGAAACTTGGCTGGTGCTTGCTGTTGGCATTTTGCTTGTGGCTTTTCCGGCTAGTTATGGCGAAATTCTCACAAGCCTTTACTTGCCTACCACTCTAATGCTGATCGGCTTAATTTTAAGAGGAGTGGCTTTTGATTTTAGGTCGAAAGCTAAAGATCATCATCAAGCAACTTGGGATGTTGTTTTTTCGGTCGGCTCTTTTCTTGTGTCTTTTATGCAAGGTTTTATGCTTGGTTCTTACATTTTAGGCTTTGCCAACTCTATTTATGCTTTAATTTTTAATATCATCTGCGGTGCTTGCTTGTGCTTTGGCTATTGCTTGCTTGGTTCTAGTTGGTTGATTTTAAAAACAGAACAAGAATTACAAAAAAAAGCAGTAAAAATGGCAATCACCTCTTTATATTTCACCATAATTGGCATGATCATCATTTCGATTATCACTCCTTTAACAAGCGACAGAATTTTTGACAAATGGTTTTCGTTGCCAAACTTTTTTTATTTAATGCCTATGCCCATAATTGGCGGTTTTTTATCTTTTATGTTGCTTGCTATTTTAAAAAAAATGCCGTTGCCCCAAGATAAACATTCTTATCTGCCGATGCTACTAACCGTTGGCATTTTTGTGGTTTGCTTTGTTGGCATTGCATATAGTTTTTACCCATTCATTGTGCCTGAAAAAATTTTAATTCAAGATACCAATGTTAGCAAACAATCGTTATTAATAATTTTTGCCGGGGTGGTTGTTGTATTGCCTTGCATTATTGCCTACACTATTTTTTCTTACTGGGTTTTTCGTGGCAAAATAACAGAAAAATTAAAATATTATTAATACCATTTACACTAATTAAAACCACACTTCGATCTACATTCTTCATCCAGTGGAAGGGAAATTTAGATCGAAGTGTGGTTTTAATTAGTGTAAATGGTATAAATTAAAGCGGATTAATATAAACTCGCACTCTAATAAAACTCGGGATATTTGCTTGTGCCAAAACCGCTTTAATTAGTTTTGCTAAATTGATTTTTTTATCAACAGTGATGTTTAATAAAAAATGATAGCGGTTTTTGAGCTTTGCCAAAGGTGCAGGAGCAGGCCCATAAACCATCAATTTGTGGTTTGTAGGCATATTTTGCACCAAATGATTGGCAAAAATAAGGGCTTGTTCTGCTTGTTTGGCACTAATTTCTAGCTTTGCCATTTGGCTAAACGGTGGCAAGTTAAACATTTTTCGATTACTTAGCTCAAAAGTATAAAAATTATCACTTTTATTGATGTGTTGAAACAATAAATTTTTGGTATTATAAGTTTGAATAAAAACTTTACCCACCTGATTTCTTCTGCCCGATCGACCTATTAATTGAGTAAAAAGCTGAAAACCCTGCTCAGTCGCCCTCAAATTGCTTGAATAAAGCAAAGAATCGGCATCGACAATGCCAATCAGCGAAAGATTAGCAAAATCATAACCTTTGGCAATAATTTGAGTGCCAATAATAATGTCGATCTCTTGGTTGGTGATTTTTTGCACCAAATTATCAGCATCGGCAAAGCTTTTTAAAGTATCGCTACTGGCCACCGCAATTCTTGCTTGCGGAAAAAGTTTTTCGGTTTCTTCAATGAGTTTTTCAATGGCAAAACCCAAGCTTATCAAGCTATCTGGGCTATTGCAAGCAGCACATATATTGGGCATTTTTTGGCTATAACCGCAATGATGGCACAGCAATTTGTTTTGTTTTTTGTAAAGCACCAAATGAAAAGAGCAGTGTTTGCAACTATATTTGTGTTTGCACTGCTGGCAAATAGTGACGGGGGCATAGCCTCGTTTGTTTAAAAACAATAAAGTTTGTTGTTTGTTGGCTAAATTTTTGGCAATTTCTTGCTGTAATTTTTGGGTAATAATATTTTTTTTCGCTGTTTTTTCTTGACTTAAATCAATAAAATTAATTTCGTTGCCACTGCCAAAAGTTTGGGTTAAATGAAAATATTGATATTTACCGCTAGAAGCATTAGAAAAGCTCTCTAAAGAAGGAGTTGCCGAACATAATAAAACTGAAAAATTAGCGATTTTACCATATAAAATTGCCATATCTCGGGCATGAAAATTAAAAACATCTTCTTGTTTAAAAGAAGCATCGTGCTCTTCGTCGACAATAATTAGTCCCAAATTATCAAAAGGCAAAAGCAAAGCAGATCGAGCTCCGATAATTACTTTGGCAGAGCCGTTGGTGATGGCTAAAAAGATTGCTTTTTTTTGAGAAGCGGTAATTTTTGAATGCCAAACCACAGGAGCAAAGCCAAACTGTTGCTGAAATCTTGCCACCAACTGGCTGGTTAGAGCAATTTCGGGCAATAAAATTAAAATTTGTTGATTATTTTGAGTTAATTTGCTTGCAATTAAATGAAAAAAAATCTCAGTTTTGCCCGAGCCGGTGGCTCCGTGTAGCAAAAAAGTTTGATGATTTATTAGATTTTGGTTAATAGCAGTAAAAATTTCGTTTTGCTTTTCATTGAGATTTTTTAACACAAAATTTTCTGGCGAAATCTGCATAGAAAGCTCTTTAATTGGTTTTTTTGCTACTGCGATTTGTGAAAAATTTGCCAAAAAACTTTTTAATACCAAGCCCAAATTTGCCAAATTATAATCTGCTAGTTGCAAAATAAAAGCAAGATGCTGTACAGAAAGTTTGAGCTGGCTAGAAATTGCCAAAATATGCTTGATTTTGCTATGGTCATAAGCGGTTTGGCTGTTAAGTGCCAGCACCACTCCCCAAATTTTTTGGCTCCCAAACTCTACCAAAACCACATCACCAACTTGCTGATTTGGCAAAGCAAAATAGCTAAAAGATTGCTCCATTGCTAGTGGCAATAGCACTTCAACAATATGATTATTTGGGTTTTGCATCATTGTGAATTTAGGTTTTAATTTTTTTATAAAAAAAATGTTGACATTAAAATTAGTTATGTTGTAATTTCAAAGATTAATTTAATGATATTTTTTTTAAAAAGCTATATCTAAAATAAATTCTACTATGAATATTTACAAATTTTTTATAAACAAGTTTTGTTGTTGTTGTTAAAACTGCCTCAATTCTCCTTGTTTATAACTAAAATTTGTTAAAATGTTTTCCCCACTATTTCTTAAAAATCAAAATCTTCATATTTTATCTAGAAAAAATATCGATGTTGCTTCTTTTGGATTCAAAAATTCTGTAAATAAAATCTGTAATATTCTGTGTATTTGCCACCTTTTGGGTTAATTTTTTTATAAACAAAAAAATTTACAATCCAAAAAGTGGCTAAAAATATCTATCAATACTATTTTAATTTTAATTTACACGAATATGAAAACAGATCCAATTATATCACAACAAATACAACAAACTACAAATTTAAAGAATATTTATCAACAATGGAGTCAATTAGAAGATCCTGCAAATAAATTAGCTAGAATTACCGCTATTTCACCTTTTGTATCCTTGGCTGGTGTATTGCTTAAACAAAATCCAAACAACGAAATTCTACAAGATATTCGTAACAATTTTAAAGAATATTATGAAAAAAATCATCCTAGAAAATTAGAATGGGAATCTTCTGATTTTAATAAAGCATTAATAGACAAATTAGCACAATTATCAACTGAAGGCGGGTCTATTACGCCAGACTTATTGAAAGCATTATTTTCTTATCAGGATAAATATAAACATGCTCATTTTGTTGCTTCTTTTAACTTAGTAGATGTTTTAGATGATATACAACTAGATGATTCACTAGATATTAACAAAATAACAACAAGCATTAGACAAAGATTAGAAAAAGAGTTTGAAAAACCTGATGATTTAGAAAGACATGCTTTACTAAATCAACTAAGTAGTTTTTTACAGGATTTGCAAGAAAATAAAAGAATTATTAGCGATTCAGAAAAAACTAAAGAATATATAACAGAACAAAAAACTTTTACCAAAAATACTTCTACACAAGTTGTACGTCCCATCAATGAAAAAAATCCAACAGAAATCAAAGCCGGTCAAGCAATAATAAAAAGCGGCATAGAAGTTGAATTTAGTTCTGCCAATTCTCAATTGTTAGAGCCAAAAACTATTTATCAACAAATTGCTTTTCTAAAACAAATCTCTGCCGATTACGAAGCAAGAAGGCAAATGGCATTAAAGTATAAAAAAAAACCTTTGCCAGAAATAGATTGGCAAAAGATAATTCCTCCTGTACCAGAATCATTATTAAGCGATGGCCCAAATGCAAGTGAGAGTTATTTAAACCAAGCCACCTTCACTTTAATAACTGATATTTTACAAAAAAATTTGCCAGAAACAGAAAGAGCCAATATCAAAAATACCGTTGCTACAATGTTGCCACAAGAAGCCTTGGCTTTTTTGTTATTGTTTGGCGAAACAAAGCAATCAGATATTAATTTTCAATTTGACGGTATTCCACAAAATATAGAACAAGTCTATGATTTAATTAAAAACAAGCAATTTTATGCTAAAACTGTTGATATGATTCAGGCTTTGGAGGCTGATTTATTTATTGGCGAAATTAATGAAGAAAAATTAGCAAAACTACCAGAAAAATTTCAAGAGTTAAATTATTGGTCTAATTTTGTTGGCTGGCCGATAACTCAAATAAACCAGCAGGTAAATTTTTCTTTTACTGATAGAAACAGCAATAAAGATTTAATAGATTATCAAATAGAAGGTGATCCAAGCAATTTAAAAGCAACAATTAGTTGTGTTGGTGTAGAAATTTTAAAAACTATACAAAGCTCTTTACAAAAACTTGATAAAAAATACGATATTTTTCGGGATGGATCAGAAATAGCGGTAGCATTTGATGCCAAAAAATCTGGAAGCCCAGAATTTTTTGCACAACAAGTCAAAGCATTTGAAGAAAATCATCGCGATGCATCTGCCTTTACCATACATAGACAAGTAGCAGGAAAATCTGTTGAAATAAGGGTAAGCAAAATAGATTATAACACAATTATTGAGGTAAGAATGCTTGGTACCAATCCTCACAACCCCATTAAGTCTCTTGGTCAGCACGATTATCCATTACTGCAAGAAATAATAGCTACAATTAATAATGATGCGCAAGCACGATTAACGGAATTGCAGAAATCTCCAGAAAAATATGATCGATTACTTAAAAAAAGAGTAAATATTATTGATGGAAAGATTGATGAAATTCTGCCAATCCCCAGAGAGAAAGGGAAGCCTAGTAATGTAGTAAAGCAATCAATTGAAAAGATTTTTAGCGAAAGAGCTGTTGTGCTTTTTGAAAGATTTTTGGCAAAAGGGCCGGTGCGCTCATAAAATATATAGGAAATATCTTTCATTTGTAAAAACAAGGGGCTAAATACCCCTTGTTTAAAAGCATCTTAAAACAATTTAGTATAGTTTTTGCGTTCGCGATTTTTCCAAGAACCTTGATGATAAGCATAAGAAGCAAGCAATGGCAAAACCGAGCCCGCTTCGGCATAAACCATTTGCTCATAGGCGGTATCAACCTTGCCCCAAGAGCAGGCCTCTTTGAGAGTCGAAGAAGAGCAAGCCCCATCTCGCGAATCGGCAACGGTAATTTGAATAGCATACTTGTGCATTTCAACTTCTTTACCCAAAATTTCGGCACAAACCACCGTGTCTTGAATAAAGTTTTTTGGTACACCACCGCCAATCATCAACAAACCAGTGGTGCCAGCTTTAATTTTGATTTCGGTGAGCTCGCGAAAATCGGCGATAGAATCGATAGTGAGATGATTTTTCGGATTTTTTACCTGATGCAAAACCAAGCCAAAACCAGCCGAAGAATCGGTAAAAGCAGGGCAAAAAATTGGCACATTGTGTGTGTAGGCAAGCTCAACTAAAGAATCTTTCTTTTTGCTGTGCGAAGAAAGATATTTGCCCATATGCCAAATAAATTCTCTGGAAGAATAGGCTTTAGCAGGCAAACTGTTGGCAATTTCAAAAATAGCATGATCGCATTTTTGCAAATCTTGTTCGTCGATGTAGGTGTCGTAAATGCGATCGATATAGTTATCGCGTAAAAATTTATCGTCAATAAAAGGAGTGCCTTGGTAGTGTTTAAAACCCAAAGCTTCAAAAAAATCCATATCAACAATTGAAGCCCCAGTGGCCACAATGGCATCTATCATATTGTATTTAATAAGATCGGCATAAAGTTGCATACACCCACCAGCAGAGGTTGAGCCTGCCAAAGAAAGCACAATAGAGCAAGATTTGTCGGCAAGCATCATCTCAAAAATTTGGCAAGCCTTAGCCAAATCTCGAGAAGTAAAAGACATATCAGCCATTTGATTGATAATTGTAGTGGCATCAAAAGAAGTTATATCGATATGTTTTACTGTTTTTTGCAGTAGTTCTGTTTTTTGCATAGTTTAGTTAGAATAATTGTTTTGATTAAGTTGCGCTTTTTGATTGGCAAAATAAAGAGAGCTCAGCGGGCTACAGCCAACTTGTATTTGCAAATAATTGTTAAAGCCATTAAAATTGGTGCGAATACTGCATGAATAAGCCCCAAGTTGCCCTATTTCAATGTAATCGCCAGTGGCAATATTGCTTGGCAAATAAAAAGGGCCGCGCATTGTATCAAGAGAATCGCAAGTAGGGCCATAAAAACCAAAAGGAGCAAGCTCTGTTTGCAAATCAATTAAGTCACTATTAAACCGCATTGCTTTGGCAGGATAGATAAAACCAGGTTGCCCAGCATCAAATAAACCACCATAAGTACCATCGTTTAAATAGAGCATATTGTTTTTTCTGCCCTCAACTCTCACCACTAAAGAACCGGCCTCAGCAACCAATGCTCTACCTGGTTCGCACCAAATTTGGCAAGAGTGCAAAAGATTAGCTTTGGCAATGCTATCAAAAATTTCGTGAAAATAAGATTGCAAACCTTGTGGAGCCATACCAGGATAGATCGAAGGAAAACCACCGCCGATATCGAGTACATCTAGTTTGATGCCAGCCTGTATTACAACATTTTTAGCGATGTCAATAGCATTGCGATATTCAAGCGGATCCATACATTGCGAACCAACATGAAAACACAAACCGCAAGCTTTTGCCACAGCTCGAATTTTTTGTAACAAAGAAATAGATTCGGAAGGCAAAATGCCAAATTTACCAGATAAATCAATTGCTGAATGCGAATTTGGAATAGATAATCGCAAATGTAAACCTAAATCTTTGGCAGAATTAGTTGCCAGCAAAATTTTTTCAAGTTCGTCGCCAGAATCAAGAGAAAAGTGTCGAATGTTATAGTCAAAATAAGCTTGCTTGATTATTTCTTTTGCCTTTACTGGGTGCATAAAAAACATTTTTGCCTTATCGCCAAACAAAGAGTGCACCAGCTGAATTTCAACAAGAGAGGCCACATCAAAATTAACAATACCAGAAGCAAACAACTGTTTTAACACAGCTTCATCTGGATTGCTTTTAACCGAATACATTACTTTAGTTTTATGCTTAGGATGCAAAAAATTGTCAAGAAAAAAGCGGGTAGCATGTTGCAAAATATGCGGTCTTAAACAATAAACCGGCAAGATTGGTTGCAATTCTTTGATTTGCTGATAAACAGAACCAAATTGATTGGCCAAATTAGGGTTAATATAATTACCTTTTTGATGATTATTTTTTAGGTAATAAATTTTTGAGTTTCGACCTCGATCAGTTTCTTGTTCTGGTTCCATTTCTTTGATAAAAAGTTAGAGTTAATAAAAACAATTTAGATATAGACAAACACTATGTTCTTTGGCTTTTTTTATCGTTCATAAATTATGACAAATAAAAAATTAAAAAACAAGTGATGCACGATAAGGCTTATTTTTTTAAATGTAAATAAAAATTTTCACTTTTTTTCACATTTTTTTTTAATTGATTTTTAATAGTCATTTTATGACAAAAAAAGTGACTGTTGCATCAGTCCCAAAAAAATCGATGTATTTTTTGTTGCCATTTTTTATGAAAAATATTTGGTTTTATATAAAAATAGATGATAAATTAGAAAAGTAAAAAATTTCTCAACAAAATCTATCAATTTTATGCAAGACCATCAAATTAAAATATTATGTGTAGAAGATGAGCAAGATATACGCGAAAATATTTGCGAAATATTAAAAGATGAGGGTTTTTTGGTGTTTGAAGCAGAAACGGCCGGTCAAGGCTATCAACAATTTTTAGAACAAAAGCCCGATATTATTATTTCTGATATTTTAATGCCAAAAGTAGACGGTTATCAATTCTTAGAAATGGTGCGAAACAGCAAAAACAGCGAAAATAATAATGTGCCCTTTATTTTTCTATCTGCTTTGGGACAAAAAGAAGATATCATTAAAGGAATCAATCTTTCTGCCAACGATCATCTGGTTAAGCCAGTAGATTTTGATTTAATGATCGCCAAAATTAAAGAAAAAATTCATACCGCTAAAAAAATCAACAATCTGCACAGCCATAATATTTCTAGTTTAAAAACCCAAATTTCTAGCATCATTCCCCAAGAATTGCTGTTTCACCTAGATAAAATTATCAAAACCTCCCAATCTTTAAAAGAAGAGCCCTACGGCTCGCTACCGCATAGACACTATTTAAACGATTTTAACCAAATTTATCTCGATGCCACTGTGTTAAAAGCCATCGTGAGCAATGTTTTAGACCAACAAACATTAAACAATCGCTTAAAAGAAGATGAAGAAATCATCGATTTACTTGCATTTTTACAAAAAAATATCAGCGAATTAGAAACAAATATTAAAGAAAAAATTCATCTAAACACTGTTCTAAACTTTTCTTTGCCAAAAATCAAGATAGAGCATATTTCTTTTGCTGAAACCATCAAAAAAATTATCATAGAAATCATTAATGCCGAAACAGAATGCTTACTTGAAATCAATGTTTTACTTGATCAAAACAAGCGACTGTTGATTGTATTTGCTTTAAAAGATCGTCTTCATAATTTAGCCAATAATCTTTCTACTAACCAAATTTTATCTGATTTAAAAAATCAAGGCTGTATTTTCGAAATAATGCAAAACAAAGGCAATAGTGCAGTTTTAACTATACCAGAATATCGTTTGTTGTAAAAAAACGACACTTGACAAATAATAATTTATATTAACAGACTTTTGAATGCTAAGTTAAAAAATCATATGCCAGTTGAATCAAAAATTTTCGAATCATAAATTCAAACAACATACAAAATCAAGAGATAAGAATTTTATTTGACAAATACGATGCACATGGCGCAGAGAAAATAAAACCAATAATCTTAAAAATTTTTGAAAAATTACAAGAACAAACAGCGAAACCAGATTTAAAATGCACAGTTGAAGTAATAAGCTATATAAATATGGGAAATGGTATTATAATCGAGGCTCGATCAAATCCTAATAATTGATTGAAGCCTCAGAGCTATCTTGGCATATTTCCCAATAGCATCAAGCTTCTCTTACCGCTTTTTTAAAAAGATTGTCGTCAATTAGTTTTGTGTAGGAAGTTATATTTATAATAAATTTGATTGAGAGAAATTTATTATAAATTAAAGATTAATATTAATTAAAAGTCAAATATTAAATGCGGTATTTATTTATGGAAATGGTATTACTCAATGCTATACATAAGAAAAATTTTTGTTATAAATTATGAATAAATTTGGTGGCAATAATTTCGAGGTTGTCAAGAGCATGATTTGTTATTTTCTGCCATAAATTAAAAGTAAATAAAGCGACAATTGCCACAACCAAGCCAAAAGCAGTGGCAATTAAGCTTTCTGCCACACCAGAAGTGATGCCTGCCGAATTTAGTTGATTAGAACCTAAAATTTTAAAACTTGCCGACATGCCAATAATGGTGCCAAGCAAACCCAATAAAGGAGCGACACTTATAGTGGTTTCTAGCATCCAAACCCCAGAAAACATTTGTTTTTCTAGTTTTTTCAATAGATTTGTTGCTTGATTTTCGAGAATGATTTTGTTATTTTGATTTTTTTCTTTCTCAAGAGTTTGCCATAAAGAAAAATAAAAATGCTGTGCAGAAAGATTTGTTAAAGAATTTTGCCAAGTTTGATAGCAAAATTGCGGTTGATAAATAAGATTTTCTAGATTTTTGCTGATTTTCAGGTGCTTATGATAAAAAAACAGTTTATCGATCATTATTGCCAGCAAAATAATTGCCAAAAAAGATAAAGGCAACATGGCAATTCCGCCAGTTTGAAAGAAAACAATAAGATTATTCATAGCTGTTTAAAATATTGATGTGCCCCATTTTTCTGCCCTCTGCTATTTTTTCTTTGCCATAAATATGAATTTTTGCCTTGTCGTTTTGTAAAAATTGTTCGACATCTGTGATTTGTTTGCCCAATAAATTTTGCATATAACCAGTGCTGTGAAATTTGGTTGAGCCAAGATTAATGTTTAAGCCCGCCCTAATTAATTGCTCAAATTGACAAGTGATGCAAGCATCCATCGAAAAATGCCCAGAATTATGTGGTCTTGGAGCTAGTTCGTTAACTAATAATTGGTTATCAACCAAAAAAAACTCTACCGCTAGCACACCAATTAAATCGAGGCTTTGGGCAATGTGTATGGCAATTTCTTTGGCTTGGGAAATAAGGTTGTTTGTTAATAACGAAGGATAGTGGCTTTGCCATAAAATGCCGTGGCGATGAATGTTTTTAAGCGGGTTGTAGGCGACTATTTGTTTTTGCGATCTTGCTACCAATACCGACAATTCGCAAGAAAAATTGCAAAATTGCTCTAAAATTAATTGATTTTTCAGTGAATTTTGACCGAGATAAGTCGATAATTCTTGCCAAGCTTGTTGGCAACTAGCCATAGAATCTAGCACAAATTGACCTTTACCATCGTAGCCCATGGTGGTGGTTTTTAAAATGCTTTTACCGAGTTGTAAATAGCTGGTTTCTAAATCTTGATAAGTATTGACAGCGAGATATTTGGTGGTGGCAACTTTTATTTTGTTAAGAAAGTTTTTTTCTAACAAGCGGTGTTGAGTGATGGCTAAAACCTCTGGTTTTGGAAAAAGCGGCTTGTGTTTAGCAACATATTGAGCGGATGCTAGAGGAATATTTTCGAATTCAAAAGTAGCAAAATCAATTTTAGAACAAAATTGTTGTAAAATTTCTTGATTTTGATAATCGCCAACCAAAATGTTGTTGCTGACAAAAGAAGCGGGAGAATTTTCTTGATCGGTTAAAATGATTGTTTTTAAACCAAATTGATGAGCTTTGTTGGCAATCATTTTGCCTAATTGACCGCCACCAATAATGCCTAAAGTTTGCGAGCTAAACATCAGTTTTTATGTTTGTGATTGATATATAGTTGTTGCAAAATAGATAAAGTATTGCTCCAGGTCCAGTAAATTACTAAGCCAGATGGAAAAGATGCCAACAAAACGGTGAGTATAAAAGGCATTAGTTTGAGCACTTTTGCCTGAATAGGATCGGTGACGCTTGGGCTTACTTTTTGTTGTAAAAACATTGTGATTCCCATAAGAATTGGCCAAATGCCAATCATAAAAACACCAGAAGGCTGAAAAGGCAACAAGCCAAATAAATTAAAGATCGAAGTGGGGTCGGGAGCGGATAAATCTTTGATCCAACCATAAAAAGAGGCATGCCTCATATCGAGAGTTACAAAAAACACTTTGTAAAGAGCGAAAAAAATGGGAATTTGAATAAAAATAGGCAAACAACCAGAAGCAGGATTGATTTTTTCGCGTTTGTAAAGCTCCATAATTTCGCGGTTTAAGGCAAGTTTATCGGTGATTCTTTGTTTTAAAGCTTCTATTTTTGGTTGTATTTTGCGAATTTTTGCCATGGCTCCATAAGATTTATTTGCCAAAGGAAACAAAGCTAATTTTACCAAAACAGTCATAGCAAGAATTGCTAGACCAAAGTTGCCCAAAAATTTGTATAAAAAATCGATAGCAAAAAAGAATGGTTTGGTAAGAAAATAAAACCAGCCAAAATCTATTGCTCTATCAAATAATTTGAGATCAAATTTAGTTTTGTAATCATCGAGTAATTTAACTGTTTTTGCCCCTGCAAATAGATGATGATCGATGGTGGCTTTGCTGTTGGCTGAAATTTCTATTGGATCGGAAGTAAAAGTTGCCAAATATTGATTTTGTTGATTGATAATTTGACTAGAAAAACTAGCTTGATAAGTAATATTTGAGCTTGGAATAAGGGTGCTAAACCAATATTTATCGGTGATTCCAAGCCAAGAACCGGCAGAATTGTTGCTAAAATTTTTCTGTTTTTCTTTTATCATTTTTTGATAAGAAAACTCTTCTAAGATGCCATTAAAAGAACCGATTGGACCTTCGTGTAAAATAAAATTAGCTTGTTTTTGCGGGGTGAAGAATCGTGAAATTCTGCCGTAGTTAGCTAATTTGAGGTTGTTTGTTGTATTGTTGATAACTTCTTGCTTAATATTAAACATATATTTTTCATCAATGCTGATGGTGATAATAAAATCGATGCCTTGCTCGTTTTGCCAGCTAAGAACTAGCGGTTGCTGTGGAGTGAGTGCAGTGCTACTGGCTTGCCATAAAGTGTTTGGATTGGGTAAATTAACTTGATTTTCTCCTTTGTTGATCCAGCCAAAGTCGGCGAAATATCTTTCAGAAGTAGAGGCAGGGGCAAATAAAACAACTTCTTTTTGCGAGTTTAGCTCGTTGAAATAGTTAGCCAAAGTGAGATCGTCAAAAATTGCTCCTTGTAAAGAAATGGAACCGTGCAGATTGTTGTTGCTGATTGTTACTCTATTGTTTTTTACTTGAGGATTGGCGAAATATTGTTCTCTAGTAACAAGATTGGTAGTTTGATTAAGTTCTAGTGAGTTTTCTAGATTTGGGTTTTGAGTGGCATTTTTAGCAAGATTAGGATCGTTGTTGGCAGTATTATTTTTAACAACAAGTTGGCTAAGTTTTTTTTCTGCTTCTTCTTTTTTTAACTTTGGTTGTTCGTAAAAAAAACTCCAAGCAAGCAAAATAAACATAGACAACACCGTTGCCAAAATAATATTGCCATGATTTTGTGGTTGTTGCTGCATAATTTGGTTAATCGTTTATAAAATCAAATTTTTCTTCTTTGCTTCTGCCTAATCTTTTTCTGTCGTTAGAATCTAGAAATTTTTTTCGTAGCCTTAATGATTTTGGGGTTACTTCAACCAATTCGTCGTCGCCGACATAGGTTATCATATCTTCTAAAGTGAGAATTCTTGGCGGAATAAGTCTGATAGCTTCATCGGTGCCAGAAGCTCTAACGTTGGTAAGTTGTTTGCCTTTTAGCACATTTACTTCTAAATCGCCTTGTTTCGCATTTTCGCCAATAATCATGCCAGCATAAACTTTTTGTTGTGGCTTAATAAACATCACACCTCTATCTTGTAAATTCCAGAGAGCATAGGCAACCGCTTCACCTGAATCGTTGGCGATTAATGCCCCATTTTTTTTGTTTGACATTTCGCCTTTATATGGCACATAGGCATGAAAAATGCGGTTTAGCACACCAGAACCTTTGGTGTCGGTAAGAAATTCGCTTTGATAACCAATAAGACCTCTAGAAGGAACATAAAAAACCAGGCGAGTTTTGCCACCAGAAGATGGTTTCATTTCAATCATTTCGCCTTTTCTTGAAGAAAGTTTTTCAACCACCACTCCGCTGAAATTGTCATCGACATCAACCACCACTTCTTCTGTTGGCTCTAATATTTGATTGTCGCTAGTTTTTTTAAATAAAACTCGGGGCCTTGAAACAGAAAGTTCAAAACCTTCTCTTCGCATATTTTCGATTAACACTCCAAGTTGCAATTCGCCTCTGCCACCAACTTCGAACGAATCTTTGCCATCGGATTCTTTTACTTTTATAGCCACATTGGTTTCTGCTTCGGCAAATAAACGATCGCGAATCATACGTGAGGTTACTTTGCTACCTTCGGTGCTAGCCAAAGGAGAATCGTTAACACCGATAGTGATTGCCATTGTTGGCGGATCGATTGGGGTTGATTTGATAGGAGTTGAAACTGAAATATCGCATAAAGTGTCAGAAACCGAGGATTTTTCAAGGCCAGCAACGCAAACGATATCGCCTGCCATTGCTTCTTCTACGGCAATTTTTTCGACACCTCTAAATACATGAAGTTTGGTTAGTCTGCCTTGCTCTACTAATTCGCCTTTTAAATTTATCGCTTTAAAATTCATCATATTTTTTGCTTTGCCAGAATAAATTCGACCTGTAAGCATTCTGCCAAAATATGGGCTATGATCAAGTAATGTTGCCAACATCGCAAATGGAGCTTCGGTGTTAAATGGTGGCGGATTTACATGGCTTAAAATTAAGTTAAATAGCGGAGAAAGATCTTTTCTTTCATCTTTTTCAAGGTCGTTAACACACCAGCCATCGCGACCAACGGCATATAAAACAGGAAAATCAAGTTGTTTTTCGTTGGCATTTAAAGAAACAAACAAATCAAAAATTTCGTCTAAAACTTCGTTTGGACGTGCATCTTGTCTATCAACTTTGTTGATGATAACAATAGGTTGCAAGCCAAGAGCCAAGGCTTTTGATAGCACAAATTTTGTTTGAGGCATAACACCTTCGGCAGAGTCAACCAACAACAAACAGCTATCTGCCATCGATAAAACTCTTTCTACTTCACCGCCAAAATCGGCATGCCCTGGAGTGTCGATAACATTAATTTTTTGTTCTTCCCACAACAAAGAAGTACATTTTGCTAAAATAGTGATGCCCCGTTCTTTTTCGAGATCGTTAGAATCCATTACCCTAGTTTCTACTTGCTGATGATTACGAAAAGTGCCACTTTGTTTTAACATCGCATCAATTAAAGTGGTTTTGCCGTGATCGACGTGAGCTATGATAGCGACATTTCTAAATTTAGGAATCATATTTTGGGTAAGTGTGTTTAAGATAATATTTGAAATACAATGAGTTTAAACCATTGTATTTCATAATGTTAAGTGCTAAAAAGCCTGTTGTTTTATAAATGATTAATTTATTGATGTTTAGTCATACTGGCTACTTCGTTGGCGAAATTATCTGCAACTTTTTCTATGCCATCGCCTAAGATGAAAAATTTAAAATCAGAAATGGTGGTTTTAGAATTGTTTTCTTTGCTAAAATTATTGAGAAGATCTTTGATTTTTATTTTGTCATCCATAACAAAATTTTGTTCAAGCAAAACAACTTCTTCGTAGTATTTGCGAATTCTGCCCTCCATCATTTTTTCGATGATGCTTTCTGGCTTGCCAGAAGCTTTGGCTTGCTCTTTTAAAATATCAATTTCACGAGCTAGCTTTGCAGGATTGACATGTTCAATGTTTAAAGCATCTGGTTTGGTGGCTGCAATATGCATGGCAATTTGCTTGCCTAAATCTTGTAATTTTGCAACATCGCAAGGGCTTTCAAGGGCAACCAAAACGGCTATTTTACCCATTTGAGAAGCAATTTGATTGTGAATATAGCTAATTACCGCACCATTTTGCACTTCGACACCCGCCATTCTTCTGAGTTGAATGTTTTCGCCAATAACCCCAATTTGTTCTTTGATGGCAGAGTCTTGGTCGGTTTTTAATTTTTCAAAATCGGTGTAGCTAAGTGCGGTTTTTGATAGAGCAGAAACAAATTCTTGAAATTTTTGATTTCTAGCAACAAAATCGGTTTCGGAGTTAACCTCGATAATAATAGCTTTTTTGCCAGCAACAGCCACAGCCACCAAACCTTCGCTAGCAACTCGATTTGCTTTTTTAGCGGCAGAAGATAGCCCTTTTTTTCTGAGCCAATCAACTGATTTTTCGAAATCGGCATTATTTTCGAGCAAAGCTTTGTTGCAATCGGCAATGCCACAACCAGTAGCATCGCGAAGTTTTTTGATAAGAGCAAGATTGTTAGACATAGTTTATTTATTTTCGGTTTTATTGCTTTCGCCAGATTTAGGTTTGATTGATTTTTTATCGTTAGCAAAACCTGGTTTTGTTGGTTTTCTTGGAGCTGGTTTTTTATTGTCTGGTTTGTGTGGTTTTTTATCGGAATCTTTGCCTGCAGAATCTTTATTATCGCTTCTGCCTTCGTTTCTGCCTTCGTTTCTGGTAAATTTTCTTTTGTTATCAAAAGTTTTGCTTGGTTTTTCGTTATTTTTTTTGACTTCTGATAAATTTTCTAAAAAGCTTTTTTCGACTATTTTGTTGATATCAAGACCAGAAGCTATCATATTTTCTTTAACACCAGCAATTACTGCATCAGAAATTAAACGACAAAACAATTTAATTGATTTGGTAGAATCATCGTTGCCTGGCACTGGATAAAGTATTTTGTCGGGATTGCAGTTGGTATCGACTAATGCCATAATAGGAATGTTGAGTTTTCTAGCTTCGGCAATTGCTAGCGCTTCTTTGTTGGTGTCGATAACCACAACTAAATCGGGATGACCGCCCATATTTTTAATGCCACCCAAGTTTTGTTCTAATTTAGATCTTTGGCGATCGAGAGTTAATTTTTCTTTTTTATTATAACCGATTTCGGTGTCGTGTAGTTGATCTTCGACTTTTTTGAGAGTGCGAATAGATTGCGAAATGGTTTTGTAGTTGGTAAGCATACCGCCAAGCCAACGGTTGTTGACATAATATTGGCCACAACGAAGGGCAGATTCAGCAACCACTTCAACAGCTTGTTTTTTGGTGGCAATAAATAAAATTCTGCCATTGTTTTTGGCAATTTCTTTGACTGTTTTTAGGCTGTTATGCAACAATTGAGCGGTTTTGTTAAGATCGATAATGCTGATGCCGTTGCGACTGGTGTAAATGTATTTTGACATTTTTGGGTTTCTTCTCATGGTTTTGTGACCAAAATGAAAACCAGAATCTATTAATTGTTTAATAGAAAATTGAGGCAAATTAACTTGTTGCGGGGCTGTGATTTGTTGGGTTTCGTTTGGTTGATCAGTGTTTTCTGCAATTGGTGCAGTTGATTCTAGAGTAGTCATTGTTGATAATTTGGTTAAATTAATAAAATAACAAAAGTTTAAAACTAGTTTAAAACTAGTTTTAAACACCAAATTTTGTTATTCATAAAGTGCCACCAGCCCAATAAAATTAAGCAAGAGGTTAGATTAAAAAAATAAGTTTTACAAATAATAATAAACAATTAAACTGGTTATTATTATTTGATTAATCATGGAAATTATAATTAATAAAAATAAAATTGCAAACTATTTTTATCGCTATGCTTACAGTTCATAAGTTATCAATTTCTTATCATCATAAAAAAGTGTTTAGCAATGTTGGTTTTAGTTTGCCTTTGGGTGCATGCTTGTTAATTAAAGGTGGCAACGGCATTGGCAAGACCTCTTTATTAAAAGCAATCGCTGGCATATCAAACATCGAAAGCGGAGAAATATTATGGAACAACCACAACATTGAGCAAATATTGCCGAGCTTTCAGCAAGAAACTAAATTTATCGGGCATAAAAATTTTTTCAAACCGCAACTTTCGGTGCTAGAAAATTTGTTGTTTTATAGCAAACTTACCAACACCGAAATTACTGTGCCCATGGCTATGCATTTTTTTGGCTTAACCGATTTGTCTGATCACAAAATTGCCAAACTTTCTGCGGGCTGGCAACAGCGATGCTTGCTTGCTTTGTTGCTTACCAATGCTTGCGGGTTGTGGCTTTTAGACGAGCCAACCAAAAACCTAGATCTAGCCGGCAAACAGCAATTAAAAGGCCTAATTCAAACCAGAATCAAACAAAACGGCATAGTAATTATCGCCACCCACACCAACATTTTTGACGACCTCGGGCAAGGTTTGTTTTTGCAAGATTTTACAGGCTAAACAAAGCTATATAATGAAGCTAAAATATTGCTGTCTAATAATTGTCTTTCAGGGGAGTTAATTTCATGAGATTGTGTATTATTTAAGCTAACTACTTCGTCAACAATTTTTCGAAATGTTTCGTTATTGAAGTTTGCAACAAATTTTTGACTTTTTTGCATTAAATCTAATATTGATTGCTTTTGATCTTTAGCAAATTGCGAAATATCTTCGTTATCCATTAAGCCTGTTATTGCTTTTTTAGCGGGACTTGCCCCATTCCAAAGTAAAATAGCAGAACAAAAGAGAAAAAACGGATGTCTTGCAATAAAAATTGTTTTTCTTGATGATGAAGTTGATAAAGTTCCTTCGCTTTCCGATCCGGTTCTTATAACTTAATATAATTTATTTGTTAATATTGGCAATTTTTTTATTTTTTATAAGATAAACAATAAAAAAAGTAAATTTTGTTCTATGATAAAAACTTTTTCAATAGCTAATTTGGTATTTTTGGCAAAAAAGTTTTTTATTATAATCAAATTTAGTGCTTGAAAAAAAATATCTAATTGCATAAAATTGGTTAGCTAAAGCAAATGTTGCATTGTAAAATTTTTTAACAATCGCATTATTTTTAATTTTTTGTCGATCAATCATATTTAATTAACCTATGTCTGATTCAAGTCAAAATAACAACAGTTCTTGCGATCAAAACAAAAGAGATCTCATCAAAAACACTGCCTATGCAGTTGCAGGTGTTGGGGTGGTTTGTGCTTTTTTGCCGTTTGTTGATAGTATGAATCCTTCGCAAGATGTGCAGGCTCTTGCTTCGATTGAAGTTGATATTTCTGCCCTCAAACCTGGCGAAGAAAAAAAGGTGATGTGGCGAGGCAAGCCAATTTTTATCAAACATCGCACACCCGAAGAAATCAAGCAAGCCAACGATGTTGCCAATGCCGATTTAAAAGATCCACAACCCGATGCCGACCGAGTTAAAAAAGGCAAAGAGCAGTGGCTAGTAACCATCGGCATTTGCACCCACTTAGGCTGTGTGCCAATTGGCGGGCAAGGCGAATATAAAGGTTGGTTTTGCCCTTGTCACGGCTCGCAATACGACACTTCTGGCAGAATACGAAAAGGGCCCGCTCCCAAAAATCTCGAGGTTCCGCCTTATGAATTTTTAAACGATACAACCATTAAAATCGGCTAAATATGACCAGCTCCAACAACGATCCAAATAAAGAATTACAAGATTTTCACCAAATTCACCTCGATAGCGAGCAAAACAAATCAAAAGAGGTGTCTTGGCTTAATTCGCGGTTGCCAATTTTGTCTACTGTTGAAAACGCTCTCAAAAAACACCCTTATCCCAAAAATCTTAGCTATTGGTGGAATTTTGGTTCAATTGCTGGCATTGCTTTGTTGGTGCAAATTTTAAGCGGTTTGTTTTTGGCAATGCACTATGTGCCAAACACCAAACTGGCTTTTGAGTCGGTCGAACACATTATGCGAGATGTCAACTACGGTTGGCTTATTCGCTACATTCATGCCGTTGGTGCCTCAATGTTTTTTGTGGCACTTTATGCCCATATCACTCGGGGGCTTTATTATGGCTCTTATCGGGCACCAAGAGAGGTTTTGTGGTGGGTTGGCATTATCATTTTCTTGCTTACTATGGCGACAGCTTTTATGGGCTATGTGTTGCCTTGGGGGCAGATGAGTTTTTGGGGGGCAACGGTTATCACCAACTTGTTTTCTGCTATTCCTGTTGTGGGCGAATCTATTGTAACTTGGCTGTGGGGCGGTTATTCTGTTGATAATCCAACTTTAAACCGCTTTTTTGTGTTGCACTTTTTAATGCCTTTTGTGATTGTAGGTATTGTGTTTTTACATTTAATTGCACTTCATCAAACTGGCTCTAACAATCCAACTGGTGTGCCGATGAAATCAAAAAAAGATGCCATTGCTTTTCACCCTTATTTTACCATCAAAGATTTGGTTGGTTTTGTGGCTTTCTTTTTGGTTTTCGGCTACTTTTTGTTTTTCTATCCAAATTCGTTGGGGCACCCCGACAACTATATTCCTGCTAATCCAATGGTAACTCCCGCTCATATTGTGCCTGAGTGGTATTTTTTACCTTTTTATGCTGTGTTAAGGGCGGTTCCCGACAAACTTGGTGGGGTTTTGATGATGTTTGGAGCAATAGTTTTGCTATTTTTCTTGCCGTATCTCGATAAAAGCCCAGTTCGCTCTGGTGCCTATCGCCCACTTTTTAAAAAGTTTTTCTATCTTTTTATTTTAAACTTTATCTTTTTGGGCTGGCTTGGTAAAGCACCTGCCGAAGGCTGGTATATTATTGCTTCTCGGCTTTCAACACTTTATTATTATGCTTACTTTTTAGTGGTGTTGCCATTGTTGCCGAAATTTGAAAAAACTTTGCCATTACCGCAATCAATCGATCAGCATTACAAACAACAGCATTAATCGGTTATGAAAATATATCATCTTTTGTTTTTACTATTTATTTTTAACTCAGCCACTGCTAGCACTGCTGTTTCTCCAACTTCGGCACTGCCAGCAAAGCAACAAAAATGGGAGTTTGATGGCATTTTTGGTAGGTTCGATCGTGCCTCTGCTCAACGAGGTTATCAGGTTTATAAAGAGGTTTGCTCGGCTTGTCATGGTTTAAAACTGGTTTCTTACCGCAATTTAGCCACCATTGGTTTTAACGAAACCGAAATCAAGCAAATCGCTTCTGAATATTTAGTGAGCGACGGTCCAAACGACGATGGCGAAATGTTTGAAAGATCTGGCTTGCCTTCCGATAAAATCACTGGCCCATATGCCAACGAACAAGCCGCCCGATCTGCCAATGGCGGTGCTTATCCGCCTGATCTTTCTTTAATTATAAAAGCACGGCACGACGGAGCCAACTATGTTTATTCGCTACTCACAGGCTATCAACAAGCCCCCGATGGTTTTGAGTTGGCTTCTGGCAAAAGCTATCACCCATATTTTGAAGGTAGGCAAATTTCTATGCCGGCACCTTTGGTTGAAGATGGGCAAATTGAATATAAAGATGGCACCTATGCCACCAAAGAGCAAATGGCAATTGATGTGGTAAATTTCTTGCAGTTTGTGGCCGAGCCAGAAACCGAGCACAGAAAGAAAATGGGTATTCGCTCAATGCTATTTTTATTCATCCTTTTTGTTTTATTGTTAATTGCCAAAAAAGCCGTTTGGCGCAATGTTAAATAACCATGACTTTTCAATTTAATTCACAAAACACCGCTAAAGTTGCCGAAATTCTGGCAAAATATCCATCAGACAGAAAAAAATCTGCCATTATGCCTTTGCTTGATTTAGCTCAAAGACAAAACGATAATTGGGTTTCAAAAGATATCATTTCTTGTGTTGCTAATTTGGTTGAGGTGCCAGAAATTAGGGTTTATGAGGTGGCGAGTTTTTACACAATGTATAATCTTAAGCCCGTCGGCAAATATTTGTTGCAGTTTTGCAAAACCACCCCTTGTATGTTAAGGGGCATCGATCAAATTATTGCCGATTGTAAGGCAAAACTCGGCATCGATCTCGATCAAACAACCA
Organism: Rickettsiales bacterium; assembly: GCA_947503755.1. Lineage (GTDB taxonomy): Bacteria > Pseudomonadota > Alphaproteobacteria > Rickettsiales > UBA1997 > CAILUF01. Next base: position 13,016 of record CANNFC010000006.1, on the reverse strand, counting down.
TCAACAATCTTTTTACCATTAAAGAGGTAGAATGCTTGGGGGCTTGTGTTAATGCTCCTGTGGTGCAAATTAACGATGATTATTACGAAAATTTAACTTCTGACAAATTTTTGCAAATACTTGCCGATCTACAAAACGGGGCTTCTTTTCCAATAAAATCTTAAAAATTCTATGGCAGGGCATTCACAATTTGCAAATATCAAGCATCGCAAAGGGGCACAAGATGCAAAAAAAGCAAAAGTTTTTACCAAGTTAATTCGAGAAATCGCGGTCTCGGCCAAAACTGGTCAGCCCGACCCCAATTTTAATGCCCGACTACGAAATGCCATCATCGAGGCCAGAAACAACAATATGCCCAAAGATCGCATAGATGCCACTATCAAAAAAGTAGTTTTAGGTGCCGACACCTCAAATTTTGAAGAAATTCGCTACGAAGGTTATGCTCCTGGTGGGGTTGCTATTATTGTTGAGGCCCTCACCGACAATCGTAATCGCACTGCCAGTGAAGTGCGAAGTATTTTCACCAAAATGGGCGGGAGTCTTGGCGAAACTGGCTCGGTGAGTTTTATGTTTAACAAAATTGGCTTGATTGAATTTGAGGCAAAAGTTGCAAGTGAAAAAGAAATGTTTGAAAAAGCTCTCGAATTTAAGGCAACCGAGGTTGACTCACAAGAGCAATCGCATCTTATCATTACCACTCCCGAAAATTTTATTGACACTCGCGATGCTTTGCTTGCTCTTTATCACAATGCTTCTTCTGCTAAACTCACTTGGCAAGCCACTAATTACATTAATATTGATGATCTCGATTTGGCAAAAAATATTCTCAAAATGGTCGATTTACTCGAAGATTGCGATGATGTGCAATTGGTGATTGGCAACTATCAATTTAGTGCAAATATTTTAACACAACTATAAAATTCAAGCTATTTCAATATTGACAATAATTTTAATTAATTTACAATTTTTCAGCTTTAAGGCACTGTTGCACTGTATTTAAAAATAAAAATCTTAATTTAAATTATTCATCACCCATGACTAACCAAATCAAACTTTCAATAAAAATTGAAAACAAAAAGCCAGTAGAACTAAATCAGCTAGCTATATCTTTAAACTCTCTATCTTGTCAGTATGATAGTTTTTTAAAAAAAAGCCAAGATTTTGATTATCACAAATCAGAAAGAAAACTTTATATCTCAAAACTAGAAACTGGCTGTATTTATGCCGAATTATTGCCAGCTGTAATGCCCTTGTTTAATGAGTTAAATTCAGTGTTGTCTTTTGGGCAGTATCTCAAAAATATATACAGTTATTTTTTAGGAAAAGAAGAAAAATTAAACTACAATCTTACTCAAAAAGATTGCATTGAGTTATCAGAAATTGTGGGGCAAACAGCAAATGATAATGGTAGCAACCTCAACATGGCTGTAAAAGGAGATAATAATACCATAATACAACAAATTATTAGGATAGATTCTCTTAATGCTAATGCTATACAAAATGGTATTAGAAAATTTTCAGACAATAAAATAGAGCAACCAAAAGAATACTATAAAGAGCTTATGTATTGGGCGACTGCTGATTTTATAAAAACACCAAATAAATCTAGCAATAAAATTATTATTGAAAAAATAGATAAAAAAGCAAAAAAAGTAGTATTTTTAAATGAGCAAGATAAAATTTCTGCCACAACTCATAATAAAAATTTTCCAGATAAACAATGGCAAAATTTGGCTTATATTGTTGATTTAGAAGTATCTTATATTCAAGACATACCGCAAGAATATAAAATTACCAAACTATATCAAGAAGAAACCTTTGACCCAGAAGAAGATTAACAACAAAAAATATTATATGACTACAAATAAACAAACTTTATACGATAAAATCTGGCATCAACATTTAATTAGAGACGATGGCAACAATAGTTTGCTTTATGTTGACAGGCAGTTAATTCACGAAGTAACTTCTCCACAAGCTTTTGAAGGTTTACGGTTTACAAAAAGAAAAGTTCGCAATGCCAAAAATCATCTTGCGGTTGCCGACCATAATGTGCCAACCACTTCTGCCGATCGGGGCAAAGGTAGCAAGGGCATTTCTGAGCCAACTTCACGGTTGCAAGTTGAAACTCTAGAGCAAAACTGCCAAGAATTCGGCATTCAATATTTTGATCTCGACAGCAAAAAACAAGGGGTGGTTCATATTGTTGGCCCCGAGCAGGGCTTTACCCAACCTGGTATGGTTATTGTTTGTGGTGATAGCCACACTTCTACCCACGGAGCTTTTGGTGCTTTGGCTTTTGGCATTGGCACTTCTGAAGTTGAGCATGTTTTGGCCACTCAAACACTTATTCAAAAGAAAGCCAAAAATATGCTGGTGCAAGTTGATGGTAAATTGCCCCTTGGTTGCACTGCTAAAGACATTATTTTAGCAATCATCGCCCAAATCGGCACCGCAGGAGCAACTGGTTTTGTTATTGAATATGCAGGGTCGGCCATTGAAAGCCTTTCTATGGAGGGCAGAATGACGGTTTGCAATATGTCAATTGAAGCAGGGGCAAGGGCGGGGCTGATTGCTCCTAATCAAACTACTGTTGACTATCTAAAAAACAAGCCTTTTGTTCCGCAAGGCAAGCACTGGCAACAAGCTGTTGCATATTGGCTTTCTTTGTCTTCTGATGAAGGTGCTTTTTATGATAAAAAAATTATTCTCAATGCTAGCGACATTGCCCCGCAAATAACTTGGGGAACTAGCCCAGAAGATGCCTTACCAATTACTGCTAATGTGCCTTTTGCCTCTGATTTTGCCGACAAATCTAAGCAAGAAGCGGTGTTAAGATCGCTTGAATATATGGGTTTAGTTTCGGGAACTTCTTTGCAAGAAATAACTATAGATAAAGTGTTTATCGGCTCTTGCACCAATGGTCGAATCGAAGATCTCAGATCGGCCGCCCAAGTGGTGGCAGGCAAAAAAATTGCCAAAAACATTAAACTTGCTATGGTTGTGCCCGGTTCGGGCTTGGTAAAAGAGCAGGCAGAGCAAGAAGGTTTAGATAAAATTTTTATTTCTGCTGGTTTTGAGTGGCGAGAACCAGGTTGTTCGATGTGTTTGGCGATGAATGCCGACAAACTGCAATTTGGCGAAAGATGTGCGGCCACTTCAAACCGCAACTTTGAAGGCAGGCAAGGCAGAGGGGGCAGAACTCACCTAATGAGCCCAGCAATGGCGGCGGCGGCTGGCATTTACGGTCATTTAATTGATGTAAGAAAAATTTCATAACAATGAAATTAAAATTTATTTTACTGTTTTTATTGCTGGTGATAACTTTTTCTTGCCAGCATCAAAAACCAGATAATTCTTTGTTTACTCTTTATCACCAAGCCTATAAAAACCTGCAAAACGACGATTTTAAAGAAGCAGGTGAAAAATTCGAGCAAATACAAGAATCTTTCCCGTTTTCACCTTGGGCAATTAAAGCGAAAACTATGTCTGCTTATGCCTATTATCGAGCCAATGAAAAAGCCAAAACCTTGCAAATAACTCAAGATTTTTTACAAGCACACTCCGACAATCAATATGCTGTTTATATGCTGTATTTGCAGGGCTTGTGTTATCACGAAAAAATACCTAACATTTATCGCTCACAAGAAGATACTTTTGAATCTGCCAATATTTTTTTACAATTAATCGCTCAATATCCAAATTCTATTTATGTTGACGATGCCAAAGAAAAACTCGAATTTGCCTACGAACATCTCACCGCCTCTAAAATGACAATTGGCAGATATCAAATTAAAAACAATAATTTTGTTGGAGCAATTGGCAATTTTCAGAGAGTTATTAACGACTATCCACAAACCTCACAAACCTCAGAAGCATATAGCCGATTAGCAGAAATTTATTTAAAACTCGGCCTTGAAAAGCAATCGTGGCAGATACTTTATTTTAGCAAACAAAGTTTATAATACATAAATTCCCCTTCGTTAGTGCGGGAAATATCCGATATCTGCTTGCCACAACTTCTACAAAAAGGGGAATTGAATCAAAATAATTCGATAATATCAAAAATCTTTTTTATTAACGATGGTGATTTTTTCTTTGTTTTGTGGTGGTTTTTTGATGTATTTGATGTTTTTTAGCAGAATTTTCACTGCTTGCCAGTGAATTAAAAAAATCACTTTACAAAACATTAGGGGCATAAAACACAAAGCAAGAAAGCTATTTTTGCTGTTAAATTCTTGCATTTTATAGCTATGCAAGCTGGTGGCTAGCATTTTTTCTGTTAAAAAATAATCGATTGTGGCCGAAATATGTGGCGGGGCAAATGCGAAATTAAAAAAATATTTGCCTTCTAACGAAAAAAATGGTGACACATGAAAATGTTTATTTGCCGACAAGTGCTGATTTTTATCAATCGGCTGATGATTTTCATTAAACAACAAATAGCAATGATGTTCGCCAAAAGTGTTGTTGACTTCTGCTAAAATCGCCACTGGTTGCTGATTTTTATCAACACAAAACCAAAAACTTACAGGATTAAAAGCATAGCCAAAAATACTCGGATGGGTAAGTAGAAAAATGTTAGCAACTTCTTGTTGCAAATTATGTTGTTGCAAAATCTCTTCTAGCCACAAAACTGGGCTTTGCGAATTTTTTTTGCCATAATTGCGATCGTAAAAACTAAATACATTGAATTTATTGTGAGAAAAAAAACGATTTTTGATGGAAGATAAATTTTTTATTGGCAACAACACATAAAAAACTTTATAAAAAAAGATATTGACTACCGGCAAAAATCTTTTATGCATAATTTTTGCATAAACCAAAAAAGCACTATTGTTGCCAAGGAGCATAAACATTGAGTTGGTTGAGAAGTTGCAGAGCCGAAAAAACACCATCTTCATGAAAACCATATCGCTGGTAGGCTCCGCAAAAATAAAGATTGTTTTGCCCTTGAATTGCTGGTATTTGCTGTTGAGCGAGCAAGGCTTGTTGGTTAAATATTGGGTGGTGATAGGTGATCGAAGCAAAAATATGGTGTTTAGCAATTTTTTGATGAGGGTTGAGAGTGACAAAAAGTGGATGTTTGCTTGAAATATTTTGTAAATTATTCATCCAATAACTCACCGAAAGTTCGCTAGAATTGGCAAGATCGCTACTATACACCCAGCTCGCCCAAGCTTTTTTGCTTTTTGGCATCACAGAGCTATCTTTGTGCAACACTGCTAAATTTTTTTGGTAAGAAAAGTTTTTTAGCACATCAATTTGTTGTGTTGAGAGATTTTTAGTAATTTCTAAGGCCTCGTTGGCATGGCATGCCAAAACCACTTTATCAAAAGAGTAAATACCCTTTTTGGTGCTAATTAAGTGCTGTTGTTTTGTGCTGTCAAAGTTAATTTCTAAAACTTTTTCTGAACGAAGTAAGCCACCATTTTGCTTGATTTTGGCAAGAGCCTTGGCGACATATTGTTTGGAGCCACCAGAAATAGTGTGCCACTGCGGTTGATTGTTGATGGTAAGTAGACCGTGATTATAAAAAAATTGTATAAAACTTTTGGCAGGATAGTTGCCAATTTGATTGATGTCGGTGCTCCAAATGGCAGATGCCATGGCAAACAAATAGTGCTGGCAAAAATAATTTGAAAACTTGTGATCTTGCAAAAATTGCGATAAAGAATAGTTAAAACCGGTTTTATTTTGCAAAACTTGTAAAGCAACTTTATTAAACCGCACGATTTCGGTAAGCATCAACAAAAATCGCCAATTAAAAAAATTTTTTTTATGGGCAAAAATGCCAGCAAAATTGGTTCCGGCATATTCGAGCAAAGTTTTTTGCCCATTTAAAATTTGCACAGCAAACGACATTTTGCTTGGCTGATAAGCCACATCAAGCAAGGCTAAAAATTGCAAAAAATTAGGATAAGTTTGCTGGTTAAAAACAATAAAACCAGTATCGACATCGATGTTTAGGCCGTTATAATTGATGCTAACAGTGTTAGAATGCCCGCCATAATAGTTGTTTTGTTCAAATAAAGTGACTTGATAGTGTTGCGACAAAAAATAGGCAGAAAATAGGCCAGAAATGCCACTGCCAACAACAGCAATAGTTGGTTTAGACATAAAAAATTAATGAGAATTTTTTCTTTTTCTAGCAACGATGTTTAATGATTCAACTGCCAAAGTAAAAAATAGTGAAAAATATAAATAGTTTTTAGAAATTTTAAGATTCAAGCCATCAGAAACCAAAATAACACCGATCATAAAAATGAAGGTTAAAGCGACAATTTTTAAAGATGGATAATTTGCCAAAAAGTAGCTGATTTTTTCGGAAGCTAAAAACATCACAATCATCGAAACCACAACGGCTGCAACAATGATAGAAATGTTGCTCGTCATACCAACGGCGGTAATGATCGAATCAAAAGAAAAGACAAAATCAATTAAAGTAATTTGAGCGATTGCCATAAAAAAACTATGAGCCACTTTAATTTCTTTTGGTTTGTGTTCTTTGTAAGTGATATCAGAATAAATTTCGAGACCGCTTTTGCCAATTAAAAACAAGCCCCCTAAAATTAGCAACAGGCTTTTAAAAGAAAAAGGCAGGCCGGCTACGAAAAATAAAGGCTCGGTGAGAGTCATCACCCAAGATAAAGTGAAAAGCATTATAACCCTGATGATGAAAGCTAAAATTAAGCCAAAAGCCCGAGCGGATTTGCGATATTGGTTGGGCAATTTGCTAACCACCAAGGCAATAAAAATTAGGTTATCGATGCCTAAAATAATTTCTAGAAACGATAAAGTGAGAAAGCTAAAAATTAGATCGTGATTCATAATTTAAAAAGTAATGATTTTTGCTGTGTAAAAAAAGTTGAGTAAAGGCTGAATATTTAGGCCCAAAACCGCATAATAATTGCCGTTTACTCGGCTAAATAAATGTTTCCCTAAAGACTCATATTTGTAGCTACCAGCACAGCCAACTGGATTATCGGACTCGACATATTTTTTAATGCTAGCCAACGATAGTTTTTGCATAGTAAGGCTCACTTTGGCAGAGTGCGAAAACACCACTTTATGCTGATGCACCACCGCAAAACCGTTGTTTTGAGTGTGAGTTTTGCCCGATAAAGCATTGAGTTGCAACACAGCCTCTTGTTGAGTTTTGGCTTTGTTTAAAAAAGAATCGCCCAAGGCACAAACTTGGTCTGCCCCAATAATGTAGGCATCGGGATGTTGTTTTGCAATCGATAAAGCCTTGGCTTTGGCAAGCTCCAAAGCAAGTTTTAGCGGACAAGAGATATTTAGTTGTTTTTTTAATTTATCTTCATCAACATTTGGAGCGACAACAACAAAAGGCAATTGCACAGATTGTAAAATTTGTTGTCTAACAGCAGAAGTTGAGGCAAGAATAATTTTGTGGTGAGTTGTGAGAAGCATAAAATTATTTCTTAATCATATTGAAAAAGCGAGTTTCTAGATTTTTATCGGTCTGAAACTGCCCCAAAAAAGTGCAAGTAACCGTAGAGGCCTCGGTTTTGTGAACTCCTCTGGTGGTCATGCATTGGTGAAAAGCATCAATTAACACTGCTACACCTTTGGGATTAAGAACTTCGTTGATAGTATTGGCAATTTGGGCGGTCATGGTTTCTTGAGTTTGTAATCTTTTGGCAAATATTTCGACCAAACGAGCAATTTTGCTGATGCCAACCACTTTGTTATTGGGCAAATATGCAACAAAAGCTTGCCCAATAATTGGCACCATATGGTGTTCGCAGTGCGATTCTACTCGAATGTTATTGATTAAAACCAAGTCGTTGTAGCCACCAACTTCTTCAAAAGTTTTACCTAAAACCTTTATTGGATCTTGTGTGTAGCCAGAAAAAAAATCAAGATAAGCATTGACAACTCTTTTGGGAGTTTCAAGCAAGCCTTCGCGGTTTGGGTTGTCTCCTGCCCAAGAGATGAGTGTTTTAACTGCATCTTGAGCTTGTTGTTGAGTTGGTTTGGTTGAGTTTGTTGGTATAGTTGTGTTTTTTGACATTATGAGTAAAAAATAAAATTAAAGTTTGCAATTAATGATTTTTGTTTTAATATTTTAATCTAAAAATCATTTTTAGGCACTGTTACAGTGCTTTTTAATAGTTTCGGCTAAAATTTTATCTAATAATATTCTTTTTGCAATTAAAATATGAAAAAAACTCTCAATACTTTATTTTTAATTTTTTGTTTATTTGTTGCTAAGCAAAGTTTTGCTAATCATAAAATTGCAATTCTTGATACCGATAAAATCATTCAAGAAGCAGTAGCCGTTATTGATATTCAAAAGAAAATTGAAAAAAAGAAAATCGCCTACGAAGCCGAAATTAATAAAAAACAAACCGCTTTAATGGCAGAGCAAAAAAAATTACAAGATAAAAAAAATATCACTAGCCAAGAAACTCTCGAAAAAGAAAGCAAAGCTTTCGAAGAAAAAGTTGATAATCTCAAAAATTTTGTTGATAAAAAACAAAACTCACTCAAAAACGCTTCTCTCGATTCCATGGGCAAAGTGAACGATGCTATGAAAGCAGTGGTTGCCGATCTTTCTAAAGAAAAACAAATAGATGCTATCTTTCCGTCTTCGCAAGTAATTTATTTTCAAGAGCATCTCGATATCACTTCGGAAGTTTTGGTTTTGTTAAACAAAAAAATCACCAAAGTTGAAATTAAATTCGAAAATTAATTTAAAAAACTATGTCTAATAACATTTTTCACGAAATAGAGCAAACTATTCAGCAAAACAAGGTGGTTCTTTATATGAAGGGCACGAAAGATTTTCCGCAATGCGGTTTTTCGGCTGGGGTTGTGCAAATTTTAAAAAATCTCAATGTTGAGTTTGTTGATGTTAATGTGTTAACCAACCCCGACATTCGCCAAGGCATCAAAGATTTTTCTGATTGGCCGACCATTCCTCAACTCTATGTTAATGGCGAATTTATTGGTGGTTGCGATATTATCAAAGAAATGTTTCAATCGCAAGAACTGCAACAATTATTAGCAAAATAACAATGTCGGCAGAAACTCCTTTATGCATTACTAACATTAGTAAGGCTTTTAACAAATTGGTGCTTGATGATGTTAATTTTTCTGTGCAACAAAACCAAATTTTTGGCTTTATTGGTTTAAACGGGCAGGGCAAAACCACTCTTATCAAAATTATTCTCGATTTGCTCGACCAAGATATGGGCGAGGTTGAAATTTTTGGCAAATCTCGAGTTTTGCCCGAAGCCAGAGCAAAAGTTTGTTATCTGCCCGAAAAATTTCAGCCCGCTCTTTATCAAACTGGTTTTGAATTTCTTAATTTTGTGTTGAGTTTTTATCAATGTAAAGTTGACGAAGTTGAGGCTTATAAAATCTGTCAAAATCTCGATTTATCTTATCAGGTTTTGCACGAAAAAATTGCTAAATATTCTAAAGGTATGACCCAAAAACTTGGCTTGCTAGCAGTTTTTTTGTCGGGTGCCGATTTAATTATTCTTGATGAGCCAATGTCGGGGCTTGATCCTTTGGCAAGAATCGCTCTTAAAAAAGAGTTGCTCGACTACCGCAATAAAAACAAAACCATCTTTTTTAGCTCGCATATTTTATCTGATATCGATGAAATTTGCAATCAAATTGGGGTGTTGCATGCAAGCAAACTTCGTTATCTTGGCACTCCTGCTCAATTTAAAGGATTGCACCAAGCTTCAACTCTTGATTTGGCATTTTTAGCCGAAATAAGTCAACAAAAATAGTCTATATGTCTATTGATTCAAACTATCTGCTCACTTTACCGCCCGAAGCAAAAAATAATAAGGTTTTGTTGCATAGCTGTTGTGCGCCTTGTGCTGGAGATTTAATGCAACGAATTCTGGCTTCAAATATTGATCTTACTATCTTTTTTTATAATCCCAATATTCATCCTAAAAAAGAATATTTAATTCGCAAAGAAGAAAACATTAGATTTGCTGAAAAACTCAACATCAAATTTATCGATGCCGATTACGATGTGCAAAATTGGTTTGCCAGAGCAAAAGGCCTAGAAAACTCTCCAGAAAGGGGCGAGAGATGCACCAAATGTTTTGATATGAGGTTTGAGCGAACCGCCCTTTATGCCCACGAAAACGGTTTTGATATTTTTACCTCGTCTCTTGGCATTTCTCGTTGGAAAAATATGGAGCAAATCAACGATTGCGGGCAACGAACTGCCAAAAATTATCCCAGCCTCACTTACTGGTCCTACAACTGGCGAAAGCACGGCGGAGCTAGCAGAATGTATGAAATAGCCAAGCAAGAAGAATTTTATAAGCAAGAATATTGCGGTTGCATCTATTCTCTTCGCGACACCAACCAGTGGCGGGTTGCCAACAATCGCCCCGAAATTGCCATTGGCGAAGAATTTTATGGTGTTGAGTAAAATTTAACACCATAAAATATTTGTAAATATGCTTATAAAATTTATCTTTTTTGACCTGTGTTGCTTGCCGAAGCCGAAGTGACATCTGTATTTGGTATTTTGCAATTTATAAACTCTCTCAGAAGCATGTTTTAATCATAAGTTAATTCTAGTCACCATTGTGCTGTTTTCATTTTTTTGCAATATTCAGTGAGATTAAAACTACCTCCCGCTCCTGCAATAGCAAGTTCTAAATTAGAGTTTATTTCTGGTTGGGTTGTATAATTTTTTAGTTTGCTTTAATTATCTCGGGATCTCTTCTTATACCATTTTTCATCGGTTCTTCTATTGTTTAAGTTTTTTACAACTAAATTTATGATCTTATTTTTATTGTGTTTGCAATTTAAATTAACTTTTTAGCTAAAAAATAATAAGGCAATAAAAAATCTTGCTTGTTAGTTTGTTATTGTTTATAATAAAAGAAGATCTAAAAAATAGATCTATGGTAATAAAGATTCTTCACAATAACCAAGATGGACCTGGGGGCAGTTCCCAGCACCTCCACCATAACTTTTTTTTGGGGGTGAATAGCTTTCGACATTTGCTAAAAGGGGAGTTTTTACTCAGTTGAGATACTGCTGACTATAAATTTGCAAAAATTTGTGGTATAAGTTCAAAAACAATAAATGCAAACGACAACGTTGCTAATGATAATTTCGAATTTGCTGAAAATGTGGCTAATGCTGCTTTCGCATAAGTGATTTATCGGGGCTTGCCTAGTTGCCTGTCAACAGAAAACTAGGCATTATTGTTGGTGTTTTTATAAAAAAAAATGGCCAAAAATTAGCGACCCGTCGAGCCAAAACCGCCTTCTCCTCGCTGAGTGGTGCTTAAGTCATCTACTTCGATAATTTTTGCAAAAGCATATTGAGCAATAACCAATTGAGCAATTCGCAAGCCGTTGGTAATAATAAAATCTTGCTTGCTATGATTAATCAGAATAACCGATATTTCACCGCGATAGTCAGAATCAATAGTGCCGGGGCTGTTTAAAACAGTGATGCCGTTTTTGAGAGCCAAGCCCGATCTTGGCCTCACTTGTGCCTCATAACCTTCTTGCAAAGCAATGGCAAGGCCTGTTGGCACCAATACAATTTCACCTGCTTTTAGCACCATTGGTTGGCTAATGTTTGCCTGCAAATCAAGGCCTGCACTACCTTTGGTTTGATATTTTGGCAATTGCACTTGTGGGTGTAATTTTTTAATTTGTAAGATAGTCATAAAAATTGCTTGAGAAAAATATTTTGCCTAAACATAGCTTTTGTTTGTGGAATTAGTATAAGTTAAAAGTCAATAGAATAAACTCATTTGTTCATAAGGTTTTTTATGCTCTACGACATTTTCAATAAAATACTCTGTTCTTAATTTCTGTTCTTCATTTAAGAATTGCTCTCTGCGTATCAAAACTTCTAGAACATCACCCTTTCTAAATTCTTCATTATCATCCACTCTTCTTAAACAATCTAAATCTTCTATCGTTGTATAAAAACTAGACTGACCATCATTTACATGCCATTTATTTTTATCCTTAAATGATAGAGATATTATGTTAAGATTGGTTTTAAATTTAACTGGCTCACCAATCATTACTTCTCTTGCTGGAGGGCATTTAAAATATTCGAATTCGTCTTTTCTTACATCAAAAAACTCCTCGTTATCTTCTAGTTTAACCAAGCATAAATCTATATCGTTTTTTTCTAACGGAGACACCATTTCTTCAAGAGATCGTCTCAATTGCCAATTCTCATATAATTTTATAACCTTTTCATTTGTTTCAAAAGTTTCGTCATCAATTTCAATTATAATAAGATTATCTTTTTTATACTTTTTTGTTGGTTTTCTATTTTTTAAGAATTTTACTAACTTCCATAAACAGCAAGCCCCTCCAAATATAATAGCGATTAATTCGGAAGCATTTAAAACGGCTTCTACATTTTTAGAAGTTAATAAATCAGATATTTTATCTATTGTATTTTGATCTATTCTAAAATTAATTTTAAAAGAACCAACTTCTAAATTAGATTTAACCTTTACTTGAGTTTTTGTTTTACTTGAATTTAATGTTTTGTTGGCTTCATTTAAAAGCCCATCAAGACCCAATATAGCAGAAGATAGCTCATGCGGATTTATTTCATGATTTTTTAAACCATCTCCATCATATATCAATTGCAAGTTCATAATGTAACACAATTTAAAATTAATTTTTGAAACATTTCAGGATTTTTTTGTTGTTAAATCTCCAACAAAACTCACCTATGTATTTTTCTAAATACTTATAAATTATAAAAAGAGCTCAAAATAAATGTCAAGCCTTAAAATGTATAATCTATTTCGCAAGCAAAAACACATTCGCATCCAGCATTATGAAATGCTATATGAAAGCCCCCTATACCAGCAAAAAGATCGATAAATTTGAGTTTATTAGAATTTGTCATGATTTTATTTTGGTGTGTTTTGTCATAACCTAAATGATAATGGGACTGTTGCATCACTAATTATATTTTACCTATTTTTAGCTTAATATTTTTAGCTTAATATGCTTAAT
>CANNFC010000005.1:0-37414 GCA_947503755.1 Rickettsiales bacterium | reverse complement strand
GTGTCGACCGAAGGCCGACGGGGTAATGTCGGCAAGCCACGGTAAGATCTACTCGAAAAACCATCTGCGATCGCCTCCCAACACTACCTTGGTCTTTTTCCGTAGGGCTATCGCTTATGGAAAAATTCACCCCTTCCAAAGGAAGTGCAATTTAGATCAAAGCACGTTTTTAATTGGTGCAAATAGTTAACATTTGCAAAAAAATTTGCTAATGTTAAACAGACAAAGATTCTCTGCCTTTAAATCTTCTGCGAGAAAGCACTCTTCTGCCGTTGGCGGTTGCCATGCGAGAACGAAAACCATGTCTTCTTTTACGTACGATTTTACTAGGTTGCCAAGTTCTTTTCATAGGATGATGATGTTAAAAATTGAATACTATTTTTGTTCGATTTTTTTGATTGCCGAAAACAATCTAGAAAGCTTGCGTGAAGCTGTGTTAAGTTTAATAATTTTTTTGCTTACACCTCTAGCAATTTCTGGCTCAAGATTTTTAAAAGCCTCTAAAGCTTTTTGTTTGTCTTGATTTTTAATTGCAAGGTCTACTTTTTTAATAAAAGTTCTGATGCGATTAATTCTAGAAGTGTTAACAACATTTTTTCTTTCGCTTGCTCTTAAGGCTTTTTGTGCCGACTTAGTGTTTGCCATATTAAAATTATCAATTTGGTATTATTCTAAAAACCTATTTCGAGGTTAAAAAATTTATTTTAATCGTAAATAAATAATTAGCAAGTAATTTTTTTTAAACCTTGCAAATAAGCTTGCAAAGCATCTGGCACCTCAACCGAACCATCTTGATTTTGATAGTTTTCTAAAATAGCCACCAAAGTTCGGCCCACCGCCAAAGAAGAGCCGTTGAGAGTATGGGCAAAAAAATTATTATTGTCTTGTTTATATTTAATGTTCGCCCTTCTTGCCTGAAAATCGCCACAGTTAGAACAGCTAGAAATTTCACGATATTTATTTTGCGAAGGCAACCAAACCTCTAGGTCGTAGGTTTTTTGGGCACAAAAACCCATATCGCCAGTGCAAAGCAAAACTTTTCGAAACGACAAGCCAAGTTTTTGCAACACCGTGCAAGCTATTTTTGTCATTCTTGCGTGCTCTTCTTGCGAATTTTGAGCGGTGGTAATTGAAACTAGTTCAACTTTTTTAAATTGATGCTGACGAATCATGCCTTTAGTGTCTTTACCTGCGGCCCCCGCCTCTTGACGAAAACACGGAGTGTAGGCGACAAATCGTAGCGGCAATTGCTTAACATCGAGTATTTTGTTGGCAACCAAATTAACTAAAGAAACTTCACTAGTTGGAATTAGCCAATAATCATCTTCGGTTTTAAAGGCTTCTTGGGCAAATTTTGGCAATTGCCCAGCTCTTAACATCGCTTCTTTTTTAACAATATTTGGCGGGGAAACTTCGCAATAATCATAACTTAAAGCGATATCGAGCATAAAATTTGATAAAGCCCGCTCGAGATTTGCCAAGGCACCGCTAAGAGTTGAAAATCTCGCCCCAGACATTAAGGCAGACTGCTCAAAATCAAGCATTTTGAGGTTTTTACCAATTTCATCGTGAGCAAGCGGAGTGAAATTAAATTTTCTGATCTCGCCAAAGGTTTCTATGACAACATTTTGCTCTTCTGAAGTGCCAATCGGCACAGAATCTTCTGGTAAATTAGGGATTTGCAATAATAAATTTTCCAGTTCTTGTTCGATATTGTTTTGTTGTTGCAATAATTTTATTTCATCGTTAATTGCTTTTACCTCTTGCGATAAAACATTTGCCTGTTGTTGATTTTGTTGTTTTTTAGCAATGGCAATATTGTTGACAATGCTGTTTTTTTTGGCTTGCAACTCTTGAAGAGCTTGTGTTTGTTGTTTTCTCTGGTTATTTAGATCGATAATTTGTTGGGCAGAAAAATTGCTGTTGCGATTTTTCATTGCCACATCAAAATTTTGCGGATTTTGACAAACATATTGTAAATTTATCATAATGAAATATTAGTTGAAATTGATGTCGGCATCAAACATTTTGCGGTAAAAACCATTTAAAGCCAGCAATTCTTGATGTTCGCCGTATTCTACTATTTTACCTTGATGGATAAAGGCAATTTTTTGACAATTGCTTAAAAAAGATAAACGATGAGCTACAGTGATTACGGTTTTGTGATTTGCCAATTGATTAATTGACTGCATAACTAGTTTTTGATTTTGATTATCAAGAGCCGAGGTTATTTCATCGAGAAGCAATATGGGAGAATCTTTGATAATTGCCCTTGCCAAAGCAATTCGTTGCCTTTCGCCACCAGAAATTTTCACACCTTTTTCGCCCACCAAAGTATCAATGCCGTCTTTAAAATCTAAAATAAAATGCAAAGCAGGAGTGTTTTCAACCAAAGACAAAACTTGCTGTTTAGTAATGTTTTTGTTGACATAAGAGATATTTTCAAAAACACTGCCCGAAAAAATAAAGCAGTTTTGCGAAATATAGGCAAATTGCTCTCTCAGCAAAGCAAGTGGTAAATCGTTGATGTTGTGATTATTTAACAATATTTGCCCGCTAGTTACTTGTTGAAACCTTAGCAATAACTGCAAAATTGTGCTTTTGCCCGAACCGCTCAAACCAACAATGCCAATTTTTTCACCGTAATTAATGTTTAGATTAAAATCGGTTAAAATATTTTGTTGAGTTTTTTCTAAATAATGAAAGCCGACTTGCGAGAAATTGATATCAATTGGTGCTGAAATGGCAATGTTATGTTCGTTGCCATTATTTTGTGTTGTTGGAAAATTTGGTTTTATTGCCAACAGTTCGCCAATTCGCAACAAAGAGCCGCTAGCAGTTTGTATTTGACTAAAAATTTGACTTAAACCAACCAAAGAAGTTGCCATCAGAACAGCATAAAACAAGAAAGACAACAACTCGCCTGCGGTTATTTTGCCCGACAAAACATCGTGCCCACCAATTAAAATGATGACAGAAACCGCCCCAAAAGAAATGGCGATAACCAAAGCAACCAACAAAGCCTTTAAATGTATTTTGTTTAAAGAAGAGTTAATCGCATTATTGCTGTGTTGATTAAAATTAGCGATTTCGCGGTTTTCACACAAATAGGCTTGAATGGTTTGAATGCCGTTTAAGCTTTCTTCGATATGGGCAGAAACAGAAGCGATAGCATTTTGAGTTTGATAAGAAACTTTTTTTAAAATTTTGCCAATAAAAATAATAGGCAAAACCGCCAACAAAATAACTAAAAAAGCCACCAAACTCAACTTGGTATTGGTGAGAAATAAAAATAATAAACCACCAAGAAACAACACTAAATTGCGTAAAAAAAATGAAACAGTGTTGCTGATAATGTTATAAATTATAATAGTATCAACGGTGAGCCTAGAAATAATGTCGCCAGTTTTGGCATTGGTAAAAAAATCTGGAGAAAAAGTTAAAATATGAGCATATAATTTTTGCTTAATGTCGTTAATAACATTTTCGGCAACAGAATTGATAAGAAAAGAACGATAATAACCAGCAACCGCCAAAACAAAAACCGCCAAAACAAAAATAATAATCATCAAGTTAAGATGGGGATCGACCCGATTAAAACCATAATCGATAAGATATTTAATGGCTTTACCAAAAAACAAAACCATTATCGCAGTAGTAAATAAGGCAACAAATGCTAAAATAACTTTTTTTCTATAAGGCAAAAAATATGGCAACAAAGACCATAAGCCAAAAGATTTTTCTTTATTCTTGCTCATTTTGTGTTAGTTTTGCATGAGAACCATCGCATAAAATTGGGTGAGAGCTATGTTTACAACCGCAAAAATATAGAGTTTCATTTTTTTCGGCTACGAAAGCTACAGATTTCATCACACTAGAGCCATCTGGATTTTTAAAGGCTTTATGAGCTCCATCACAAAAAGGCTGTTTTGCCGACAAGCCACAAGAGCACCAAGAATATTTTTTACCAGCCTCAACTTCAATTGCAAATGGGCTATTTTGAGCTATTTTAGGTAGTTTTGACATAGAATTTTGATTGGTTTAAAGTGTGTGTTAAAAGAAAATATAGCTCAATAATTTTTTATTTTACAAATTGTTGAACCAAGTCGTTAATTTCAATTTTTTTCTCGTAAATTGCCCTGCCAACAATAACGCCAATTATACCATCTTTTTCATATTTTTTAGCTTGTTTAATGTCGTGTAAAGACGAAATGCCACCCGACATAATTACGGGTATTAACAAGTTTTTGGCAATATTGTGGGTTGATAAATAATCTGGACCGCTTAAAGTGCCGTCTTTTTCAATGTTGGTGTAAATAATGGCGGAAGCACCACAATATTCAAATTTTTTGGCCAAGTCGCTATCTTTTATTTTGCTACTTTTAACCCAGCCGTCGGTTGCCACAAAGCCGTTGATGGCATCTATGCCAATAACAATTTTTCCGGGAAATTTTTTACAAGCATCGATAACGAGTTTTGGATCTTTGGTAGCCACGGTGCCAAGTATAATTCTATTAACCCCGATTGATAAAAATTTTTCAATATCTTGCAACGAACGAATGCCCCCACCAACCTGCACTGGTATTTTAACCGCCTCAACAATCGATTTGATGACAGAAAAATTAACAGACTTACCAGCAATGGCACCGTCTAGATCAACAACATGCAAAAATTTAAAACCAGCATTTTCAAAGTATATCGCCTGCTCAACTGGAGAATGATTAAAAACAGTTGGAGCAGACATGTCTCCTTTAACAAGCCTTACACACTTAGAATCTTTGATATCTATAGCAGGAAATATAATCATTGTTTTGCTTCTATGTTAAGCATTTGCTAACATAGAAGCAACTTCTGATTCACTTCTTGAAACAACTACTTTTGCCAAAATTTCAACAGCCGGATGTAAGTTTAGGTTTATTTGATAAAGACCCACTTCTTTGATTGGTTTTTGCAAGATAATATTGTTTCTTTCTACTTTGTTACCATTGATAATTTCATTTATTTTTTTGGCAATCAAAGTAGAATTGACCGAACCATATAAATGACCGTCATCAGAGGCATTTTCGATGATAATGATGTTTTTTTGCTCTAAAACAGATTTGATAGAATTTGCTAAATCGATAGAATTAGCATTTTGGTGTTCGTATAAATGTTTTTGTGCTTCGAATGTTTTTTGATTTTCTTTTGTTAAGCAAATCGCTTTTTTATTTGGGATGAGAAAATTTTTAGCATAACCATTTTTAACCACAACAACATCGCCAATTTTACCTAATTTAGAATTTGCAGTAAGAATAATTTTCATAAATATTATTGATTAAAATTTAGATCTTTTTTGATTGGCGAAATTAAGGCTAGTTTTCTTGCATGTTTAATTGCTCTAGCAATTGCTCTTTGTTTTTTAAGACCAACATTGGTAATGCGACTTGGCACAATTTTGCCTCTTTCAGATAAAAATTTGTTAAGTAATTTCAAATTTTTATAGTTAATTTCAGACAGAGGATAGTTTTTTAGTGGGCAAGTTTTTTTCTTTCTGATGAATACACTCTGATTAACCAAAGATACTCTTAAAAAAGTATTTTCATTTTCGTGAGTGTTGATGTTGCGAACTGTATTGTTGTTGGTAGTCATATTTTATGCCTCGAATTGAATTTGAGATAAGATGAGATCAAGATTGCTGTTTTCTTCTTTTTTCTCTTTTTTAGCATTAGGATCTTTGATATTAACACACAAAGAAGATTCTTGAGAGTGAGAAGCAACGGCAAAAGTCATAGAACGAATAATGTTTTCGTTGTAGCTCATTATTCTTCTTAATTCAGCAACAGATTGCTTTGTTGATGTGATTTTAAGAAGAATATAATGACCTTTACTATTTTTTTTGATTGGAAAAGCTAAAGTTCTAAGGCCCCAATATTCGTAAGATATTTTACCTTTTTCATCGGTAATAATTTTAGAAAATTTGCCAATTAATGCTTCGATATCATCTGTTGAAAGATCTTGACGAGCAATAAAAACGGTTTCATATAAAGAATGTTGCATTTTTTTGTATTTTCAATTAACATAAGCAAAAAATTATAAAACTAATGTTCATAACTTTTTTTAATAAACATTAATGTTAAAAGATGTTTTTTAAAATGCAAGTTGTTTTTTATATTTTACAAGAGAAATTTTGACATAATCTCTAAAAAAATTTATAAAAGTGTTTTTAGATGCTTTTTTAATATAATTTACGGTAACCAGATATTTTAATATTATAACCTTCAAGACCAATTACTGATTGTTTATTATTTGACAACAAAATTAGATCTTTAATTTGCAAATCTGCTAAAATTTGGGCGCCTATGCCATAATTTCTTAAAATATGAGCCGAATTATTATGTTGTTTGGTTAGATTAAAAAAATCAGAAATAGATTCTGTAGGTTGCCTCACCACCACCACAACTCCACTGCCAGCTTTTGCAATTTTTTTAAATGCCTTGTTAAGACTGTTATTTTTTGGATTATCTAGCCAATTAAAACAATCATTCACAATATTAAGATGGTGCATTCTTACTAAAGTTGATGAATTTTTGGTAATATCGCCCTTAACAAAAGCGATATGCTCTACACCATCTAAAATATTGCGATAAATTTTTGCCACAAAACACCCGCCAACACTATGATTGAAATCATAACTTGCCACCATTTCGATTAATTTTTCGTTTTTTCTTCTATATTCTATCAAATCGGCAATGGTCGCTATTTTTAATTTATGCTTATGAGCGAATTTTAATAATTGAGGTAATCTTGCCATTGTGCCATCGTCGTTCATAATTTCGCAAATTACCGCAGAAGGGTTAAGATTGGCCAAAATCGCCAAATCAACAGATGCTTCGGTATGCCCAGCCCTTACCAAAACTCCACCCTCTTCTGCTTGTAACGGAAAAATATGACCAGGAGAAACCAAGCTTTCTTTGCCCAAAGCAGAATCAATAGCAACTTCTATTGTTTTTGCTCTATCATAGGCAGAAATTCCGGTGCTAATGCCCTCTTTGGCCTCAATTGAAACAGTAAAAGCGGTTTTATTTTTTGATTGATTATTACTAGACATCAGCGACAATTCTAGCTGTTTTACTCTTTTGGGGGTAAGAGCCAAACAAATCAAGCCCCGACCAAAAGTTGCCATAAAATTAATGTGTTGAGCAGTGCATTTTTGAGCTGGCATCACTAAATCGCCCTCGTTTTCTCGGTTTTCATCGTCTATTAAAATAAACATTTTGCCCTGTTTTGCTTCTTCTATGATTTCTGGAATAGTAGATAAATTAATTATTTTTTGCATAAAGACTTAAATTTTGATGTTGCAAATAGTTTGCCAAATATCGAGCAAAAGGATCAACCTCTAGATTCACCTCGTCTGTTATTTGCAAAAACTGAAAATTAGTATGAAAAAAAGTATGCGGAATAATATTAACAGCAAAACTAGTATTATCAATGTCGTTTACAGTTAGCGACACACCGTTAATGGCAACAGAGCCTTTTTTAGCAATCAAACAAGAAACAAGGCTTGGATTACCAAAAACAAACTCCCAAGATTCGTTTTTTTGCTCGATAAAAAGAATTTTGGTTGTTGTGTCAATATGGCCGAGCAACAAATGCCCGCCTAGCTCGTCGCCTAATTTTAATGAAAATTCTAAGTTAATGATTTGTTGTAATTGCCAATTATTTATAGTAGTTTTTGCCACGGTTTCTGCAGACGCTTGAAAAAACAAAATAATATCTTCTGCTGTTTGTTGTTTCTTGACGAGAGTAAGACAAATGCCATTGCAAGCAATAGAACAGCCAATAATTAATTGACGATCTTTTAAAGAAAGATGCTTTAATTTTAGAGCCAACAATAAATCGGCATTTTGTTGTTTTTCTAATAAACAAACTTCGGCTTGATGAGTTATGATGCCTGTAAACATTGCGGTTAAATATTATGATTTTGTAGCAATTTAGCGATATGATTTTTGATTTTTTTAATAGCCATTTCTTCTATTTGTCTAATTCGTTCGCCAGAGACATTATATTGCTTGCTTAACTGCCCCAAAGTGTAGGTGCTGTCAAGTATTTGTCTTTTGTATAATATTTCTTGTTCTCTGGGATTTAATGTTTCAAAAGCTTGCCGAAATAGGTTTTTTTGCTGTTGCTGATGCTGGTTTTCGGCAAATATTTGCTCTTGATTGGGCGAATTATCAACAACCAACTCTATGGCTTCGGCAATTTCTTCGTTATCATTTTTAATGGTAGAATGCAAAGAAGAATCAGATTGCGATAACCGAGAATCCATCTCGACTACTTCTTTGTCAGAAACTCCTAAATTATTAGAAATTTCAGAGATTTGATTGTAAGATAAAGATTTTTCTTGATTATAACCTAGTTTTTTCTTGATTTTATGCAAATTAAAAAACAATTTTCTTTGAGCAAGAGTGGTGCCAATTTTTACTAAAGACCAAGATCGCAAAATATATTCTTGCATAAAAGCTCGAATCCACCACATAGCATAGGTTGAAAACCTGAAGCCTTTATCGGGTGCAAATTTTTTTAAAGCTTGAATTAAACCAATATTTCCTTCTGAAACTAAATCGCTTACAGGTATGCCATAATTTTTGAATTTATTAGCAATTTTTACCACCAATCTTAAATGGCTTTGAATTAACATTTTAGCCGCCTCTTTGCCTTCTGCACTATCAGGATTATTAACAAATTGATTAGCATATTTAATTTCTTCTTCTGCGGTTAAAATTGGAAACCTTTGTATTTCTGTGAGATATTTAAGAAAGCTACCGCTTTTAGAAGATGCTATGCTAAAATTGTTAATAGAGTTAATTTTAGACATTTTGTTTATTTAGTGTTGCCAGAAATATTGTCTATAATTTTCTTCAAAGAAGGATAATCAACAAAGCCTTCAACAATTTTGCCATTAATAAAAAAGGTTGGTGTTGAATTTAAAGATAATTGCTCAATGGCATCTATTCTGTTTTTTAATATTTTTTCTAATAATTTTTGATTTTTTGCACACTCATCAAATTTTGCTGCGCTTAAACCATCTAACTTTAAAATTGCTTTTAATTTATCAGAAAATTTTTGATCGAAAGCCCATTCTTCTTGGGTGCGAAACAATATTTTTACTACATCAAAATATTTTTGATGCTTATTTTCTTGCTGATTGGCATAGCACTCTACCACCAACGACGAAAGCAATGCCTGATTATTTAACGGGAAGTTTCTAAAAGAAAAAACCATTTTACCATTATCTATATATTCTTCTTTCAACTTTGAGAAAGATTCTTTGGTGAATTCTGCACAATGATGGCAAGAAAGCGAGGCATATTCAATAAAGACAATGGGTGCATTTTTATCACCAAGATAAAAATCGTCTTCTTGTATTTTAACAAGTGGGCTATTTAATATTTTTTTATATCTTGGATCGTTGCGGTCTTTTTCTTTGCCTTCTATTTTCGGTGCCGAATCGACTATTTTAGCATTATCTTTTATTGTTTCGGATTTTACTTCTTGATAAACTTCTGGTTTATTATTAACATTTTTTGCCGAACCAACTTTATAAAAATAATAAGCAACACCAAAAACATTAAACAATAAAAATATTAGTGCAACCGATAAAATAATAGTTCTTTTTTTGCTTTTTTTCATAAATGAATTGCTTTTTGGTTATTTTCTATTATAAAAATGTTGAAACTCAAATTTTTGCCAAAACAAAAAATAAAGTGAAAAAAATCTATGTTTCAACACATCATACTATTATTTTCATCAATTAATTTTTTTTTTCAATACATTATTTTAAAAAAGTCATTTTGCATTTTAAATTGTTGTTAATTATAATTTAAAGACCTAATTAAATCTTATGAAATCTTATTTATATGTTACCAATTTCGGTTTTTATCATCACCAAAAATGAAGCAGATAGATTGGCCAAAACCATTAATTCTGTAAAAAATATTGCTCAAGAAATTATCGTGGTAGATTCGCACAGCTCCGACAGCACTTGTTTGGTTGCCAAAAATTGCGGAGCAAAAGTTATTTCTAATGCTTGGAATGGCTATGGGGCTCAAAAAATTTTCGCCCAAGAACAATGTCAAAACAAATGGCTTCTTAATCTTGATGCCGACGAAGAAATATCGCCAGAATTGGCCGACGAAATCAAAAATATTTTCAGCAGGCCAATTTCTAGTGAAGTTGTTGGTTTTTACTTAAAAATTGTCAATAAATTTCGCTTTGAAGAAAAACCAAAAAAATTTGCTTATTATTACAATCAATTAAGGTTATATAATGTTGATTATGCTGGTTTTCGCAATAGTTCTGTGCATGATTCGGTGGTGTTAAAACAGCCTAATGGCAAAATTTTACAATTAAAAAACATTGTCTATCACCAGTCTTTTCGTTCTTTCGACCACTGGATCGAAAAAATCAATTCTTATTCACAAATGCAAGCAGAAGATGCTATAAAAAAAAATAAAACCGTTTCTAATATTAAAATTTTTCTCACTCCTTTGCTGAGTTTTTTGAAAGCTTTTATTATTAGAAGATATTTCATTTATGGCCTAGATGGCTTGATTTACAGCTCTCTTTTTGCTTTTTCAAGATTCGCTAAATTTATAAAAATTAAAGAATTGCAAAAAGCAAAGAAAATTATTTAAACAATTTTTTTATGTTGAAATTATATTTTGTTGTATCATAATAGTTTTTAATTTATAGGTTTTTTTTGCCTACTTTTTTAAGTAATACAATAAATTAAGGGCAAAAAAATAGTTTAAAATAAAATTAACAATAAATTTTTACTTAAAACCACAAACCAATATAGATAAATCAATATAGCTAACCAAAATAAAATACAAACAATTAACAGTAAATCTTAAGATCATTTATATTTAAAAAGTGAAAAATATGAAGTTATCAATCAAAATTACAAATTAAAACAGGTTGTTTTTATCAACATCACAATTGAAAAAATATCACTTTTATTAGAAATTATGTGAAAAATATCAACAGATTTACATTATTGCTTATGTTTTATTTACATTAAATTACCAAATATGACAAATAATTGCATAATAATTGATTCGGCACATCGAGAAGAAACCAGAATAGCAGTTGTCGATCAAAATTCAAAATTACTCGATTTTGATCGCTCTGCCTATTCTATCAAACAAATTAAGGGCAACATCTATCTTGCCAAAGTAATGAGAGTTGAGCAGTCTTTGCAGGCTTGTTTTGTCGATTACGGCTCGGATCGTCACGGTTTTTTGCCATTTTCTGATATTCATCCTAAATATTTTCAAGTCTCTGATGCCGAAAAGCAAAAAATTCTCGATTCCACCGTTCCGCAAAACACCAGGCAAGACGACGAAGAAGAAACAAACAGCTATTCTTCTCAACAAAAAGATGAGCAAGAAAGTTTTGCTATCGGTTCCTATTCGCTTGAAGAAGAAACAGCCGAACACAAAGACAACAACAAATCTAACATCTACAATATTTATAAAAAATACCAACTGCAAGATGTTATTAAAACTGGGCAACTTGTGCTGGTGCAAGCCGTAAAAGAAGAAAGAGGCAACAAAGGTGCCTCTATGACCACCTACATTTCTATTGCCGGCAAATATTGTGTATTGATGGCAAATACACCAAACAAAGGCGGTGTTTCAAAAAAAATCGACAATTTTCGCGATAGAAAAATTTTAAAAGCCATTCTCAACGACATCAACTTGCCAATCGATCGCTCTTTAATTATCAGAACAGCAGGGGTTGGCAAAAAACCAGAAGATATCAAAAGAGATTGCGAATATTTAAACCGACTATGGCAAAACATTCAAGATTCTGCCTCATCTTCTACTGCCCCATCTTTTATACATGCCGAAGACGATATCATTCGCAGATGCATTCGCGACATTTATAACGAGCAAATCGCCGAAGTGGTTGTTGAAGGAGAAGAAGCCTATCAAACAGTGCTTGATTTTGCTAAACTCACTATGCCAAACAATAAGCACAACATCAATCTTCACAACGATCGCCTCCCAATTTTTAACAAATATCGCATTGAGCAACAAATATCAGCTCTTTACGAAAAAAAAATAGCCCTCCCTTCTGGCGGTTCGCTTGTTATCGACAACACTGAAGCATTGGTTGCCATCGATATAAATTCTGGCAAATCAACAAAAGAATCTGGCATCGAAGAAACCGCCTACAACACTAACCTAGAAGCCGTAAAAGAAATCGCCAAACAATTAAGATTAAGAGATTTGGCGGGTTTAATCGTCATTGATTTTATCGATATGGAAGATCAAAGAAACAGAAGAAATATCGAAAGAAGTTTAAGAGACGAACTGCAAAACGATAGAGCCAGAATTCAAATGGGCAGAATCAGTTCGTTTGGCTTGCTTGAAATGTCTCGACAAAGATTGGGTTCTAGTTTTTTTGAAACCATCACCACTCCTTGCCAACATTGTGGCGGAACTGGTTTTGTTCGTTCGGTAGAAATTTTAGTAGTTAGCATTTTAAGAGCCATAAGGCATGCTTGTGCCGACAAGCAAGCAGGAGTGATTTATGTTTACACCGATGCCAAAACTATATCTCACATCATCAACTACAAAAAAAATGAAATAGACCTCACCGAAAAAAATTATAACATCTACATCTTTTTTCATCCGAGTGAAGAAAACGGGGTTAATGGTTTTAATATCAAAAAAAGAAAAAATCTTTCCGAAGAAGAAAAAAGAGAATTTGATATGAAAATCGCCACAGGCAAAGTAAATCAACTCAATATCGAGCAATCTTATTTGCAAGATTTTGACACTAACGAACAAAACTGCGAACCCGATTTCGAGCAAGAGCCGCAACAACAACAGCAACATCGCTATCAAAAAAATCGTCACGATCGCTATGATAGAAAAAAGAAAAAACATTATCAACAAAAAAACAGCAAACCAAGCTCTATAAAAAATTTCTTAAATTTCTTTTTTAAAAATCGTTAATTTATGTATCAAGTTCAAGGAAAAAACAATGTTTATGAAGTGGTGATAGGTTGCGAAATCCATGCCCAAATCGCCACTAATTCTAAGCTTTTTTCAAGATCTGCCATTGCTTTTGGTGCCAGCCCAAATTCGCAAGTATCTTTAGTTGATGTTGCTTTCCCCGGAATGCTTCCCACTATCAATATTGAGGCGGTTTATCAAACCGTAAAAACTGGCTTAGGCATTGGGGCAAAAATTAATTCGGTGTCGGTTTTTGACCGTAAAAATTATTTTTATCCAGATTTACCGCAAGGCTATCAAATATCGCAATATCTGCATCCGTTAGTAGGGGAAGGCGAACTAGAAATCGCTTTCCAAAACGAAAAAAAAGAGCTTGTCAAAAAAACCATCGGCATCGAAAGAATTCATCTCGAACAAGATGCCGGAAAATCAATACACGATCAGCATCCACAATTATCACTAATCGATCTCAACAGATCAGGTATTGCTTTAATGGAAATAGTTTCCAAGCCTCATCTAAGCTCGCCACAAGAAGCTTCCGAATATGTAAGAACCGTTCGCTCACTACTTCGTTGTTTAAAAACTTCAGATGCCGATATGGAAAAAGGCAATTTGAGATGCGATGCCAATGTTTCGGTGAGAGTTGTTGGCTCTAAAATTTTAGGCACCCGTTGCGAAATAAAAAATCTCAATTCAATGCGAAACATTGCTCGAGCTATTGAGTTTGAAGCAAAAAGACAAGTGCAATTGCTTGAATCTGGGCAACAAATTAAGCAAGAAACCCGATTATTTGATGCCGTCAACGGTGAAACAAGGGCGTTGCGAAGCAAAGAAGATGCTATGGATTATCGCTATTTTCCCGATCCCGATTTGCCAAAACTGGTGTTAGAACAAACAATTATCGATGAAATTAAACAAAATTTACCCGAACTTCCTTGGCTGAAAAAAGCTCGCTACATCAAGCAATACAACATTTCCGAATATGATGCTGGGGTTTTAACTGCCGAAGAAGAAATTTCACAATATTTTGAGCAACTTATCGCCCATCACGAGCCAAAACTTTGTGTTTCTTGGCTTACCGTTGAATTATTTGGCAGAATGAACAAGTTAAACATCGATTTTGCCAATCTAAACCTTCCTGCCAGTCATTTAATTGAGCTTCTTTCTTTAATTAAATCTGGTGAAATTTCAGGTAAAATCGCCAAAGATGTGCTCGATACAATGCTTGAAACCAATAAAAAAGCCTCTATTATTGTGCAAGAAAAAGGGCTTAAACAAGTATCTGATTCTTCTGCTTTAATTGCTATTATAAAAAAAGTAATTATTAACAACCAAGATAATTTTGCCAAATGTGTTGCTGGCGATCAAAAATTATTTGGCTTTTTCATCGGTCAAATAATGAAAGAAACCAAAGGGCAAGCTAATCCACAATTGATTAATAAACTTCTGCAAGAAGAAATAAACTCTATCAAAAAACCAGAATGATACTGAGCAAAAAAGATAAATCATTTTTATTGTTAATCACTTCAATCTTAGCAATTTTATGGATTATTTTTAGTATTCTTGCTAACATTTCTAAAAATAAAAGTTGGCAAGAATCTCCTCTTAATCAACTAGAAAAAGTTAATCAAATCAATAATTGGCTCAATGTTTCAAAGTCTCTCACCATTAAAGATTTGCAAAATAAAATTGTCATCTTAAATTTTTGGCATTATGCTTGTTTTTCTTGCTTGCAAACCATCAATCAACTCAACGATTTGCAAGAAAAATATCCCGGTTTGGCGGTTATTAGCATTCATACTGCCAAATTTACCACCCAACAAGAAAGAAAAACTCTCAATAAAGCTATCGTTCGCAACAACATCACCCATCCAATAATTAACGATTCCGCAAAAACACTTGTCGACATTTTTCAAGTTCAACAAACCCCAACCCTGATTTTGTTTGATCAAAATGCCAAACAAATCGCCAAAATAAACACTCTTAACAACATCGCTAGTTTTCTACAAAAAACAGAAAAATTATTACACAGCAATCGCTTTAGTCTTAATCGCCAAAAACTGCCAATTTTGTTAGAACAAGATCGTCTAATCACCAATGTGTTAAGCTATCCAACCAAAATTGTTCAAGCCAATAAACTGTCAATTAACAACAAACAAATATCTGCTTTTATTATTGCCAACAGTGCTCAAAACAACATCATCATCAGCACTTTGGCAGGCGACATAATTGCCAAAATCGGCTCTGGTAAAAAAGCCTTGCAAGATGGCGATTTACAAAATTCTGCTTTTAACAACCCGCAAGGCATCATCTTTAATCAAAACAACAACACCATTATTGTTGCCGACACCAACAACCATGCTCTGCGATTAATTGATCTCAACAACAATCAAGTAAAAACCATTGCTGGCAACAGTTTTATTGGCGAAGAAATTAACGAAACCAAAAAAGCCAACGAGGTTTCTTTATTTTCGCCTGTCGATCTAGCTTTTTTCCCCGATCAAAACAATCTCATTTTTAGCAATTCTGGCAGTTCGCAAATTCTTTCTTATTCTTTATCAGAAAAAACCATTCAGCCACTCACCAAAATTAATAACGAACTCAAAAAACAGTTAAATCAGCCCCAACCAACAGCACTCAATGTTTTCAACAAAAAACTTTATGTGCTTGATTCTGTCAACTCCGCCCTTTATCTTGTCGACAAAAATCAACAAATTAGCAAAATATACAGCAATACTCACAATAAATTACAAAATGCCAGAGGCTTTGCCGTTGACGACACCGGCATTTACATTGCCAGCACTTTCGCAAATTCTCTTCTCAAACTCGATTCAACCAATTATCAAGAGCAAGAACTAATAAAAAACAATCAAGGCGATAATTTAGGCAACAACACTCAACTCGATGAACCACACAACATTTTGCTTGGCATCGATAGCTTTTATCTTGTTGATTCTGGCAACAACAGAATTATCAACATCAATCGAACTTCTCTTGCTTCTAAACTTTTTAACATCGTTCCGCCACTCAAATTGCCCAAAGAAAGCTTTCTTGAATATTTACCAAACCTCGAAAATATTCCCAGCACTCAAATAGCAAGCGACACTCAAATTGCTATCGATATTTCTGCCAAAAAGGGCTGGAAAATCAATCAATCTGCCCCGAGTTTTTTAAGTGTAGTAGAAATTGCAAAAGAGAATAAAGCAAATTTAATTGCTTTTTTTAACTGGAACGACATCAAAAGCAACAAAATAAGCCTAAATGCCGTTGCCGATAATCAAAAACTATTCTTACAAGGCAAAATATATTTTTGCCAAGACGAAGACCAAAAAAACAATCCAAAAGATGATTTATGCTACATCAAAAGCTATCAACAAACCATCACAGCAAGCAACTATAGTAAAAAGAAACAAATCAATATTTTAATAGAAAAATAATGGAAATTATTAGCTTCGCCCATCATTTGGCAGACATTGCCGATATTATTACCAAAAAATATTACCGGCTTGCTAATGGGGAAGTGGCAAAACTCGATCAATCCCCCGTCACTTTGGCAGATCAAGAAATAGAATTTGCTTGGATCGCCGAAATCAAAAAACACTTTCCGCAACACGGCATTATTGGCGAAGAATATCCAAGCCACCAAGAAACCGCCGATCATCTATGGGTTTTAGACCCCATAGATGGCACTTCTTCTTTTATTACTGGCAAGCCAGTTTTTGGCAATTTAATTGGCTTTGTTAGCCATCAGCAACCAATTTTTGGTATGATAAACCAACCAATCACACAAGAAAGATGGTTCACCAACCAACAAAAACAAACCATTTTTAATCAGCAAACCATCAAAACCAGACAATGCCACAATTTAGCCGATGCGGTTCTTTGCACCACCTCTCCTTATTTTTTCTGCAACGAAGATCTCAAAACATTAGAAACAATTAACAAACTCACTAAATATCAAAAAATCGGCGGAGTAATTTATGGTGGCGACTGCTACAATTATGCCTGCTTAGCTATGGGTTTTGTTGATCTGATTATTGAACCCGGTTTAAAAGTTTATGATTTCACTGCTATTATTCCGATTATTCAAAATGCTGGCGGGGTGGTGAGCGATTGGCAGGGCAACAAACTAAAACTACAATCCAATACCAAGCTTCTTGCCTCTGCCAACAGCATTTTACATCAAAAAGCCTTGGATGTTATAAATAATTAAAGGAGGTTTTTATTGTATTTTTAAAGCCATCCGACAGTAAGAGGAGGATTCTCACCGCTTACCACCCCTGCTCCAGAAAAAACCGAAGTGCTTGGGTTCTTGCTTAGCCTCTTTGCTCCCCTCGCCCTGCCACCGTTTGTTGCCCAAATAACCTATCTACCCGACGACGAATAACCTTCCACTTCTACTACAGCCTCACAATAGTCTTGTATTAACTGCAATATTTTCTCATCTTGAAATTCAGCTTTAAATTCAGGCTGATTTTTGATACAACAAAAAATTTCATTCATTTTTTGACAAAACTGCACTTTGTGATTTTCTTGATCGCTAGGATTTTCAGAATCAACTTTTAACCTCATTAAAGCATCGAATTTTTGTTGATTGATAGTAACATTATCCCAAAAAGAAACATTCTCAGCCCGATAGACAAAACTCTCAAAAAGAATTTTCTGAATTTCTGTTTTCTTTTCTTCATCATTTTTTTCAGAATCCATAACTTTTTTAATCTCACCATAAGTTTTTTTCACTTTTTTTACTACTTCTACTTCTACTGGATCTTGATTGCTTGAAGATTCTCTTTGCTGCACACCATAACTAATTAGAGCAATAACAGCACAAGGAACAACAATTAAAGCGCCAAGTGGCGGATGGCATATAATAAAACCAAACTGGAAAGCACATGCTGTAAAAAAATGATTACGATTACAATATATAAAAAATAAAAGTTAATATAAAAACACTTCTTGTAAAAATTTTTTACCAACTTCGATGCCACGGTTATCAATGCTGTGATCTAGATTATCTAAAGCACAATCTTGATAAGCAACATTCAATTCGGCAAGAATCTTTTTTGCTTCCAAAAAATTTTCAAAAGGCAAAACCGAATCTTGCTTACCGTGTATTAAACAGGTTTTTGGTTTAAACAAAATAGCCTGTTGCAACAAAGTTGGTAAAATAATTCTACCAGAATAACTTAACACTCCTGCCACTTGTTGTGGCAAAGTAAACCCCTGATAGTTCGCCATCATCGCCCCTTGCGAAAAACCCAACAACACTAAATCGGCATAATTAAGTTGCCATTTTTTGAGCTGGTCTGCAATAAAATTGGCAAGTTGCAAATTTGCTTCTTTAATTTGCAAAGAAATTTCTGCCAATTGCTTTCTTTGCCCGTTATTGCCATAGAGCGAGAACCATTGGTAGCTATCAAAAAAACCACCTTCCCAGCGACTCACCGCATTTACAGCAACAAAAATCACTTCGGGCAAAGCCAAAAACCGAGCCAACTCCAACAAACTTTTAGCATTCGAACCATAACCGTGCAGCATAATGACCATTTTTTTTGGTCGAAAATTAGGCTGATCGCCGTTTAAACAATATTGATATTCTTGTAAAATCATAAATTTATACCATTTTAATTTGAAAATCAGTATTTAAGCACAATTTTTTTAAATTAAAAACAATATAATGCAACTTACTTGCAAATATTTTTACTAAACATATCAAGGCAATATTATAAAATGACGGCATCTTTCTGTTGTGTTACTTCCGCTGCGTTACTTCTACTAAATTAAAAGGTGCACGTGAAGCTGGACAATTCAGAAAGATCAGAGAAATTAGAGAGATCAGAACTAAGAGATAAACTTAAATTAGAGCTGGTAGCACTAGCTATAAGCTCAGAAGAAACTTCGCCGATGGTTCCATCAATTTTGTTTTAAAAACCAAATGTGTAGAAGGTTTTTCTTCGGTAATACAAGAACAGAGCTTTGCTAAATTAGTTTCATTTGGCTCATTTTGATCTTTCACCACTAAACATAGCACTTTATAAAATTCGTTAACCTTGCCTGATTTTATAACAGCATCTCCTAGCTCATCTTTTAAATTTTCAAAATATTTTATTAAACTTGGGTCATTAAAAAAAATTTCAAATAAGTAGATTTCATTTTTTATCTTGAAAATCAACATTTAACAGCATAAAATTTGGCAAGTGAATGGTTTTTAAATGCAATTAATTGTCAAGTATGAACAAAAACTTACAACAAATTATATGGCTTTGTGTTGCTTTGTGCTTGGTTTTGCTTAGTTCTCATCAACATTGTTTTGCCAATCAAGCCACAAAAAAACAAATTTTGCTTGAAAAAATCGAATTCGTCAACAGCAATAACACTAAAAAAGCCACTTTATTTTTCAACAGCAATCCAGAATTTAAAATATTTACTCTGCAAAATCCGCCCAGACTTGTTTGTGATTTAAAAAATACCGCTCTGTCACAAGCCAATTATCAACCAGTGTTGCCAAATTTTATCAGCTCTTTTCGTTTTCGAACTCAACAAAGCGAATTAAGATTGGTTTTTGATTTAACAGAAGAATTGTTATTGCAAAACATCGCCACCAATCATCAACAAAACTCAATATCTTTCGACTTGCTTAGCAACAATTTACCACAACTTATTGCAAACCAAAAAAACTCTATTGACAGCAAAACAACAACAGATCCAGAAAATAATATTATTATCAAAAAAACCACAGATTCACAAGTAAAATACACTATCAGAGACGGCAAAAAAAAGCTCATTATCGTGCTTGATGCAGGTCATGGCGGAAAAGATCCTGGCACCATCGGGGTTTATGGTGGTGCTTACGAAAAAAATCTCACTCTTGCTTATGCCCAAGAACTAGCCAAACAACTAAAAAAAGACAATAAATATAAGGTTTTTTTAACTAGAGAAGATGATAAATTTTTACCGTTAAAAACTAGGGTCGAATTTGCTCGAAAGAAGAAAGCAGATTTGTTTATTTCGCTTCATGCCAACTCGATTACAGACAATAATGTTTCTGGTTTTTCAATTTATACTTTATCAGAAAAATCATCCGACAAACAGGCAGAAATTTTGGCTCAAAAAGAAAATCAGGCCGACATTATTTATGGAGTTGATTTTGCCAATGCTAGCAAAGATATTGTAAAAACCCTCATCGATCTATCGCAAAGACAAGCCAAAAATCACTCGGCAAAATTTGCTTTAGAGGTGGTTTTGGCAATGAAGCAAGCAGAAATAAAAATATTACAAAACTCACATCGCTTTGCTGGTTTTATGGTGCTTACCGCCCCTGATGTTGCCTCGGTTTTAATTGAGCTTGGCTATCTTTCAAACAAACAAGAAGAAGAAATGCTAAACGGTGTTTTGTATAAAAGAAAAATTGTCAATAATTTGGTGTTGGCAATCAATAAATATTTTGCCAATCTGCAACAATAAAGGGGAATTACGATCGAATGCGGGGCAAAATTCCCCTTCCCGTGGAAGGGGTGGCGGGCGAAGCACGACGTGGTAGTGTTGGGAGGCGATCGCCCGATGGATGTTTCATGGATGTTTCGAAGAAAAGATCTTACCGTGCGTTGCCGACACTACCCCGGCACTTCGTGCCACCCCCTTCGTTATTGCGGGGAATTTAGATCGAAATGGTATTATATCCAATCGGGATCTGTTGCCCCTTCTTCTGGTGGGGTGGAGATTTGATGCTCGTAGCCTGTGATGATGTCTAGAACATATAACTTTGGAATTGAGTTTTTACCATAAGCCCCAAGTTTTTTAGAATAAATCAAATAACGATCGTTTGGCGACCATCTTGCCCCCTCAACCAAATAGGCTGTAGTTAGCAGTTTTTCGCCACCACCATTACCCGACATAATGCCAATAAAAAATTTGCCCCCTTTTATTTTGGTAAAGGCAATAAATTTGCCATTTTTCGACCACACTGGCTTTGAATAAGAACCGCCACCGTTGCTGATTTTTTCAAGCGACAAGCCATCGCTTGACATTAAATAAAGTTGCTGACCGCCACTTCTGTCGGAAGAAAAAACAATTTTTTTGCCGTCGGGAGAATAAGAGGCTGTAGTGTCGATGCCTAGATGGCTGGTTAATCTTTTGGCGGTATTTTGCTCGGTGTCTATTTCAAAAATATCGCTGTTGCCGTCTTCGATGGCGGTGATTAATAGCTTGTTGGCATCAAACGGGTGCACACTTGGAGCCAAAGTGGTGCCACGAAAGCCACCAATTTTTTGAGTTCGGGTTGAATTAACATTTAAAGAAAAAATTTGCGGTTTTTGTTGAAAATAACGAAGATAAAAAATTTCGTCTGTTCTTTTAGAAAAAATAGGAGTGAGCACGATTTCGGAGCCGTCGGTTAAATTGCGATAATTGCTACCGTCAAAATCAACAACCGAGATTTTTCTGATTCTTTTTTTGAAACCGCCAGTTTCGGATACATAAAGAATTTGCGAATTAAAATGCCCACGATCTTCACCACTTACCGAGCGGTAAATTTCGTTGCTAATGAGGTTGCCGATTTTGCCATAACTATCTTTTGAAGCAGAATAATATTTGCCAAAAATTTGCTTTTTCTCAAAAACATCCCACATTCTAATTTTAA
The DNA here is from genome assembly GCA_947503755.1 of Rickettsiales bacterium. Classification (GTDB taxonomy): domain Bacteria; phylum Pseudomonadota; class Alphaproteobacteria; order Rickettsiales; family UBA1997; genus CAILUF01. The sequence goes on along the minus strand of CANNFC010000005.1, from coordinate 15,772 downwards.
TTTCCAGATTGCCGATAGAATCATAGTTAAAGTTAGCAATAACAATGCCGTCGATGCCGGTTTTTTGATATTGACTAAATATTGGCGGTAGGTTGATGTCGAAAATTTCTGGACCAGTTAAATCGGCAAATTCGGCTGAGGAAATTTTTGGCTCTTTAATTAAAGTTTCAACCAAGCCGGTTGTTTTGAGGTTATTGAGAATTTTTTGCAATATTTGTTTGCTATCTTCGCTGACATCAAACCCAGCAAACAAGAGCTTTGCTTTGTATTGATTGCTATCGATGTTAATGTTGACAGCACCAACTGCCAATTTGGCATTAATTATAATAAACAATAACAGCAAAAAGATTTTTTTCATAGTTGATCGATAATAATGTTGTGATTGGTATAAACACAAAGATCGGCTGCTATTTTTAGTGATTTTTCAACAATCTGATAGGCAGATAAGCTAGAATCGGCCAAAGCTCGAGCAGAAGCAAGAGCAAAATTGCCACCAGAACCAATGCCAATAATGCCATCTTCTGGCTCTAACACATCGCCGTTGCCAGTGAGAACCAAAGAAATTTCGCTATCAACCACAATCATCATGGCTTCGAGTTTTCTTAGATATTTATCGGTTCGCCAATCTTTGGCAAGTTCAACACAAGCTCTAGTTAGTTGTTTTGGGTATTGCTCGAGTTTGCCTTCGAGCCTTTCAAACAAAGTAAAGGCATCGGCAGTGGCACCAGCAAAACCAGCAATAATTGAGCCATCACCTATTCTTCTAATTTTTTTAGCATTAGATTTTAATACTGTCTGCCCCAAAGAAACCTGCCCATCGCCACCAATTGCCACTTGATTGTTTTTACGAACCGCTAAAATAGTGGTGCCATAGATGGTTGAAGAGTTTTTGTGTTCGAGCATAATTTTTGTTGTAAATTTGTTTATAAAGTTTTATTGTATAATTCTAACCATAAAAATGGTATAATTCAACAATTATTTATGTTTTTAAAAATCTTTGCCAACAGAAATTTTTTAATCATAGCCTGTCTTGGTTTGGTTGCTGGTTTGCCATTGGCCCTGATTTTATCTACCTTAAAAGCCACTTTATTTGAAAAAGGCTTCGATTTATCAACCATCGGTTTTCTTTCTTTACTTTCGTTGCCCTATTCTCTAAAAATGTTCGTCGCCCCAGCATTTGATTGTTTTAATGCACCATTTTTACAAAAACATTTTGGGCAAAAAAAATCTTGGATTTTAATTAATCAATTTGGCTTAATTTTATCTTGCATTGGCTTGGCATTTGCTGTGAAACAAAATAATTTGCTATTTATTGCTAGTTTTGGCCTGTTGATTGCTGTTTTTTCGGCTTGCCAAGATATTGTGATTGATGCTTACAGAATCGAAAATTTTTCTTTGCAAGATCAGGGCATTGCAACCATGATTTATATGTATGGCTATCGCTTTGGTATGTTGCTTTCGGGTGGTTTTGCTTTGTTTTTAGCCACTATTTTTGCTTGGTATTTGGTTTATTTTGTTATTGCTTTTTTGATATTTTTTTTGATGCTTATTATTATTTTTAGCCACAAAAAAGAGCCAAATAACTTTTATTTACAATCTAAAAAAAACGATTTATTTAAAAAAGTTTGGCTGTTTATTATCGATGCTTATCACGATTTTTTAAGTAGAGAAAAATGGTATTTTATATTGCTTTTTATTATTTTTTTTAAACTTACCGATGCCTTTGCCGGCAATATGATTATGCTGTTTTTGTTAGATGTTGGCTATTCTAAAAAAGAACTAGCAGGAGTTTTAAAAACTTTTGGTCTGTTTGCCACTTTGTTTGGTGTGTTTTTGGGGGCGATTTTGGTGAAAAAAACCAAAATACAGCATTTACTTTATTTTGCTTTGTTTTTGCAAGCGGTTTCTAATTTAACTTTTTGTTTTTTAGCAAAATCACACAGCAATTATGTTGATGCTTGGGGCATTAATTTTGATATAAATTTATTATTAGTGGTTTTTGTTGAAAATATCAGCGGAGGAATTGGCGATTTTGTCTTTGTTGCCTATCTTACTTCGCTTTGCAACAAAAATTTTTCTGCCACTCAATATGCCCTATTTACCTCTTTAGGTTCTTTAGCCCGAAGCCTATTGGCAAGCTCGGCTGGCATTTATGCTGACTATTTGGGCTGGTATCATTTTTTTATTTTTTCTGTTTTTTTAGCAATACCCGCTCTTGCTTTTTTATTTTTAATTGGCAAAAATAGCAATCTATTGAGAAATAATCAAAATTAACTATGCAATTCTCTGTTATTAAATCTAAAAAAGAATCTGTAATTAATAGAGAGGTTTCTGCTTCTAAATTTATTCCTTACAAAAGCCACTGGAATCATAACACCATTCTCACCAAAAAAGACGAATTGCTTAGAGTGGTCAAAATTAAGGGCTTTTCTTTTGAAACCGCCGACGATGTCGATGTTGATCTCAAAAAAAACACCCGAAATAATTTGCTAAAAAGCATGGCTCAAAGCAGTTTTTCACTGCATTTTCACACCATCAGAAGAAAAGAAAAAGCCTTTCCAGACGGCGATATGCCAGATGATTTTAGCAAGCAACTAAATCAAAATTGGGCTTCTCGACATTCTGACGAAAAATGTTTTGTTAACGAACACTTTTTAACCATCGTTCGAGGTCAAGCGCAAGGCGGAGTGGTTGGGGCGATTAATTTAATCAGTCAAGCCCAACAAAAAACTAGTAAAGCCGCTTGGGAAGAATATATGAAAGAAGCCTATGGCGAGCTAGAAGAAATGACCGAAAGAATACTCAATGGCTTTTCTAATTATAATCCACAGTTGCTTGAAGTGGTTGAAACCGACGACGGTTTTCAGTCTGAAATTCTCAATTTTTTTGGCAGAATAATTAATTGTGGTTATCAACAAAACTATTTAGCACCCACCTCTAATCTTGATACCTATTTGCCAGTTTCAAGGCTTTATATTGGGGCAAAATCAATAGAAGTACACAATCCCGATACCATAAAATATGCAGGTTTAGTGGCAATCAAAGAATATCGCCCCGCCACTCATGCTGGTGTTTTTGATGGTTTTATGCAAATGCCGTTTGAATTAATTATTAGCCAATCCTTTGTTTTTACCGATCGTATGTCGGCAATCGGCTCAATGCAGTTACAACAAAGAAGATTAATGCAATCCGAAGATGTGGCAGTTTCGCAAATCAGAGAAATTGACGAGGCTCTCGATTCGGCAATGGGCGGAGCCTATGCTTTTGGCAATCATTATATGACCGTCATGTGCATAGAAGATAGTCAAAAATCGCTAGAAAGTGCTTTATCTATGGCATCTGTTGAGCTAGCCAATGCCGGCATTACAGGAGTAAGAGAAAAACTAAATCTTGAGCCCGCTTTTTGGTCGCAACTCCCCAGCAACAATGGCTTTATGGCAAGAGCCTCTACCATCAACACTCTTAACTTGGCATCTTTTGCCTCTTTTCATAACTATCCTTCGGGCAAAAGAAAGGGTAACCACTGGGGCGATGCGGTTACCGTGCTTAACACCGTTTCTGGCACTCCTTATTTTTTTAGTTTTCATGTGCGAGATGTTGGCCACACCATGATTATTGGCCCAACTGGGGCAGGTAAAACAGTGTTGCTAAATTTTTTAAGTTCTCAAGCACAAAAATTTTATGGCAGGCTCTTCTTTTTTGATAAAGATCGCGGGGCAGAAATTTTTATCAGAGCTGTCGGTGGCAAATATATGATTCCCACCGCTTCTAAAGTTTCTGGCTTTAACCCTTTGCAACTTGAAGAAAACAGCCAAAATCGGGCTTTTTTGGTTGAATTATTAAAAGCACTGGTTTCTACTAACGGCGAGGTTTTGGGTGCTCACGAAATTGAAAGAATCAACGAAGCAGTCAACGGCAATTACAAACTACCAAAAGAGCAAAGAATGTTAAGAAACATCGCTCCTTTTATGGGCTTGGGAGGCCCGGGCAGTTTAGCAAACAGGCTTTCTATTTGGCACTCTAACGGTTCTCATGCTCGGCTTTTTGACAACGAAACCGACAATATCGATTTTTCTATCGCCAGAAATTTTGGTATCGAAATGGGCTATTTGTTGCAAGATAAAGTTGCTTTAGCTCCCGCTTTGCTTTATTTGTTTCATCGCATTCAGTCTTCTTTAAAAGGCGAGCCAACTATGATAGTTTTAGACGAAGCTTGGGCATTAATTGGCAATGCGGTTTTTGCCCCTAAAATTAAAGATTGGCTAAAAGTTATGAGAAAACTAAATGCCATGGTGGTTTTTGCCACTCAATCGGTCGAAGATGCTTCGAAAAGCGAAATTTCTGACACCTTGGTGCAACAAACCGCTACTCAAATATTTTTACCAAATCTCAGAGCCACTCCAGCTTATCGCAACATTTTTATGTTATCAGAACGAGAGTTTTCTATTGTGAAATCTACCGATCCCAGCACAAGATTTTTTTTGGTCAAACAAGATAACGATGGAGTGGTGGCAAGGCTTGATTTATCTGGTATGGACAGTTTAATTCAGGTTTTATCTGGCAGAAACGACACAGTTGCTCTGCTTGATAAAATAATCGATGAGCACGGCGAAGATCCGCAAGATTGGTTGCCTATTTTTTATCAAAAAGCACAAAAATTATTATGAAAAAACCAAAATTTTTTGTAGCTTTTCTTATATTTTTTCTGCTATCTCAATTTAATTTGGCCAATGCCAACGACATGGCTCCAAAATATGGGCCAGAAAGAATCAGGCAATGCCAAGAACAGCTAGATTACGATAAAATTAGGAAAGGCAAAGATGATAGTGAAACTTTAAAAATCAATATGAAACCATCTTTAACATCTAATCCAGAAGAAGGCTTAGGTTCAGATTTTATGCTTGAAATGTCTAACCCATATTGTGCCACTTATTTTAACGCTTATTGGCTTGCTTTTAAAATAGCAAATAATTCTGCAGCCATCGCTTGTGGAGGCGCTCCTTCAATATCACTTAACCCTATTCAAGATGTTTTTATCTACTCAAAAACATTAATAAAAGCCACAACAGGTCGAGTTCCTACTTGCATTACTGGTCACTCCATAACAACGGGATTACTTGCAGCAGCGGTAGTACAAGGGGCAATTATTGCAGAGACAGCTCAAAAAACAATAAGAAGAGTGAGGGTTTGCGGTTATAATTGGTCACAACCAACTTATGTAGATGATAATATTGATTATGAAAACAAAGGAGAGATTAACTATCAAAAATACTTAGCAACAAAAAATTCAAAAACAGATAAAGAAGCAGATGAATTAAATAATTCTGGCAGATATTTTAAAATAAATGATGTCATAGTTCAAAAAAATAATAATAAAGATTATATTAGAAAAAACATCGATGACAATGATTGCGCAGATGATGTCTTAGAAAAAATGAAGCCTTTCTATTTAAGAGGACTTGATCCTGGTAATTTTAATTGTGCTCAATATCAAGATAAAGAACAAAAATGTTGCGAAAACCTTGCCAAAAATTATATTTGCCTAGAAGATGTTGAATCAGGCAACGATCCAGAAAATCGGAGTTTTGTATTTTGCAAAAAAGGCACCACTTGTTCCTTTTATATTCCTGGACTTTTTAATATTCCTGGACTTTTTAATATTCCTGTTGAATTTATGGTAAAAGAACGAGAAGAGGGTAGAGTTTTGTGTGCCGAAAGCCACAGCCTATGCCCTTATAATTTTTCTGTCGCTGGTGGCACAACCTATCCAAAAAAACAACAAAGTGCTCAAGATATAGAAAAATCTTTAAAAACGCTAAAAGATACATTTATTTCTACAGAAAACCAAGATTTATCTAGCCCATCAGAAAATGAAAATGCCCTGTTGGCAGAAGATTTACCTTGTGCAGATAGCGACACTCAAAACGACGAAACTTGTATGCCCAAAGACAAATCTTATCAATTAATTAACCAATGTCAATATTACAGCCATTGCACCATTGCTTCTGATGTTGCCTACACCATACGCGACAGAAAAATAAATCGTTATTTTTCATATGCCTGCCTTAATTTTAAAACCCCAAATGGAGATCAAGCTCAACAAGTAGGGCTACTTGGCAACGAAATCAATTTAAGTGCCCCAGTTGCTCAGTGTTTTTATGAAACTTTTGGCAATATTTTTGCCAATAAAAATGGCCATACTTTATGCAAAAGTGGCGAAACAACCAACGGCGAAGCCTGCATAAACGGTAGCATACAGAAAGAATATGAAAAAGGACAAAGCGATGGGCAAAATATTTTTACCAATATTCAAAATAATTTGCAATATGCCATTAAAGTTGCCATGACTTTGGCAATTGTTTTTTTTGGCATCAAAATGTTGATGGCTCCTGGCGATGTTATTGGCATGTCAAAAAGAAAAGAAATAATTTTATTAATCTTTAAAATTGGCATAGTAGCTTATTTTGCCTTGGGCGATGCTTGGAAAACTATGTTTTTTGATGCAATTTACGGCTCTTTTCCAGAATTGATAGCTAAGTTTTTTCAATATACTAGCGCAGAAGGAGATATGTGTAGACCTGAAAATTTACCCATAATTACCAATCAATCTTTTAAATATTTGCAAATATTCAATATACTTGATTGCAAACTAAAATATTATCTAGCTTTTACCCCTGGCACTTCCACAGCCAATATTGTTGGCTTGATTATCTCTACCATGTTTACTGGGGTTTATGGTTTTTTAATCGCTATTTCTATTTTCTTTTTTGCGATTATGATGATTTTAGTAATTATTAGAGCACTATATCTTTTTGTCACTAGTGCCTTAGCGATTGTTGTTTATATTTTTATTTCTCCAGTTATTTTTCCAACTTTATTGTTTAAAAGAACCCAAAATATTTTTAACACATGGTTTATGCAATTAATTTCTTTTGCTTTACAGCCTATTATTTTATTTGTTTATATTGCCATTTTCATTCAAGCTTCTGATTTGTTGATTTTAGGTGTCAATCCAAAATTTACCGATAATGGAGCCAAAATAGATTGCTCTAACAATAAAGGCAAGAGTTTTGCTTGTATTTTGCAATTTAATGAATTTTCTAAAAGTTCTGCTTTTGCAATAATATCTGTGGGCATTCCTTCTGCTGTCAGAATATTTGCCGATATGCTTGCTGGCGGTAAAATGGGCATTATTTTTACGGTATTAAGAGGGGTAGTAGGTATTTATTTGTTGTTAAAAATGTTTGATTTAATTCCCGGAATAATTGACTACATCTTTGGTTCTTCTCTTGATAAATCTGGCCAAGATGCTTTAAATACTTTCAAATCTTTTGTAAGTAAAGCAAATTTTGCACAAAAAATCGCCACTTCTTTAGCTTGGAATAGTGCATTTAATATGGCAGAAAATGCGAAAAATGACGGTGGTGGTGGCAAAAAACAAGAAAACAGTAGCGATGATAAAAGTGATAGCATAGAAGATAAGAGTGACAGTTCTGGCTCGGCTTAAGAAATTTCTAATACCATTTCCACAAATAAATACAGCGCTTCGATCTAAACCCCCCTTCTACAAGAAGGGGGGTTTGCCCCCAATTCTGCCTTGCTTACACTACTCATCACGAACAAAAAGAAGGGGGATTTAGATTAATACCATTTCAACTTTAAAATTAATCAATCTAACAAAATATTAAAATCAGTTTGGCAAATTTGGAATTCAACGGTGCCGTAATTTAATTTTTTGCCAAATAAACTCGGTGGTAAAAGGTAACAACGGGGCAGAATTTTTTGCCATTGTTAGCAAAACCGTATAAAGAACATCGTAGGCATTTTGTTTATCTGTGGCAATTTCTTGACTATTGTTGTTTTGCCAAAATCTTTGGCGGTTTCTTCTGATATACCAATTATTTAGCACTTCAAAAAAATGCAAAAACTCTTCGCAAGCAGAAATTGTGTTGAATTCTTGCAAAGATTTTTCAATTTTATTGTTAGTGATTTTTAATTTTGCCAAAATATACTGATCTAAAATATTGCTAAATTTTCGTGGAGTGCTAATTAAATTTGCCTTAATACCGTCGGCATTGGCATACAAGCAAAAAAAGTTAAAAGCATTTAAAAAAGGTTTAATAGCCAAACGGTAGGTTTCTTTAATCGCCTTGCCATCTTTGTCAATCTTTAATTCTTGCCCCCTCATAACTGGCTGTGAAATCATATAAAACCGCATGGCATCAGAGCCATAAGTATCAAAAATTTCTAGCGGATCGGCATAATTTTTTAATCTTTTTGAAAGTTTTTGAGAATTTTCATCGAGAATGGTGCCATGACAAATCACATTTTTAAACGGAGCCTTAGCAAATAAAGCAGTAGACATCACCATTAAAGTATAAAACCAACCACGAGTTTGTGCCAAATATTCGGTGATAAAATCGGCAGGAAAGTTATTTTCAAACCACTCTTTATTTTCAAACGGGTAATGCACTTGAGCAAAAGGCATTGAACCGCTTTCAAACCAGCAATCAAGCACATCGGCAACTCGAGTAAATTGCTCGTTATTTTCAACAAAAGTGATATTATCAATAAAAGGCCGATGCAAATTGTTGATTTTTTGCCCAGAAACCTTCTCAAGCTCAGCAATTGAGCCAAAAACCCTAATTTTACCACTTTTACTTTTCCAAACAGGCACAGGGCAACCCCAAAAACGATTTCGGGTGATAGACCAATCTCGAGCACAAGCTAGCCAATTGCCGAACTGCCCATCTTTTAAGTGAGTAGGAATCCAGTTTATTTGCTGGTTTAACTCAAGCATTTTATCTTTAAAATCAACCACTTTCACATACCACGAGCTCACCGCTTTGTAAATTAATGGAGTGTCGGTTCGCCAACAATGTGGATAGTTGTGTAAATATTGCTCGGTTTTCAGCCACAAATTTTGCGATTTTAAATATTTAATGATATCGTCGTTAGTATCAAAAACATGGCGGTTTTTTAGTGACAAAGTTGGTAAATCAAAAACCTGCTCATTAAATTTTGCCCCTTCATCAACTGGGCAAACCGTGGCAATTGAGTGCTGTTTGCATAAAAACTGATCGTCTTCACCAAAACCAGGGGAGATATGCACCACTCCTGTGCCATCTTCGGTAGAAACAAAATTGGCAGAAAGCACCAAAAAAGCTTTGTGATGATTAGCAAAATATGGAAAAAGTGGTTGATATTTTAAACCAACCAAATCTTTACCAAAATAAGTTTTAATTAATTGATATTCTTGCAATTCTTTAGCAAATTTCGCCACACAAGAAGATGCCAAAATTAGCACCTCTTCTTGATTTTTTAGCACAGCATATTCTATTTCGGCACCAATTGCCAAAGCCAAATTGCTAGGCAAAGTCCAAGGAGTGGTGGTCCAGGCAAGTAAATAGTGCTTATAACCCTCAACAAAAGGTTGATCTTGCAATAAAAATTTGATAGTTGTCGATTTGCTGGCTTTTTGCCGGTAGGCATTATCCATTTTGGTTTCAAAATTAGACAACGGAGTTTGACAAGCCCAAGAATATGGTACCACTCGAAAATCTTCGTAAAGCAAGCCTTTATCATAAAGTTGCTTGAAGGCCCAAATAACTGATTCCATATAGTTAAGATCCATGGTTTTATAACCATTATCAAAATCAACAAACCGCCCTTGCCTGGTAACATATTGCTTCCACTCGTTAGCATATTTCATCACCGATTTTTCGCAAGCAGAATTAAATTTTTCGATGCCGAATTTTTGAATGGCAAGTTGCCCAGAAATTGACTGATTATGCTGTTTGCTTAGTTCTTTTTCGGTTTCCATTTCTACTGGCAGGCCGTGGGTATCCCAGCCGAATTTTCTTTCAACTTTTTTGCCCTGCATTGTTTGAAATCTGGCAAATAAATCTTTGATAAAACCTGTAAGCAAATGCCCGTAATGAGGCAAACCATTGGCAAAGGGCGGGCCATCATAAAAAACAAACTCGTTGCTACTATGTGTGCAATTACTATGACCATGCAAAACACAAGCACTAGGAAGAGGCGAAACAGAATCTTCTTCGTCGTTTTCTAAACTATTAACGGCAAGTGATTTTTCAAATATTTGCTCTTGTTGCCAAAATTGCAAAACCTCATTTTCAAGGCTTGCTGGGGTAAGATTTTGATTTATTTCTGGATAAATTTTGTTGACAGACATTGTTTAAAGAAAAAAATTATAATCTAAGCTATTAGGAACAATAAGCACCGGCACATTTATTTTGTTGCCTAAATAACGAATAACTTTTGGCAAAACACTATTATCGGAGCCAACACTTTGCGATTTGCCAAAAACCACCAACTTGCAATCGTTGACGGTTTTAATGGCTTTGAAAATTTCTAATACAACATCGCCTTCACTGATAGAAATGGCGGGGATTATTTCAAACTCTTGACAGATTTTTTCAAGTAAAGCGCAAACATTTTTTTCAACTTGTTTTCTTTTTTGGCTGCCAATTACCCTGCTAGCAAACAAAAAATTTTGATGAGAACCATCAATGGCAATAGCAATATGTAGTTTATGTTTTTGTTGCTGAGCAAAAAGACAAGCAAAGCGAATTGCAGTTTCAGAAATGTTATTGATATCAATACAAACGACAATGCTACCCATAGAAATTATTTAGAAAAACGATTAAAAATATAATTAATAAAAAAACCAATTAAAACTGCAATAACAATAGAAACAAGCCCATATAAAACTCTTTGATTTTTAGCAAATTGAGCGATGTCTGAACTTAAACCAACTTTATTCACATAAATTGGAATCGATTGAAAAGAAATAACCGAATCGTTTTCGACCAAATAAATTTCGATGTTATAAACACCTTCTAAAATATTGGCAGGAAAATCAATAGCCAGACTAAATAAAGTATCGTCTAAAAAAACAATACTATCAGTGTTGGCAGAGTAGAGATTTTGCTTCTCCATAATGTCAAAAAATTTACGATAAGTGATGTTGTTGCTGGTTTTTTCGCTAGTTTTAAACTGCAAATTATGTTTACCTATTTCAAAATCAATTAAATTTTGCTCATTTAACTCTTTACCCAAAAAAGCAGAAAACAGATTATAAAAACTATACACACCATAGAATTTAACCTGTGTACCGTTGTGCCAAATGCCAAAAAATTTCTCTTTTTTATTGAGTAAAAAATCATGTTTAGGCCCCCTCACTACAGCAATAATGTTGCCCGAATCGTTTTTTGCTCCAAACAATAAAATTTTCTCACCATTAAATTTGCTATCAATTTTGATTTCATTTTTAGAAATGCCCGAAATAATTGGGGTAGAAGAGGCGATAGCCAAAAATGGCAAAAATAACAACAGTAAAGTGATAAAAAAGATTTTTTTCATTTGATTACCGTAAGAGAATAGATGCTTTCTGGCTCGATAAATAGTTGAGTAAAAATTTTAATACAAATAAGTAAAATTAAAATTGCCAAACACAATCTGCTAGTGGTTGGGTTAACTCGATAACTTGCTTTACTGCCAAATTGTGCCCCAATTGCCGAGCTAATAATCATAATCAAAGAAAGAGTAAAATCGAGATTATTGCTAGTGATTGCCTGCAAAAAAGTGGTGTTGCTGGCAATAAAAATAATCTGAAACAAAGAGGTGCCAACCACCAATTGTGGCGGCATTTTTAAAATATAAAGCATAGCGGGAATCATCAAAAAACCACCGCCGATGCCCATAAAAGCAACCAAAATACCAACACCCAAACTTAAAAAAACTGGCACCAACCAACTGGTGCGAATGTTGGATTTTTCGAAATAAACTTGATAAGGCAGTTTTTTTAAAAAAACTTGCAACGAAGATTGTGTTGTTTGGCTTTCTAAATCGTTTTCTTGCCAAGTGAAACTAATATTTTTGTGCAAAATGGTTTTTAAACTATCAGAAATCATAGTAAGCGAAATAGAACCAAGAAACAAAACATAGCAAAAACTAATTAATAAATCAACATAGCCAATTTGCTGGATCAACTGAAAAATAAACACTCCCAAGCTTGAACCAAGGATACCGCCCACCACCAAAAAAGCACCCATTTTTATGTCGACATTGCCCTTTTTTAAATGAGCAAACAAACCAGAAATAGAAGCAGAAATAATTTGATTAACCGAAGTTGCCACCGCCACCGCCGAAGGAATGCCAATAAAAATCAAACAAGGAGTTGCCAAAAAGCCACCGCCAATACCGAACATGCCAGCCAAAAAGCCTGTAGCTAAACCCAGCAAAACTATCAATAAAATATTAACAGGAATTTCGGCAATTGGTAAATAAACTTGCATTTTTAGATAAAATTTAGTTGATTATCAAGCAAATAAAAATTATTTTGAGTGTTATTTTTAATTAAAGCAAGACCAAATAAACTATTATTTGTAGCAATTGCCGATAAAAAAATAATATTTTCGGCGGTAAAATGCTGTAAATTTAGTTGCATAAGCAAGATTTTTTCTTGATTTTGCAGTTTTTCTTGTAAAAAATTTTTTAGATCGCCATTAAAATTTTCAAGAAAAAAACTTTTCACCTGCTTTCTTATTTCGCCTAAATGAAAAGCTCGAGCGATAACTTCTTGCCCCACATAACAACCCTTACTAAAATCTATCATCGCAAAATTTTGCAAACCGTATTCAATAATAATGGCTTTTTCAAAGGCTAAATCGTAGAAACCTTCTGGAATTTTTTGCTCGATACGATATTGATGATAAAAAACTTCGGGCAAAACAAGGCTGGTTGGCACTTTTTGCAAATAAAACCTATAGCCAAAATCGCTTTTTCTAGGATCTGAAAAGCCTAAACTTTGTTGATTTTGCCTGCTGAAAAAAACTTGCAAATTATCGAGTTTTTTTATGGCGACTTTCGCTCTTAATTTGTATAAATTGAGCTTGTTTAATAAAGGCTCAACAGCATCTTGATGGCAATCTAAAAAAATATGATGATAATCAAGCCAAATAAAAAAATCTGCCAAAAACTTGCCTTGCGAATTAAGCAAACCAGCATAAACTAATTGTTGATTATCAAGCAATTGCAAATCATTGGTGATTAATTTTTGCAAAAAAGAAAACCTATCTTCACCAGTAACAGCAATAATTTTTCGAGTATTAAGTAAAACAAAATTTTGCTCTAACACCATAAAAAATGAGAAAAATTAAAAAATAATTGTTAATTATAAAATAACAGCTAAATTTAAGCAAGTTTTTTATTTTAAAATTTCACTAAACATAAACAGCAAGAAATGTTAAAAAAAATATCAACTTATCTAATACTAGTTTTAGCGATGTTTTGCCATTCTTGTGTGCCTTTTTCTAGTATGCCACGAGATTGGAATTGGGGTTTAAGGCCTCGCTTGATTAGTGGCACACAATATTTTCCTTCTGCCAGCACTCCTTATGGCAAAGGTTTTCGCGATGGCTGTTCTAATGCCATGAAGTCAAGCAACAAAGGGGCTCCATCTTTTTTTGGTGCTCAAATAGATTTTGCTATGTTAAAAAAATATCAAGACTATAACCAAGGTATGGTAGATGGTGCCGATCACTGCATCAATATGGTCGATTGGGAAGTGCCATAGTTATGAAAAAATATTTAATAATTTTACTTTTATTATTTTTTTGCCAATGCCATCAAGAAGGCAACTGGGGCTTTTTTCAACCTCCGGGGCTAAATATTTATGTCCCCGAAGGCCCGCCCGAATTTAAGGCAGGTTGGTATGCTGGTTGCCGATCTTCTTTGTCGCAAAACGCTTTTTACAATGCTTCTATTTTTTATAAAGAAAAGAGAACTGCAAATTTTGGCTCGGGCATTTATCAAAATAATTCAACCTATCAAAATGCTTGGGGCAACGGCTATCTTAATTGTCAAACTTACATTTCCACTTTCCAAACAGGTAAATACTTTAACAACAGACATCCGATTCGTTAAAATTATGCTAAAAATTAGTTTTATTGTCTTATACCATTTCAACTTAAAATACATTGTTAGATATTTAATCAATCTAACTTCATCTTTTTGGCTAAAAAGCTTCAAAAAACCTCAAGCTGTATGGATATACAGCTTTCGTTTTTTAAAGTTTTTATCTCAAAAATATTTTGTTAGATTTATTAATTTTAAAGTTGAAATGGTATTATTATCTTTCTTGCTTTTTGGCTGTTATGATGCTAAATTTTTAGCGTTAAAAGCCGCCGATAAAAAAATGCCAAAAAGCTTTGCCAATGCCACCAAAGATCAGCAAGAAGGCTGGAAATATGGTTGCGAAAGCGGTATTTCGGCAGGTGGCACTCAGTTTCATAAAGCCCTTTATCGACCAAATCAAATAAATGGCTATAAATTTGCCAATTCTGAAGAATACCGAACAGCTTGGAATCTGGCTTTTAACTATTGTATGTATTATCACTATCATCGTGCCAAAATTAACCCATTTACTCCTTTTACCAAAGGTTTAATATTTTAAATATTTATGCTAAAATTATTATTTTTAAATTTCTTTTTTTTATTCTTGTTAACCGCTTGTTCTGCCCCGTTTTATTCTGGCACCAATATTGAAGTGCCCGATGGCACTCCAAGCTTTAAAAAAGGCTTTTTCGATGGCTGTTCGACCATGACCTATGCAAGAGGTAACTTATTTTATCGTATGCGATATAAAAATAAAGCCACTTACAATCCAAAAATGATCGACAATACCGAATATAATTTTGGCTACACCCGAGGCAGAAGCTGGTGTTTTCACCAAGTGGTAAGTGGCAAATCTGGTCCAATAGGCTCGTTTATCAAATACATTCAACCCGATGAAAGCGAAATGATTTTGCCAAATCTGTTCTCTCAGCCATTGCCAGAATCAGATAGAAACCTCAGATTCGGCAATGCTAGCGAACTTACGGTAGAAGGGCTCAGGGGCAATGCCAACGAAGATATTTTTCAAGATTTTTTTGGCAAAAAAGGCGAGGGAATTAGTGGAGGCTGGTTTCCGGCTGTAATTTATTGATAAATTTTATGATTTTTCTACAATTAAATTCATTATCAACCGCAATAAACATTATTTTTTTTGGGGTAATTGGTTTGGTTATTGGCAGTTTAGCAACTCTTCTTACTTTTCGTGCCATCACCAAGCAACCTTTTTGCTTTGCCAGATCGCAATGCACCAATTGTTTAAAAACATTGCAAATCAAAAATCTCATTCCTGTTTTTTCTTGGCTCATACAAAAAGGTAAATGCACTTTTTGCCACAATGAAATTTCTCTTCGTTATCCTTTGATTGAGTTATTTTTTTTCATAGGCTTTTTGGCAACTTTTTATCAACAAAACTACATTTTTAGCGAAAAGCTGTTGTTTTTACTTTTGGCATTTTCATTGCTTGCGATGATGATAATTTTTGATTTAGAGCATTATTTTATCCCCAATATTTTGCCTATCGCCCTATTTTTTGTAGCAATATTGTGGCAAAAATTTAGCGATGTTTCGCTTTTTTCTTCTGGTTTATCTGCTTTTTACTACCTGATTTTTGGCTTGGCAGTGTGGGCTTTTTTTTATTTCACCGCAGGTCAAAACGGCCTAGGCATTGACGATTTAAAATTTTTTGCTGTCTGCGGTTTTTTACTTGGTAGCAAAATGATCTTTTTATTTTTTTTATTGAGCGGGTTTTTTGGAGTTGTTTTTGGCATTGTTTGGCAAAAACTCAAAAACGACGACACCTTTCCATTCGCCCCCGCGATGTGCTTGTCTTGCTATCTTTGTTTGCTAAAAGTAG
>CANNFC010000004.1:32177-38062 GCA_947503755.1 Rickettsiales bacterium | reverse complement strand
ATAATTTTTTAAATTTTTATTTCGGCGAGTACTGCACAATGATCGGAAGGTTTTTCAACTTCTCTTGTTTGCTTGATATCGTGATAGCTGGCAGTTAAAAAATCGGCGGTAAAAGTTGAAGTTAAAATATAATCTATTCTAGCACCTAAATTTTTAGCAAAGGCAGAAGATTGATAATGCCACCAGCTAAATTCTTGTTTTTGTGGGTTTAAAGCACGATAGGCATCGACCAAAGGCAGATTTAGAAGCGATTGCAAGGCTAGTTTTTCTGGAGTAGAAAACAATAATTGCTCGGTTTGCGGGTTATGAATATCGAGATCGCTATTGGCAATGTTAAAATCGCCAGCTAAAATTTGTAGCTCTTGAGTGTGTTTGAGGTTTTCTTGCCAATGTGCGGTGAGTTGTTGTAAAAATTCGAGTTTATAGCAAAACTTGTTGGTACTAGTAAAATGTTGATTTGGTAACAAGTTTTCGCCACCGTTTGGCACATAAACACAAGCAACTCGGGCGATATGATTTTTGAGATTAATAAAAACCTCTAAATAACGAGCTTGCTGTTGGTTAAAATCGCTTGGCAACTGAGAATTAGCAACACTTGGCAATTGAGTGCAAATTATTTCTTCTATTTTGAATTTTGATAAAATCGCCACCCCGTTATAGGTTTTTTGCCCATTTAAAGCAATGTTATAGCCTAAATCTTCTATTTCTTGATAAGGAAAGGCAGAGTTTTCGCATTTTATTTCTTGCAAACAAACAATGTGCGGTTGGGCAATTTTTAACCAAGCCAAAAAATTTATTATTCGGGCTTTGATAGAATTAACATTAAAAGTGGCAATTTTAATGTTGGTCATTGTTTGTTTAGTTTAATTTTGAGTTGATAAAGCATATCGGCGGTCATTTTTGCTAAATCATATTGGCATTGCCAGCCCCATTGTTGCTTGGCTTGACTATCATCAATTGATTGTGGCCAAGAATCGGCGATTTTTTGCCTAAAATCGGGCTGGTAGTTAATAGTAAAATGCTTGAGATGTTTTTGAATTTCTAAAGCCAGTTCGCCACAAGAAAAACTGATACCAGCAAAGTTAAAATTGCTATGATTTTTTAATTTATCAAAATTAACATTGGCAAGCTCAATGGTGCCTCTAATGGCATCGGGCATATACATCATAGGTAAGATGGTGTTTTCTTGCAAGAAACATTGATAGTTGCCTTTTTTGATTGCCTCATAAAAAATTTCTACCGCATAATCGGTGGTGCCACCGCCTGGTGGAGTTTTGTAGCTAATTAAGCCAGGGTAGCGAAGGCCTCGAATATCGAGGTTGTATTTTGCCACATAATAATCGCACAACAACTCGGCACTGGCTTTGCTTAAACCATACATTGTTTTTGGCAAAATGATAGTTTCTTGTGGGGTGTTTTGTTTTGGTGTTTCGGGACCAAAAACTGCAATAGAGCTTGGGCAAACAATTTGTTTTACCCCATTGCAACGACTAGCTTCGAGCACATAATATAAACCTAAAATATTCACATCAAAGCAAAGTTGCGGATTTTTTTCGCCACTTGCCGAAAGAATGGCCGCTAAATGATAAATTACCTCGATTTTATTTTCGGTGATAATTTCAACCAATTGCTTTTTGTTGGTTACATCGAGTTGGCAATAAGGGAAATATTCAGCAGAAACTTGCTTAGGCGAAACAAGATCAGAATTTATAACATTATCTTGACCATAAATTTGCTTTAAAGCCAAAGAAAGCTCCGAGCCAATTTGCCCTAAAGCACCTGTGATGAGAATTTTCATTAATTGATAACAAAAAATNNNTTGATAACAAAAAATAAAGATTTAAGATATTCGCTTTCTTTTAAGGCTGGGTGCAGAGGATGATCTGGACCTGCGGTGAAGCTAGTAATTAGTTTACCTGTTTTTTGGCTTTTTTGCAAAGCAGCATTAACTGAGCCAATTAGTTGTTCTTTGGTAGCATGATGAGAGCACGAAGCCAACATTAAGATGCCACCACTTTTTAAGAGAGGGAGAGCCATTTTTGCGAGTTTTTCGTAGCCACGAAGACCAGCAAATAAATGTTTTTTACTCTGAATAAAAGGCGGAGGATCGAGCAAAACCAAATCAAATTGCTGTTCGGTAAATTCGGGCTTTATTAATAAATCAAAAACTTGACCTTGATAAAATTTGGCTTTTTCTTGATAGTTGTTGCCTAATAATTTTTGACAATTTTGCTTTGCCAAATCAAGAGCCGATCTAGAACTATCAATAAATGTCACTTCTTTAGCGCCGTTGGCAAGAGCATTAACCCCAAAGCCACCTAAAAAACAAAAAGCATCGAGAACTTTGTAGTTTTTGGCGATTTCGCCAACAAATTTTCGACTTGGTTGCTGATCAAAAAACCAGCCAGTTTTTTGTGTGTTGGCTAGATCGACCATGAAACTTAAATTATTTTCTTGCACTTCAACCAAATTTGGTTGAGCTTGGTTTTGCTCAACTGGCAAACCTTCGAGAGATCTGTTTTCTTGGTTGTTTTTGAAAATTAATTGACAGTTAGCAAAAATATTATTCATGGCTTCAATAAAAACTGGTTGCAAATTTTGCATACCAGAGGTAGAAATTTGACAAACAAAAATATTGTCAAATCTATCGACAATTAGGCCTGGCAAGCCATCGGCTTCTGAGTGAATAAGTCGATAGTTGTGGTGATGATAAAATTTTTGTCTTAGATCTAAAGCTTCTTGTATTTTAGCAATAAAAAAATTGACATCGATTTTTTGATGAACATTTTTACTAAGAATTCGGGCAGAAATGAGGGTGTTATAATTAAAATAACCCAAGGCAAAAGGGTGATTAGCAAGATTAATTTGCACCAAAGAACCAGGTGAAATTGATTTTAGTTGAGCAAAATTGGCAATTTCATTTGAAAAAACCCAAGGACTACCAGTTTCTAAGCGAGAGCTGTGTTCTTTTTTAATGTTGATTACTGGTAGCGGCATAGATTATAGTTGTAATAAAAATGAATTTTTTCTTTGTAAAAAACTTTCAAATATTTGTGAATAATTATCTGGTAAAGATCTAAAAAAATTAGGGCGATTTACCACATTGTTGGCATATTGCAATAAACCATCAAGGTTTTCAAATAAGTTGAAGTGAAATCTTTCTGACAAAAACAATAATGGTTGCATAGCAGAAGCCATGGTGATATCGAGAATAGAAAAGAAATCGCCGTTAAAATAGGGTTGATACTTTAATTGTTCAGCAAAAATGGCTAGTTTGTTTTTTAATTCTTGCTGTTTTTGAGCGATAGTTTGAGCATTGTCGGCAAAAATTAAGCCAAAAGCAAGAGAAAGTAAAGTGTTGCTAAACTCCATCCAGCCACGATGCCAAGCCAAGACAAATTGATTTTTTGGATGCAAAATATTTTCGCTGTAGGTTGCCTCAAGATATTCGAGAATTGCTAAAGATTCAAACAAAGGCCTTTCATCAACCAAAAGCACTGGTATTTTACCTAGCGGAGAAACACTGCTAAACCAGCTAGGTCTATTGCTAAGATCAATAAATTCTTTGCTATAAGAGATATTTTTTTCTAATAATAAAGTCTCAACTCTTTGACCATAAGGCGAAAAAGCTGAGGTAAATAGCTTTAAATTACTCATAAATAAAATTTTAGTTATTATCAAAAAAAGGTGTTAATCATTTGTAAATAAAAGATCTTTCGACGATTTTTTAAGCAACTTGCAAAATAATTCTATATTTTAACCTTCAAAATATTTTTAAAGGTTAAAGGACATTAATTACCTTTTACAACAATGCATTTTCTAGCAAAAACAAACCATAAAAAATTAGAAGTTTGATATTCTACACTAGAAATTTGGTGTATGTCACCGTCTTTTCTGGCAGTTTCAATTGTATAATCGGCATCGTCAGCAACAAGAGACAAAATAGGGAAAAAATTATGGCAAGATTTGCCTTCTTTAGTCACTTCTGGTAATTTTTCGGTAGTGATATGATGAGTGCTAAGAGAAGTTTTGTAGCTATGGCAAGAAGATAGCATTAAAACAATGCTGGCGATGGTTAGAAATTTTTTCATAAATTGGTAAAAAATTAATCTTTTTTAAAAAACATTGTAAATTATCATTGTAAATTATCATTGTCAAAATTTATAATGCAATTGATTTTTTAATGTATTTTTTAAAAATTAGAAATAGTGTTAAAAAATTTATCTACCTGATTATTCAGTAAAAAACCCAAATTGACAGCGATTTTTTGAGTTAGATCATTTACCAAAATCAACTCTTGTGAGTTAAAATTGCTAAGCACAAAACTAGCGACATCTTGTGGTTTTTCTGGCTTGCCAATACCCAATCGTAGACGAAAATAATTATTAGCAAACAGTTGATCGATAGATTTTAAACCGTTATGCCCTGCACTGCCACCGCCGTTTTTATATTTTATTTTTCCTAAACACAAGTCGAGATCATCGTGAAAAACCAGCACATTTTCTGGTTTTATTTTATAGAAATTAGCAGTTGCCACCACCGCCTCACCAGATAAATTCATATAATTTTGGGGCTTGATTGCAATAATTTTATGTGTTAAAATATTACCACTAAAAAAATCTGCTTTGAATTTTATATTATTAGATTGTAAATTATATTGTTGAATAATTTTATCTAACACTAAAAAACCATAATTGTGCCGAGTAAGCAAGTATTTATTGCCTACATTGCCTAAACCAACTAATAAAAACATAAAAAACAAGTTAAAATTGTTTTATTTTTTTTCTGATAATTTAGCAAGTTTTTTAACTCTCATTGCTAATTCGGTGAATTTTTCTTTGAATTCTTGTTGTTTTGCTTGTTGATTTGTTAAAACTTTACCTTGCTGATTAATTTCTGCCACACTTAACTCAAAAACTGGCTTGCTATGTTGTTGAGAAATAAGAATTAACGAGTTAAAATCTGGAATTTCAATAAGATTATAAGGTTTATTATTTTCAATTACCTCTCGAAATTTGCTTTCAGCAATAACCATATTATATTTTTGTAAAGAATCTGCTAAAATATTTTTTGAAGCGGTTTGAATTTTATCGATCCATTTTTGAGCTTCACGCACTTTATCTTGGTTTTCGTTGTTATAAGGCCTGTATTTTTGCAAAATAACTCCGAGCATTTGCGGATTTTCTGATGGTAGATTATTAGGAACAGTAGGAACTCTAAATTGCTTAAAATCATCAGACCAAATAGGTAACTGACTGGCAAGATATTCGATAGACTGATAGCAAAAAAAATCTGGGTAAGTTGGCACTATAAAATAATCACTACCCATTAAAATTGCCCTATTAAAAGCACCTGAGCTAGGGCTCATATCTACTAACACCACATCAAAATAATTTTCTTTGGCGGTTTTTCTGAGCATTTCATTAAATAAACCTACATATTTCATATTAGAAGCCTGATATCGATTATCAGAAACCATACCCATTGCACAAAATATATCCATTTCGGTGATGGCAATATTTCCAGCCGCTAATTTTAAATTTTTATGCATGGTTTCGGTTGGCTTTACCGCCCTAAATGCTTGATTATCACTTGCTCCAAAAACATTTTTAATAGCATCGTAGATGTTGTCGTTGGCTTTTTGTTCATAAAATAAATCAAGCTTTTTTTGACTATCTAAGCCTAAACAATAAGCTGTTAAATTGCATTGAGGGTCTGCATCAACAAGTAAAACTTTTAAACCCAGATCTGCCAAGCTCCAACCTAAATTAAAAGTTGTAGTTGTTTTACTTACCCCCCCTTTATGATTAAATAAAGAAATTATTTTTGCCATAAATTTATTTGATTATTATTTTGAAAAATATTACAATTTTGACAAAATTATA
>CANNFC010000004.1:0-32105 GCA_947503755.1 Rickettsiales bacterium | reverse complement strand
CTTTTGTGTCAAGTAGCAATTACCAAAAAAATCATTTAAAATATGAAGCAATTTATCGCTAAAGTCTTTCGTTGTCAAGTTTTATTATGCAGTTTTTTATTGCTTGTTTCTTGCATAGCAAAACCAGCTTTTATTGTTGGCAATAATCGTTATTTAACAAAAATTGAAGAGCAAGATCATAAATCTTGCTTAGCTTTAAAAATTAATTTTAACAGCAATGCCAACCTAGAAAATCAACAATATTGGCAATGCAGATTATCTCTTGCCAAATATAAAATATTAAATAATCCATCAGATCAAAAGCAACAAAAACATAACAAAAAAATAGTCGATCTTCTCAATAAAATCAGCGAAAAATTAGCCGATAAACAGCCAAGTTTGCTCGAAAGAGAAGTGGCAAAACTCGATGAAAAGCACCATCAACAGTGCGAAAATATGGGCTATGAAAGCGAAACAGAAGATAAAAACAAAATAGATCTCTATTTGCAATGTCGCGGTTCTTTAATTGATAACTATTTGAGCGAACCACCCTACAATAATTACGACTATTTTCCTTATCAATACAAAAATTACGATATGAATTATGTTCTTAGCAAAAGAATCAGAATCGCCAGTCAAAACAAAGAAAAAATCACACAAGAATATCCTAAATGCCAATCTTATGCTTTGCATAGTCAAGAACTAAACAAATGCATCGACCATCAAAAACAGGCAAAATCTTGTTATCAACAAAACTTAAGAATCTTTATTTTAAAAGAACGAAATGCTAAACTAATTTGTCAACAACAAGCAAATATTAGGTTTGGCGACAATTTATTGATAAAAGAAAAAACCATCGATCACATCAAAGAACAAAATTATAAATCAGATTTGGTTTATAAATTTAATTTTGAATCAATGGGTTTAAACGAGCTAGATTTTATCAGTAAACAAGAAAAAAAACAACTAGAGCAAGAGCAAGAAAAACAAGAAGAAAAAGCTAATAATTTCAATACCATAGATGCCTTATATAATCGCTACGAACTTTCGCAAATTCGTAAAAAATATGTTCTATCTTGTTATAAATTTATTGATAATAATTTACATCAAGACAAAAATAATCTTGATAAAAAATGCTTAGAATTAGAGAATACTATTTTTTAGTTTCTTTTGATAATTTATAATTCAAAAATTAATGGCACAAAACTTAGAAAAACCTTCAACAAAACCAAAAACCAAATATCTTGATTGGCCAATAGAATTAATCAATCTTGCCAAAAAACAAGAAGCTTTAAATGCAATAAGCGAGCAAACAGAAGCTTTAATTGAAGAGTTATTTTTTCATATCTATCGTTTCGATGAGCAAGAAATCACCAACGGCAATATTCTTTCTTTAACCAAACAAGAATTAGCAGATGGTTATAATTTAGACCATAACGAATTGCGATATTTTAATGTGCTTATCAAAATTCTTAATAATCTTTTTTATTTTTCCCGAAACGGGGCAATAAAAAATCTTGAAATTATATCTTTACCCGAAAATATGTTATTAGTGGGAAAAATCGCCACTGGTAGCATAGAAAGCGATTTGTTTGCTAATTTGGTGGCAATAGTCAACGAAGTTAATAGCCATTCGGTAATGCAACCAAAATTATCAGTTACTAACTATCATATCGAAAAATTTATTACAGATGATAACCATATCTAATCTTCAATTACAAGGCAAAGTTTTATTGGCCCCAATGTCGGGAGTTACCGATTTGCCTTTTCGTAAATTAGTAAAAAGTTTCGGAGCAACTTTGGTGGTTTCTGAAATGATCGCCTCAAAAGCAATGATTTTACAAACCAAAGAATCTCTCAAAAAATGTCAAAAAGAAGATGGTCAATTTCCTATGTCGGTGCAACTGGCGGGGTGCGACCCCGAAATTATGGCAGAAGCAGCCAAACTCAACCAAGATTTAGGGGCAGATATTATCGACATCAATTTTGGATGTCCAGTAAAAAAAGTGGTTAATAGTTTTGCAGGAAGCGCTTTAATGAAAGACGAAGAACTCGCCACCAACATTATGAAAGCAGTGGTTAAAGCGGTTTCTATTCCAGTTACCATGAAAATGAGGCTCGGCTGGAATAAAGAAAATCTTAATTCACCATCTTTGGCAAAAAAAGCCGAAGATGTTGGTATTAAAATGCTTACCGTGCACGGCAGAACCAGATGCCAAATGTATAATGGTTCTGCCGATTGGCAGGCAATTAGCCTAGTAAAACAAGCGGTAAAAATACCAGTAATCGCTAATGGCGACATTAAAAACGCCGAAAATGCCAAACAAGCTTTGTTGCTTTCTGGTGCCGATGGAGTGATGATTGGCAGAGGTTGCTATGGCAAACCGTGGTTAATTAATCAAATCAATCAAGCTTTGCACGATGTTGAAATATCAGCAACTCCTAGCATTACTACACAAAAAAACATAGTTTTACAGCACCTGCACGATATGATAGAGCATTACGGGCTTGATACTGGCTTGTCTTTAGCAAAAAAACACCTTGGTTGGTATAGCTCTGGCCTAAAAGATTCGGCAGAGTTTAGAGCTAACATTAATCAGCTTGATACCAGCAAAAAAGATGTAAAAGAAAAAATTATCGATTTAATTGAAAATTTTTATTGCAAGTTTTAATTTGTTCTTTTATTATTTTATGAAAAAGTTCTTTGGCTTGATGGTTATTTTTGTTATTTGTTGTTTTTATTTCTGAAAATAGCGCTTTTTTGTAGGAGTGTAGCTCAATTGGTAGAGTAGCGGTCTCCAAAACCGTTGGTTGGGGGTTCGATTCCTCTCGCTCCTGCCATTTTCAAAATAAATTTTCTTAAAAAATCAGTAATTTTCTTGCCAAATAAAAAATAAAAAAACTAAAAAATCGTGATAAAATTTTATAAAAACACTCTTGCTGAAGCAAAAAAACTATCTTTTCCTAGTTGGCAAGAAACCAAAACAACCACCACAATTATTGCAATTATTATTGGGGTTTGTTCCTTGCTGATTTTATTTGTTGACTTTATTTTTGTAAAAATAGTCAACTTTATTTTAGGTTTTTAAAATTCACTAATTATTTTTTCAATATGACACAGCAAAAAAAATGGTACATCGTCAATGTTACCCCCGGTCAAGAAAATAAAACTTCTCTTGAAATAAAATCTTTACTGCAAAAAGGTGTTTTGCAAGAATATATCTCAGAAATTGTTGTGCCAACCAAATCTGTTGTTAGAATAAGAAGAGGGCAAAAAGTTTTAGAAGCTCAAAAAATATTCCCTGGCTATATTTTTATTTTAGCCGACTTATCAAAATTTGTCTACGACACTGTTGTTAATTTACCTAAAGTTATTGGCATACTTGGTTCTAAAAACAATCCAAAACCAGTAACCGACAATGAAATGCTAGAAATTTTAAAATATAATAGCAATCAAGAAAATAACATTGAAGATCACAAAAATCTACAATTTCAAATCGGCGAAACAGTAAAAATTATTCAAGGTTCTTTTGATTCTTTCAGCGGTATTGTTGAAGAATTCGACCAAGAAAAACAAAAATTAAAAATTTCTGTTTCTATTTTTGGCAGATCAACCATGGTTGATTTATCTATCGACCAAGTTGAAAAAATCGAAAATTAAATTTTACAAGGGGCTAAAACCCCTTCGTTTCGATCTAAATCCCCCTTTTTTTGATACAGGTTGGCAAGCATTGTTCGATCTAAATTCCCCTTCCCTTATAAGGGTTGGCGACCGCAAGTTCGACTTTGGTAGTGTTGGGAGACAACTGTTGATGTTTTTTCGAATGAATCCTGCCGTGGCTTGCCGACACTACCCAGCACCGCTTAGCGGCCACCCCTTCTGCAAGAAGGGGAATTTATTTTTTTGACAATTTTAGAAAGCGGTTTTTAGTCGCTGGGTGGCTAATACCATTTCTGCTTGAGTGCGAATCATCGAAAATCGCACATAACCTTCGCCATTTGCACCAAAAGCACTACCCGGAGACATTGCCACACCGCAAGAAAGAATAATTTCTTTACAAAATTCAAAAGAACTCAAATGAGCAAATTTTGGCGGTATTTTTGCCCAAGCAAACATACTGGCTCTTGGTTTGTCAATTTGCCAGCCCAATTCTTTAGCAAACAAATTAACAAAAAACTCACCTCTTTGTTGATAAAGCAACCGTAAATCAACAAGATATTGGTCGCTTTTACTTGATAAAGCAGAGGCCGCCACAATTTGTAGGGGCGAAAACGAACCGTAATCGAGGTAGGATTTAATTTTATATAAAGCAGAAATTAGGGTTTCGTTACCAACAGCAAAACCAACTCTGGTGCCCGCCATTGAATAAGATTTTGAAACCGAAGAAAACTCAATAGCAATGTCAATTGCCCCCTTGGCTTCTAAGATAGAATTTGGCTTGTGTTCTGGCTTAAAATATAGCTCGCAATAGGCAATATCAGAAACAATATAAATTTCATGTTTTTTGCAAAAATTTACTAATTCTTGATAAAAAGATAAATCAACAATTTCGGTGGTAGGATTGCAAGGATAACTAACAATCACCGCCTGTGGTTTTTGGCTAGCATTTTCAACTAAATGTACAAATTTTTGCAAAAACTCGCTAGCAGACAAAGCATTGATAGGCATAGTTTTTGCTTTAGCAATGGTAAAAGCAAAAGTGTGAATAGGATAAGAAGGCGAAGGAACGCAAATATAGTTTTTACTATCGGCAATGGCGGTTGCAAAAGAGGCAATACCCTCTTTTGCCCCAATAGTTACCAAAGCTTGAGTTTGATAATTTAAACCAACAGCAAATCTTCGTTGATAATAATCAACAATTGCCCTCTTTAAAATTTCAATACCACCTGTAACAGAATAGCCATAGAGCTTGGGATCTTTACTTAACATCGCCAACTCTTCCATAATATGCACTGGCGGGGCAGAATCGGGGTTGCCCATGCCAAAATCGATAATTTCAAGACCGTTATCTTTGGCTTGGTTTTTTAATTGATAAATAGAAGCAAAAACATAAGGCGGAAGTTCGCTAGTAAGATAAAAATTTTGTTGCATAAAATTAATTTTCTGTTGTGTAATTAGGAGCCTCAGAAGTTATGGTGATAGAATGAGGGTGCGATTCTCTTAGCCCAGAGTTGGTAATTTGCACAAAAGTGCAGTTTTGTTGCATTGCCTCAATATTGGCATTACCTGTGTAGCCCATGGCCGCCTTTAAACCGCCAACCAATTGATGCAAAACATCGGCAACTGGACCTTTGTAGGGCACCCTGCCCTCAACTCCTTCTGGCACTAATTTTAGTTTATCGGCAACATCTTGCTGAAAATAACGATCTGCCGAGCCTTTTGCCATCGCCGAAATAGAACCCATACCGCGATAAACTTTATAAGATCGACCTTTAAATAAAACTATTTCACCTGGAGTTTCTTCGGTGCCCGCCAATAAACCGCCCAACATCACCATACTAGCACCTGCCGCTATTGCCTTGGCAACATCGCCAGAAAAACGAATACCGCCATCAGAAATCACAGGAATTTGATGTTGAAAGCAATAAGAATAAACATCAAACAAAGCCGAAAGTTGTGGCACACCAACCCCAGCAACCACTCTTGTGGTGCAAATTGAACCTGGACCAATGCCAACCTTTACAGCATTTGCCCCAGCATCAATTAGGGCTTTCGCCGCCTCAGCAGTGACAATATTGCCTGCAATAACATCTTGTTTTGGATAGAGTTTTTTGATTTCTCTTAATGTTTCAAGCACCCCTTGCGAATGACCGTGAGCAGTGTCGATGATTATAATATCTACCTCGGCATCAATTAAATGCTCAGCTCTTTTTA
Source organism: Rickettsiales bacterium (assembly GCA_947503755.1). Classification (GTDB taxonomy): domain Bacteria; phylum Pseudomonadota; class Alphaproteobacteria; order Rickettsiales; family UBA1997; genus CAILUF01. Next base: position 26,251 of record CANNFC010000004.1, on the reverse strand, counting down.
AACCTTCTTTGCCCACAGAAGTGGTGGCCGCCACCAATAATCGACCTTTTTTATCTTTAGAAGCCAACGGAAATTGCTTGGTTTTTTCTATATCTTTACCTGTCATAAGACCAATACAATTATTATTTTTATCGGTGATGATAATTCTTTCAATTTTATGTTTATGAAGCAAATTTTTGGCTTCGCTTTTGCTAATGTCTAAACCAGCAGTTACTAGGTTTTGCGAGGTCATTAATTGAGAAATTGGCTGTTTTTTGTCGGTGGCAAATCGCACATCACGATTAGTGAGAATACCAACTAATTTTTTTGAGTTATTTTCTACCACAGGAATGCCCGAAATGTTATGCTCTTTCATTAATTCTAAAGCATTAACCAAGGTGGTATTATGTTCGATTGTGACTGGATCTAGCACCATACCAGACTCAAATCTTTTCACTTTTCTTACTTCTTCTGCCTGCTCTTTGATGGTAAAATTTTTGTGAATGCACCCAATGCCTCCATTTTGAGCCATGGCAATGGCAAGCCTGCTTTCGGTGACAGTATCCATGGCCGCAGAAATAATAGGAATTTCTAGGCTAATATTGTTGGTAATTTGAGTTTTGGTGTGAGCCGACGACGGCAAAACATTTGAAAATGCTGGTTTTAACAACACATCATCAAAAGTAAAACAAGTGCTTGGCTGTTGAAAAACAAGTTGCGAAACAGATTTTTTTGACATAAAATAACCTACAAATAAAGTTGATTGAAAAAAAGATATCATTTTAAAATGAAATATTATAAAATAAACGAAAATAAAATACTAATCAAAAATTGAATTTTTTATGCCAAATTTAGTAGAAATTTGTTTGAAAAAAAATATTAAACTTACCAACCATCGCAAAATCATCGCTCAAATCATTTCTGAAAGCACCGACCACCCAGATGTAGAAGAGCTTTATCGCAAAGCTTATTTTATGAATCCAAAAATCGGCATTGCCACTGTGTATCGGGCGGTAAAAATGTTTGAAGATTTAGGTTTAATCGCTCGCCACGATTTTTTAGGTAAAGGTAAATCTCGATACGAAGTGCTAGAAGACGACCACCACGACCATTTAATTGACATCACCAACAATCAAGTGCACGAATTTTTTAATGCCGAACTTGAAAATTTAAAAACCAAAATTGCCCACGAAATGGGCTTCGAACTAATCGGGCACAAGCTCGAACTTTATTGCAAACCCCTAAAAAAATAGGCAAAAAAATAACAACAAATATTCTTTATTTTATGGCAGTTCACACCAAGATCACCGCTTTACAATTACAGCAACACTTGCAACAATATAGCATTGGCGATTTGCTTGATTTTAGCGAAATTTTGCAAGGCATTGATAATTCTAATTTTATTGTCAACACCACTTGCAACAAATATATTTTTACCATTTTTGAAAACCGCATTCAACCGCAAGAACTGCCGTTTTTCTTGAATTTAAAACAGCATTTAGCCAGCAAAAACATTTCTTGCCCCAAGCCAATTTTAAACAACTCTCAGCAAAACATCACTTATTTAAACAACAAACCAACCGCCATTGTAAGTTTTCTTGATGGCAAAACACTAAATCCAAATCCCGATGGCTATTATCACAATATCACCGAAAATCATTGCCAGCAAGTAGGCGAAACACTCGCTAAAATGCATCTTGCCACCCTTGATTTTTCACAAAAAAGAGTCAACGATTTGAGTTGTCTACATTTTGCCAAGTTTTTTAGTAAATTTTCTGCAAAAGTTGGCGATTCTGCCAATTTTATTTGGCAAGTGCTTGATTTTTTACAACAAAAATGGCAAGAAAGCCTGCCAAATATGGCTTGTCATCTCGATTTATTTCCTGATAATGTGTTTTTTGACCAGCAACAAAATTTATCTGGAGTGATAGATTTTTATTTTGCAGGCAACGATTTGGCAGTTTATGATTTTGCCATTGTTTGCAATGCTTGGTGCTTTGATTGCACCACTTTTAACCCGCAAAAATATCAAGCCCTACTTGCAGGTTATCAAAAAATTAAACCATTTAACCAAGCCGAGCTAGATTTTATGACCATCGCCAAAATTGCAGCCAGCCTAAGATTTTATCTCACCCGTTTGCACGATAAAATTTTTACCAGCCAAAATTCACTCGTTACCATCAAAGACCCTGCCGAATATTTAGCCAAACTAAACTATTTTTGGCAAAAAATTTAAAATTCTTGAAATTTATAAATTTTATTAGGAAAATTTCTTGCTTCTGCTAATAACTAAATTAGGATTCAATATTATTAATTATCTACATTAAATTATTTTAAAACCAAAATTTTTATACTCTTCTCTATTTACAACATTTTTTAGATAGTCAATAGGATAATCTCCGATTTCATCTTTTAGTAGAGAATATGTTTCTAAACCTACTTCAGTTAGTATTACAAAATATTGAATTTTAATATCTATGATTCCAGCATGAGTTGGCATTTTAGTTATAGCAAATGGGAGTAAGCCCATTGTCAAATTAAATGGTTCATTGATTTTAAAATGTGGCATTTCAATTAATTTTTTCCAGATGTGAATGCCTTCAGCAGTAGTAATTGCTTCAGCTTTAATGTTCTTAACTTTTCCAACAACACCATCTTGATTAACAAAAATGCGTCCCAGAAATTTTATGTTATCGGTATAGGGTTGGCAAAATCCCATTTTTATAAAATCTTGCTCAATATCTTTATATTTTAAGATTCCATTTTGCACCACATATCTAAATATTTTTTTCAATGTTTCCAATTTTTCATCGACAATACTAGTAATGAAATCAATTGTTTCTTTTGAAATAGATAACTCTTGGTTATTTAATTTTTGTGCAACTTTTTTAAGTAAAATTTTAATTTCCTTTTGTCGGTTGCCGTGTATGTAGCTTATTATTTCTTTGTAAATTTCGTACTCTTCGTTCGTAAAATCTGAATCCTTTTTTATATCTAGATCTACCTCTAAACAGGTTCGTAATATTTCTTCTTGTTGCTCTTTTATTAAACAGCCTTAGCAGTATATTAGCAGCTTTAAGAGTTGGCTTTATTGCTTCTGAAGAAATTTCTCCCTTGTGATATTGTACTATTATATCAAAAATTTTGTTTCTATTTTCATGTAGGTGTCCTGGTACATTGCTTGTATATGTTGTCATTAATTCTTTTGTTACATCTTTTGCTTCATCAATAGTTTCTTTATGCTCTTTCTTAATTTTTTTAAATTTTTCTAACATTTTTTTTATCATATCAAATTTTAAAATTGGTTTCTAAATATTTTGCCACAAACTCATAATCCATGTCGCTATCATTTTGCTCTTTATAATAAATTTCTAAAAATTCTACTTCGAATTTTTCAGGATAAAAAGCATAAATAATTCTAATGCCACTTCTATTTCCTTTGCCTTTTAAAGCTTTGCAAGAAAATTTTTTTATTTTATAAACTTGCAAGTTTATTTTATCGAATTTTGGAATTAACCAAACCGCTTCGTTGTTTATTTTTTCTAGGTGAAATGCTTCGATAGCAAATTTTTTAGCAATTTCTAAATCTTCTTCAAGAGTGCGATATTTTTTGATTAGCTTATTGAATTGTTTTTCAAATTTAAAGTGTTGTCGATAATTAATTTTTCTCATAGTCTCGAACAGAAGTGTCTTTGGTGCGATAAAATACAGCTTCGTAAGGAATATTTTTGCCTATTTCGGTTGAAATCCAAGGAACATCTTGATGAGAAAATTCTGAAAGTTCTTTGGCGGTTTTATGCCCAAGCCTAGCTATTTCGTAATCGATATGTTGCAATTCTTGCCCGCTAAACACCGCTAAATTTGGGCTTTTTACTGGCAAATATTTTTTTTGATCTTTATTAAAAAATTTTGTTACCACCTCTTCTATTTCGCCATTTTTTACCATTTCTTGAATAATTTTAGCAAATTCTCTTGGAGTTGGGCCAAAATTATTTTTCACATAAGTTGCTCCAATTAGCTGTTCTTCGTATTTTTCATAGTAATCAAAATCACAAAAATATAAGATTTTATACAGTACAGTTTGACCAACATTTGGTAAAGCTCCAATTTTTTGGGTAATGTAAAGCAAGGCATTTTTAAACTCTGAATCCTTTTTTATATCTAGATCTACTAAACAGGTTCGTAATATTTCTTCTTGTTGCTCTTTTATTAAACAGCCTTAGCAGTATATTAGCAGCTTTAAGAGTTGGCTTTATTGCTTCTGAAGAAATTTCTCCCTTGTGATATTGTACTATTATATCAAAAATTTTGTTTCTATTTTCATGTAGGTGTCCTGGTACATTGCTTGTATATGTTGTCATTAATTCTTTTGTTACATCTTTTGCTTCATCAATAGTTTCTTTATGCTCTTTCTTAATTTTTTTAAATTTTTCTAACATTTTTTTTATCATATCAAATTTTAAAATTGGTTTCTAAATATTTTGCCACAAACTCATAATCCATGTCGCTATCATTTTGCTCTTTATAATAAATTTCTAAAAATTCTACTTCGAATTTTTCAGGATAAAAAGCATAAATAATTCTAATGCCACTTCTATTTCCTTTGCCTTTTAAAGCTTTGCAAGAAAATTTTTTTATTTTATAAACTTGCAAGTTTATTTTATCGAATTTTGGAATTAACCAAACCGCTTCGTTGTTTATTTTTTCTAGGTGAAATGCTTCGATAGCAAATTTTTTAGCAATTTCTAAATCTTCTTCAAGAGTGCGATATTTTTTGATTAGCTTATTGAATTGTTTTTCAAATTTAAAGTGTTGTCGATAATTAATTTTTCTCATAGTCTCGAACAGAAGTGTCTTTGGTGCGATAAAATACAGCTTCGTAAGGAATATTTTTGCCTATTTCGGTTGAAATCCAAGGAACATCTTGATGAGAAAATTCTGAAAGTTCTTTGGCGGTTTTATGCCCAAGCCTAGCTATTTCGTAATCGATATGTTGCAATTCTTGCCCGCTAAACACCGCTAAATTTGGGCTTTTTACTGGCAAATATTTTTTTTGATCTTTATTAAAAAATTTTGTTACCACCTCTTCTATTTCGCCATTTTTTACCATTTCTTGAATAATTTTAGCAAATTCTCTTGGAGTTGGGCCAAAATTATTTTTCACATAAGTTGCTCCAATTAGCTGTTCTTCGTATTTTTCATAGTAATCAAAATCACAAAAATATAAGATTTTATACAGTACAGTTTGACCAACATTTGGTAAAGCTCCAATTTTTTGGGTAATGTAAAGCAAGGCATTTTTAAACTTTTCAACATTTTTTGCAGGAACACTGATTCGCTCTTGTTTTTTGATATTTTTTTGCACAGATTTTTTATGTAGCACAATTTCAATTTGTGATTGTTCGGCAAAAATTTCGGCTACACTAATGCCAAGATACATAGCCAATTTATCGGCTTCAGACATTCTGAGCTCTCTTTTTTTGGCAAGAATTTTTATAACAGTGGGGCGAGAAACGTGCATTATTTTAGCCAATTCAGACTGAGAAATTTTATGATCTGATATAATATTTTTTAGCTGATTCATATATTTACAATTCTAAAATTAACATTGTTAAAAGAATATTTTAAATTATGTAAATATTATTGTCAATCAATATGTAAATATTTTTTACAAAATTTTAATACTATTTCCCAAATTTAAATTAATACCATTTCCATAAATAAATACCACACTTCTATCTAAATTACCCTTCTGTAGAAGGGGTGGATTTTTTTGCGACAGCAAAAAAAGACGGGGTAGTGTCGGCAACACACGGTGGGATCTCTTCGAAAAAACATCTGCGATCGTCTACCGACCACTACCCCGGCAATTCGTGCCACCCCTTCTACAAGAAGGGGAATATCCGAGAACCGCTAATAAATATCGTCTTGCCAGCCGATTTTTTTCAAAAAAGAGTCGTAATCGTTTTCAAAAGTAAAGGTTTTGTTGTTATCGAAAACTACTAGCTTGGTGGCGATTTGTTGCAACATTCCTTCGTCGTGACTCACCAAAACAACTGCACCTTCAAAATCTTTTATTGCTCCAATCAGGGCTTGGCAAGATTGAAAATCGAGGTGGTTGGTGGGCTCATCTAACAACAATAAATTTGCTCCTTGTAACAAAATTTTGCCAAGCATCACTCTGCTTTTTTCGCCACCAGAAAGCATAGAAATTCTCTTGTTAACCATATCTTTATTAAACATCATATGCGAGGCGACTTGCCTAATTCGTGATTGAGTGGTTTCTTTGTTGGTTCGCTCAAGCTCTTCGTAGATGGTGAGGTTGGCATTAAGCCTATCGATATTCATTTGTCCAAAAAAAGCAATTTCGGTTTTGCTGTGAGATTTGATGTCGCCACGAATTGGCTGTAATTCTTTGGCGATAAGTTTTAGTAGGGTTGATTTGCCTTTGCCATTTTTGCCGATGATGGCAATTTTTTCGCCACTGGCCACTTTAAAAGAAAGATCGTTAATGAGGCGGTTATTTTCTTGGTAGCTAAAAGAAATTTGCTCGATTTCGAGTAGGTTTTCTTTGCTGGCAAAAGGTTTGCAGTTAAAGACAAAATCGAGATCGTTGATGTTGTCGAGTTTTTCTATTAACTCTTGTTTTTCGAGCATTTTTACTTTTGATTGAGCCCTGCTAGCAAAACTCGCCTTTGCCTTAAAACTATCGATCCATTCTTGGGTTTTTTGTCTTTGTTTTTCTTGGTTTATTCGGGTTTTTTCTTGAATTTCTTCTTCTTCGGCGATTTTTTCTCTAATACCTTGAGTGTTGCCAACAAATTTACGAAAATTACCTCGATGAATAATCAGAGTATGAGTGATGATTTCGTCCATAAAACCAGCATCGTGAGTGATGAGAATTAGTTCTTGTCGCCAGTCTTGTAAAAATTTTTTTAGCCAACGAATTGAATAAATGTCGAGATAGTTGGTTGGTTCATCTAGCAACAACATTTGCGGTTCAATTAACAATAATTTTGCTAAATTTAGTTTTACTTGATAACCACCAGAAAACTGCTTAGGATCTTTGCTAAAATCTTCATATTTAAAACCAAGACCGTATAAAATATTTTCGCCCTTCCATAGTTCGTGTTTGCGATCTTCGGGCAAAACACTATCGATTTCGTCAAGCACGGTTGCTTGCTGAAAATTGATGTGCTGTTGCAAATAGCCAATGCTGTAGCCTTTGGGTATTTTAATTTGTCCTTCATCGGCCTCTAATTGTTGGAGTAAGATTTTAAGAAAAGTAGATTTTCCGCTACCATTTCGACCAATTAAGCCGATTTTTTCGCTTCTATTGATATTAAAACTCACTTCTGAAAAAACTTCATAGCCAGCAAAAGAAATACCTAAATTTTTAACTTGTATCATAGCAGATAAATAAAGTCAATAATAACGGCACTGTTGTGCCATAATGTTGTTAAAAAAGTAAAGTTTATTGAGAGCAAATACAAATTGCAAGCATTATCAATGTTGCATTTTTTTAGAAGTGATATTTTATTGCCTTGGTAGCAAGTTCTCGGTTTAAAATTCCCCTTCTACAGAAGGGGTGGATTTTCGCATAAGTGCAAACTTATGCGAAAAGACCAAGGTAGTGTCGGGAGACACGGTAAGATCTCTTCGAAAAAACAATCGGCGATCGGCTACCAACAATACCCCGTCGACCTTCGGTCGCCACCGCTTCTACAAGAAGGGGAATATCCGAGATCGGGCTTACCGACACAACCCGGCACTTCGCCCGCCACCGCTTCTACAAAAAAAGGAAACGATATAAATATTATTGCACTTCGGTCACCAATAAAACTTGGCTAAAACCAGCCATACTCAGCATTTTAATTAAATTCATTACTTCGCCATATTCAATTAGCTTGTCTGCTCTTACCAAAATTTTTTCTGATAAATTATTGTTGGTGAGTTTTATTAGTTTGTTGGCTAAATTATTTTTATTTACCGCCTCTTCTTGCACAAATAATACACCGTTTTGTTGCATTGAAACTATAATATTTTCTGGTTGAGCTGTTGTTTGGTTTTCAACCCCATTTGGCAAATTTAAAGGCACAGAACTAGTAAGCATAGGGGCAGCCACCATAAAAATAATCAACAAAACCAATAAAACATCAACAAAAGGAGTGATATTTATTTCTGCCATTGCTGGTTTTTTTTTGAGATTTTTATGATTATTTTGTAAAGAAAAAGCCATATTTTGATTTAGTTTTCTTCGGATTTAACAATAAATAAACTGTTAGAATTTTCGCTAAACTTGATGTTGCTTAAATAAACGATAATTTTTTGTTCTAGCTCGTTTTTTACTTGCATTTTTAAAAATTGCCAAGGATTTTTGCTAAACACCAAAGTAAATTCGCCAGCATCGGGACGATTTTTTTTGATTAAAGAAACCTCAATTTCGTTACTTGTATTGTTGATGTTGGCAATTGTAACATCAGTGGCGGTAAAAGAAATTTTTGGTCTAGTCAAAAAAGAAGCGGGAGTGGTGTTGGTGCTAATGGTTGAAGTTTCGTCGAGCTCGATATCTTGGTAATAAAGAACGGGGCCATTTACTACCACCAATATTTTTGGTTTATCCAAATATTCTACCCGCATTTTTCCTGATTTTTTATTGTTTCTTGATAAAAAAAATCGCCCCTTGGTTTTTTCGCCATCTAATTCTTGAGTAAAATCGGCATTAAGATGAGTGATATTGTTGAGGTAGTTTTCGATTTTCAATAAATCAGATTTATCATCGGCGCTAATTGAGAAGGCAAAACCGCTTTTAGCAAATAGAAGACAAACCGCTATTAAAAATTTTTTAAACATTTTTATCGTAATAAATATGTTCGTTTAAAGCACCTTCGGTTTTATCGACAATTAAAGTGATGGCACTATCGCCTGTGATGTTGATGGTAGTTCTTACCATATCAAGAACACGATCGATACCTAAAATAACAGCAATACCCTCAGATGGAATGCCAATCGAGCCCAAAACCATACTCATAAAAATAATTGAACCAGAAGGAATGCCCGCCGCCCCAATAGAACCAAGTGTGCAAGTTAACACAAGCATTAAGTAGTGATGAAAATATAGCTCAATGCCATAAGCTTGGGCAAAAAATAACGAACAAATACCCAAATAAATAGCGGTGCCATCCATATTAATACACACTCCAAGAGGCATTAAAAAGTTGGAATTAGTTTTAGAAACCCCCATTTTTTCTTGCAACTGATTCATAGCAGTTGGCAAAGTTGCCTTGCTTGCGCTAGTTGAAAAGGCTAAACCTTGAGTGAAAAGAATTTTTTTATAAAAAGGCAATGGCGACATTTTGCCAAAAACCGCAATTAAAACACCAAAAATAATATATTGCACCAAGCAAGCAAGCAACACTGTGATCGCTAATTTGCCGAGAGATTGCAACACCTCAAGCCCCTGCTCTGCAATGGAATAGGACATATAACCAAAAACCCCAAGTGGAGCGAGTTTGATAATAATTTCGATGCTACGAAAAAAAACTTGGGCAAAAGAAGAGATTAGTTCTTTGATTGGCTTGGCTTTGTCGCCAATTAAATTGATGATAATACCGATAAAAATCACAAAAACAATAATTTGCAAATATTTTTCTTCGACAATAGATTTAAAAGGGTTGGTAGGAATTAAATCTAAAATAAATTCGGAAGCGGTTTTTTTATTTTGATTAATTGAGGCAACTTTTTGAAAATCTGCCGAATTTTTTGATTGCGATTCGGCAACCATTTGAGTGAGATTAATGCCCTTGCCTGGCTCCATTATTTTGCCTGCAACAATGCCAATAATCACCGCAAACATAGCGGTTAAAATATAGGCACTAAAACCCTTCACTGCCACCCTAGTAAAATTGCCTTCGCCACTGATTGAAGTAATGCCCGAAAGCAAAGCAAAAATAATTAAAGGTATGATAACCATTTTAATTAAATTCATAAAAATTGTGCCTAGAATTTTAAAAGATTTAACAATTTCAACATCGATATAATTTTTATTGCCTAAATAACCAAAAACAATACCAGCAGTTAAACCAATTAAAACTTGTTGCCACAATTTCATAACTTAATAAATTTGATTGTTAAAATAATAAAAAACCCCTCAAAACAAGAGTTTATAAAAGCCTATAATTTAAAAAATAGCAACTAAGAATAAAACAAATAAATTAAAACACAAGGCTTTTAATTTAAAAAATTATGAAATTATAAATTTAAATAGAGAATTAGTTTTTTAATGCACGATTTACTTTACTTTACAAAAATGGGTGTCGGTAGCAGAATTCGGTGCACAATTCCCCTTCTTCACGAAAAGGGGTGCCGAGCATAGCGGGCGGGGTAGTGTCGGCAACACACGGTAAGATCTTTTGAAAAACCATCTGCGATAGTCTCCCAACACTAACTTGATCTTTTTTTGCTGTTGCAAAAAAAATCTCCACTTTTAAAATAATGATAAAACATATTACATCAATAACAAACTATGCAAGAACAACTCCAAAACTATCTAAATCAACTTCGTGCCAACGATTGCCTCAATCAAACCGAGCACACTGGTAGGGCTTTTTTGCAAAATCTACTGCAAAGCCTTTGCCCGCAAAATCTGCTCATCACCCACGAAGGCAAAAGAAGCAAACACGGCTTTGGAGCCCCAGATTTTAGCATCAGCCATCAGCAACAAGGCACCATCATTGGCTACATCGAAAACAAAAAAATAGACGAAAACCTCACTAAAATCATCAATTCTTCACAAATAGAAAAATATCAAAAATTAAGCGATAATTTAATCATCACCGACTATTTAAACTGGATTTGGCTTTATAAAAACACTTGCCACGAATTACAAATCTGCACTTCCCTTGAATTGCAAGATAAAAAATTTAAAATTTCTGCCCAAAAAGCCCAAGAATTTGCCGATTTTTTAGCCAAATTTTATAGCATTTCACCCCAGCAAATTGGCACCACCAAAGAGCTTGCTCAAAAACTTGCAAGGCCCACCATTGAAATTAAAAATTTTCTAACTCTCCAAATTGAAGAACAAACAAAAAACCCAGAAAAACAAGACAAAATCTACGGTATTTTTGATAGCTTTAAAACAGCTTGTTTTCAAGATATGAAGCCTACAGAATTTGCCGATTCGTTTGCTCAAATGTTTAGTTATGCAGTGTTTTTGGCTCGGCTAAACACCAACGAAATTTTTACTCTCTCAAACATCGATAACCACATTCCCAAAGCATTTTCGTTAATCAAAAGTTTAAGCTCGTTTCTAGATTCTTTAAATGACGAAGCCTACACAAGCATCAAATGGGCAGTAGAAAATATTTTATCTGTTGCCAACAACATTTGCCTGCAAAGTGTGGTTGCCGACTTGCAACAACATAATTTAAACCAAGAAAAAGATCCTTACATTTACTTTTATGAAGATTTTTTAAAAGAATACGATGCCAAAAACAAAGTTGATCGTGGTGTTTATTACACTCCGCCGGCAGTGGTTAGGTTTATTGTTGAAGCAGTTTCGCAAATTTTGCAAGACGATTTTAATTTAACAGGCGGGCTTGCCAACTCTTCGGTAAAATTGCTTGATTTTGCTTGTGGCACAGGCGGTTTTTTGTTTGAAGCCTACCAAAAAGTGCTTGCCAACACCATCAAAAACAGCCTCACTTCGCAAGAACTTATCGAAAATCATTTGCTAAAAAATTTTTATGGCTTCGAAATTATGGTTTCTTCCTACATTATTTCGCATTTAAAGCTCAGCCAGTTTTTAAAAGAGCATGCCTACGATATCACCAGCAAGCAAAATCAAAGGATCGGGGTTTATCTTACCAACACTCTTGAAAGAAATCACAACATTCAGTCAAATTTTTTTATTCAAGAGCTTGCCAACGAAGCAAAAAAAGCCAAAGAAATTAAAGAAGATAAATCAATTATTGCCATCATCGGCAACCCGCCCTATAATGTTTCTTCGCAAAACTCGCTCAAACAAAACCCAAGTTTAGAAGATTTTCATAACCGCTACAAACCGCAAGACGAAAAAAATTTTAAAAATATTTGTGACGATTACATCAAGTTTATTGCCTTTGCTCATCAAAAAATTGCTCTTGCCAAGCAAGGTGTGGTGGGGGTGGTGGTTAATAATTCGTTTTTAAAAGGCTTAACTCATCGCACAATGCGAAACTCGCTGATGGCAGATTTTGAAAAAATCTACATCATCGATCTGCACGGCAATGCTCGAATCAAAGAAACTTCGCCCACTGGCGGGCCCGACCAAAATGTGTTTAACATTATGCAAGGAGTGTGCATTTTGCTTTTGGTAAAAAATAGCCAAATTGCCCAAAAAGGGGTATTTTTGCTCGATTTATATGGCAAAAGAGCCGAAAAACTAGCAATTTTGCCACAAATTAGCCTCAAACAACTACCAAAACTTGAAATTGCTAGCTTTAACTTGGCTTTTCGTGGCACCAAATGGGGCAAAACAAGGTTTATTGATGATTTATCGTTTTTTTCTGCCACCACCAAGCAAGATGCTATGCTAGAATATGGCAATTTTTGGGGCATTACCGATATTTTTGTAGAATATAACAGTGGAATTGTAACTGCTGATGATGAAAAATTTATTAGTTTTAACAATAATTTTGCCAGCAAGATTGCTTCTTATGATGTCACAAAAGTTTATAATATCGATTATCGACCACTTGATGTGCGAAAATGTTATTACGATGAAAAACTACTTGAAAGAGCAAGATTTAACATTATGCAACATATGTTAAATGGCGAAAATATTGGCTTGATGTTTGAAAGAATAATTGATATTAAAGATTGGCAACATATTTTTGTGACAAATAAAATTTCTGATGGCCATTTAATTGGATCAAAATCCTCGCTCGCCCCGCTTTATGTTTATAAAAGCCAAAAGCAACTCATTGAGCAAGAAATTTTGCTGTTAAAAAAAGATGCTTCGTTAAGCACTGTCGATAAAAATAATAAAATTAGCAAATTGCAAGAAAAGCTAGCCACAGCAAACCAAGAGCCACAAAAAATAGTCAACTTTTCGCCACAATTTTTGGCAATGCTACAAAGCCAATTTGCAGGGCAAAATATTTCTCCACAGCAGGTTTTGGCTTTTATTTATGCTCAAATGCATTCTACCAACTATCGCAACCAATTTTTGGAGTTGCTAAAAATAGATTTTCCGAGAGTTAATTTTGCTGTTGATTTTAAGCAGTTTTTAGGCCTAGCCAAAATTGGCAAAGAGCTTATTTCTTGCCACTTAAACCCACAAAATACAGTTTCTAAAGTAGGAGAGGCAATTTGTGACAGCGCCGGTTTTACCAACATCAAACTAGAAAAGCCCAAATATTTAGCGGCAGAGCAAAAACTTTATATTAGTGAAAATTGCTATTTTAGCGAGGTTTCGCCTGCGGTTTATGGTTTTAAAATTGGCGGTTATGTGGTTTTAGATAAATATCTTAAAGACCGCCACCAACAAACCATCAATTTAGCAGAAGTTAAGGCAATCAGCAACATCATCAAAACCATCACCAAAACCATTGAGATCATCAAACAAATTGACGAGATTTGCTAGCCTCTACCTAATGCTTGTGAACTGGCCGCCATACCTGACGGATCTGTCGCTACAAGGGTTGTGGGCGACTTATCAATTCGGCTCTTCTTTTTTTAAGCTCTTCTCCTTGTAAAGTTGAGCCATTTGGAATAGTTATCAATTCTAATTTTTAAAAAATTTATTTGTTATAAAAATGTTTTTCAATAGTTATTTTTAATATTTTTCTCTAAAACAAAAAATCTACAATAAAAACCAGCATTATTCACATCAAACTCAAAAAAAATGTTAAAAAAACAAAAAAATCATCTAAACTAGAAAAAAAGTTTGACATTTTATTTTTTTGCTTCATCTTTATTAGTGTTTTAATTATTTTGTAAACACAAACAATCATTAAAAAAATGAAAAAATTATTTTATATCGCTAGCTTTCTTTGTTTAATTATCGCACAGAATGCTGTTGCTTCTACCAAATACATATCTATTGGCACTGGTGTAATTACTGGCGTATATTACCCCGCTGGCGGTTCTATTTGCAGGCTTTTACACATCAATAAAAAAGAACATCACATTAGATGTTCTCCCGAATCTACAGGTGGTTCGGTTACTAATTTAAATGCCATTCGCAATTCATCTATCGATTTTGGGATTGTGCAATCAGATTGGCAATATAATGCAGTTAATGGTTTAGGCTTGTTTTCTGATCAAAAACCTTTTAAAGAGTTGAGATCTGTTTTGTCTCTATACACCGAAGCTTTCACCGTGGCAGTTTTAGAAGATTCTAAAATTAAAAACATAGACGACATTGTGGGTAAAAAAGTTAATTTTGGGCCATTAGGCTCGGGTCCACATGCCACAATGGAGGTGTTAGTGAATGCCAAAGGCTGGACAAAAGAAAGTTTTTCTTCAATAACCTATTTGCAACCATCAGATTTGCCAAAAGCATTGTGCGACAGAAAAATTGATGTTATGATCTATGCGGCGGGCAATCCTAATGCTCTTTTGCAAGAAGTTACTCAAAGTTGCAAAGTAAAAATCTTATCTATCGATAAAGAAACTATCGAAAAATTATTAAAAATCAATCCTTTCTATGTAAAAACTAGCATTCCGGGTGGCACCTATACCAACAATCAAGATCCTGTTGAAACTTTTGGGGTTAAAGCAACATTAGTTACCTCTGAAAAAACAGATCCAGAAATTGTTTATCAATTAACCAAAGCGGTTTTCAAAAACTTTGATAATTTCAAAACTTTACATCCAGTTTTATCGTCTCTTAAAAAACAAGAAATGAGCTACGATGGCAACTCTGCACCAATGCATATTGGGGCTCTTCGTTATTTTAAAGAAGAAAAACTAATTAAATAAAAAAATGCAAATTTTAAAAGAAGGTAAGTTAAAATATTTTCTCATATTTTTGGCATATTTATTGGCTTTCATCAACTATATTTTTATAGTAAAAGCCATAATGTCTTCTGCCGAACTTACCTCTTTTAATGTTTTTTTATCTTCAATAAAAGCAATAATCAAAGAAAGTTCTCAAGATTCATTGCAATTGGTTTTTTTTATCAATGTTGTTTTTTTAACGTTCTTTATTGTAGTTTTATTGCTTTTATTGATAATTAAAAAAGCCAAATCTTTCAGCATTAACAATCAACAATTAGCTAAATTAAAAATTTATCAAGATAAAGGTTTTTATATTAACAAAAAAAGCCCGCTCCTTGGCTTATTTGTTGGCTTATTTCCTGCTGGTGGCTGTCTTTATTTAAAGCATTTTATTTTTGGCATCGTTAGCATTCTTAGCTATCCGTTATCTATTATTTGGGAAATTGTTATTGGCTATTTTGGTAGTTTAAAAGTTAACTATTTTGCCACTTTGCAATTTGTTAACGAAAGTTATACTGCAGAAGAAAAAAAATTAGATAATCTGTTGCTAGAAATGAATGATAACGGCAAATATTATATTGCAGCCAAAAAAGAATTAGATAAAAAATATGCCAACATCATCACTCAAAATTCTACAGAATAAAATGATATTTAATCAAAAAATATTATGCATTGTTATTGTTCTTTGCTCTTTGGCTTCTTGTTTTTCGGTTAGAAAAAGTTATTATCAGCAACTTTCTGATCTCGAGCCAACTTTAAAAATCAAAAAAGATTTCGAATCTTTTTTAGCTTTAGAATATCTTTCTTTTGCCAACAAATTAATTGTTTTAAAAAATCGCTCTGAAGCAAATTATTTTGCAAAAAAAGGTCTTTATATTGCCAAAGGAGAACGATTTTTTCCTGAGAATCCACTACACTGGAAATCTGACAAACAACAACTAGAAGAGTTAATTTTTATGCAAAAAAGGCTCGAAAACATCACCTCAACTCCTTATTTAAAATTTAATCTACCAATTCAGTTGGCACACACCTTTTATCTTTATGATTGCTGGGTTGCAAAAGAGTCTCAGCCAGCTTTTCGTGGCATCGGCCTCTCTTATTGTCGCGAAAACTTTGCCAAAATGTTAAACGAACTAGAAATTTATTTTAACGACAGCAAAAAAGAAAAGGCTTCTAACATCAATTTTCTAATGCCCGAATTCGCCCGATTTAGTGTGCAATTTGATAAAGAAAGTTTCGTTTTAAATGAGCAGGGCAACAAAATTATGTTAGCAGTTATCGATCATCTATTGCAATCTTCTGGCTATAAAATAATGCTTGTTGGCAATGCCGACAATTCTGCCACCACAATTAACAATCAAAATTTATTGTTAGCAAGAGTTGCCACAGTCAAAAACTATCTGGTTAAAAACGGGGTGAGCGAAAACTTAATTATCGAAAGTAGCGAAGGAGAAAATTTTCCAGATTTGCTTTCAACCAATCAGGAAGAGGCGATAAAGCAAAATCGTAGTGTGGCAATTTATGTTTTAAAGGGCAACCTAGATTTAAAACTCTATCCTTTGCCTTTATTGCAAAATTTAGCTTACCGCAACAAAATATTACAAGCTCAAGTTAAAAACGAACTGCATTATGATTGATTTTAATGTTTATCAAAGAATAGTCATTAAAATAGGCTCTGCTTTGTTGGTGAAAAATCAAGAAATTTCTCTCAAATGGTTGCAATGTTTAGCCGATAATATCATTGATTTAAAAAAACAACACAAAAAAATTGTTATCGTAACTTCTGGGGCGGTTGCTTTGGGTAAATCGTTGTTAAAAATTATTCAGCCCGAAATTTCTATATCACAAAAACAAGCCCTTGCTTCTGTGGGGCAAATCAAACTAATGAGCCATTATCAACAAGTTTTTACCAAACATCAACAACAAGTAGCCCAAATTTTAGTCACCGCCAACGACTGCAACACCAGAAATAGCTATTTAAATTGCTCCAACACCATCGCTACTTTATTAGAAAATAATATCATTCCCATCATCAACGAAAACGATTCTATCGCTACTCAAGAAATTAAATTTGGAGACAATGACAGGTTGGCAGCCAGAATCGCCCAAATGATTAATGCCGATTTATTGATTTTATTTTCAGATATCGACGGTTTATACAACAAAAACCCCAAAATCAATGCCGATGCAACTTTAATTAAACAAGTAGCCCAAATAACCAGCGAAATTGAAGCTATGGCAACTGGCACCTCTTCTCAAGTTGGAACGGGAGGTATGATTACCAAAATTATGGCCGCCAAAATGGCAATGCAATCGCAATGCTCAACCATTATCACCAACGGCGAAAGTACGGGTTGTCTACAAAAATTATGGCAACAACAACAGCCATTTACTCATTTTGTTGCTAATGAAAAACTCAAAAAAGATCATAAAAAATCAAAATCAAAAACCAATTGGCTTACAGGCATTGTTAACCCCAAGGGAGAAATAATTATCAATGACTGTGCAGTGACTGCCCTAAAAAAAGGTGGGGCAAGCCTACTTGCTATTGGAGCCATTGCAGTAAATGGCAATTTTTTTGCCCAAGATCCTGTTTTGATTAAAGATAGCAATAAACAAATCATTGCAAGTGGCATTGTTAACCACAGCAGTGCTGATGTGGCGAAAATTTTACAAAAAACTTCTCAACAAATAAAAGAAATACTTGGCGATAATTGCAAAACCGAACTAATACATATCGATAATTTAGTATTACAAAAGTAGCTTTACTGTTGCATTCTAAACCTGAAAAAATCCACAAAAAAAACCAAAAATATGTTAAAAAAAATTTTCTTAGTATTGCAAAAAATACTGTTTCCTGATCAATGTCTTCATTGTTCTAAAAATATTGACGGTGTTTTTTGTCAAGAATGTTGGCAAAAATTACAATTTATCAGCAAGCCTTGTTGCTCGGTTTGTTGCCATCCTTTCGAATTTGGCAATGCCGATGATCATTTAATTTGCGCGAAATGCCTTACCAAGCCCTATCATTTTAAACAACTCATCACTTTATTTTGCTACAACGACATCATTGCCAAAATAATTTCTGCCTTTAAATATCAAGATCAATTATTTTTAGCAAAAAAATTAGCTCTACTACTAAAACCTCACCTTGCCTATGTTGCAAATAGTTGCCATTTAATTACCGTGGTTCCTTTGCATCATAAAAAATTACGTTCAAGAAAATTTAATCAGAGCATTTTATTAGCAAAATACCTACTTGACAAGCAACAATTTGCAAAATTTATTCCCGATTTATTGATTAGAAATCATCATACCAAATCACAAATTTCTCTTAATAAAAAGCAAAGGCAACAAAATTTAAAAAAAGCTTTTACTATACATCCAAAAAAACAAAACTTAGTGAAAAATAAAAAGATATTAATTATCGATGATGTTTTTACCACAGGAGCAACCATCAATAATTGTGCTTTGGTGCTCAAAAAAAATGGGGCAGAAGAGGTTTTTATTGCCACTATTGCAAAAACCGTAAATAATACTAAGTATTTATCAATCTAATACCATTTCTTTTGATGCAGATAATTTAGATCGAGTGCAGGGCAAAACTCCCCTTTTTTAGAAGGGGTGGATTTTTTTGCGATAGCAAAAAAAGACTAAGGTAGTGTTGGGAGACGATCGCAGATGTTTTTTCGAAAGAGATCTTAACGTGTGTTGCCGACACTACCCCGCACCACTTCGCGGGCACCCCTTCTACAGAATTCAGATCGAAAAAAACTCTTTTAATTGTAAAAAAGCTAAGGCCCTATGAGATATGCTATGTTTTTGTGTGGCAGAAAGTTGACCGAAAGTTAAATTATCGCCATTTCGTAAAAAAATAGAATCGTAACCAAAGCCATTTTCTCCTTTTGGTGCAACAATTTTGCCATCTACCCTGCCCTCAAAATTGATAGCTTGATCGCTAAAAGGATTATACAAACATAAATTACACACAAAATAGGCAGAAGCTAGGTTTTTTTCTAGATCAAAACCAGCAGAAATAAGTTGTTGTTCTATTTTTTTAAATGCCCAAGGGAAGTTTTTTTTACCAGTTTCATCAAGAGCAAATCTCGCCGAATGAATGCCTGGTTGATTTTGTATTGGCAAAATACATAAACCAGAATCGTCTGCCAAAGCAATATTATTGGTTGCTTTAGCATAATATTTGGCTTTAATGAGTGCATTTTCTGCAAAAGTTTGCCCAGTTTCTTCTGGTTCAATTAAATTAAGTTCAAAAGGCGATAAACAAAAAACATTAATAGAGTTTAGTAAATCAGATATTTCGCTAAATTTGCCATAATTATTGGTGGCAATTAATATTTTCATAGATATAGATTTTGATCTTGTAAAGCATAAACACTAAATTTGCAACCATTTTGTTTGTAGGCATCAATTGCCTCAACCAAAGCCTTCGCCCCAGTAATGGTGGTGCTGTAGGTGATGCCGCGAATGAGGGCGGTTCTACGTATAGAAAAACTATCTTTGGTAGATTGCATACCTTCGGTGGTATTGATGATGAGGTCGATTTCTTTTTTATCTATCATATCAACCACATGCGGTTTATCTTCGGTGATTTTATTGACAATAGTTACTGCAATGTTATGTTCTGCTAAAAATTTGGCGGTGCCTTTGGTTGCTACCAAATTAAAACCAACACCAATTAGTTGCTTAGCGATATTTACCAAAAGAGGTTTATCGGCATTTTTTACCGATAAAAAAGCCAAGCCACTTGTTGGCAACTTCACTCCGGCGGCAACCTGAGCTTTCGCAAAAGCCAAAGCAAAAGTTTTGTCGATGCCCATCACTTCGCCAGTAGATTTCATTTCTGGGCCAAGCAAAGTGTCGGTGTCGTTAAAACGAGCAAAAGGCAAAACCACTTCTTTTACCGCAAAATACTTAAATTTTGGCTCTTGCAAATGAAAATCGGCAAGTTTTTTGCCAATCATCAACAAAGAAGCGATTTTAGCAATGGCGATACCAGTTGCTTTTGCCACAAAAGGCACAGTGCGAGATGCTCTTGGATTTACTTCGAGCACATAAATATTGTCGTCTTTAATGGCAAATTGCACATTCATCAAGCCCTTCACTTGCAAAGCAAGAGCTAATTTTGTGGTTGCTTGCTTGATTTTAGCAATATTTTCACTTGAAAGAGAATAGGGAGGCAAAGAGCAAGCAGAATCGCCAGAATGAATGCCCGCTTCTTCGATATGTTGCATAATGCCCGCTACAAAAACTTCTGTTCCATCAGATAAAGCATCGACATCAATTTCGATGGCATTACTTAAAAACTGATCAAGTAATAGCGGGCCTGTGGCAAAAACATCTTGACAATCTTTGAGATATTGTTCTAAAGAATCTTGGTTGTCGATAATCGCCATACCCTTGCCCCCCAAAACATAAGAAGGCCTCACTACAATTGGAAAACCAATTTGTTTTATTTGCTCTAAAACCTCTGCTTGAGAATAAACAATGCAATTTTTTGGTTGTAATAAATTTAATTCTTGCAACAAAAATTTAAAACGATTTCTGTCTTCTGCTAAATCGATCATATCGGGAGAAGTGCCGATAATTGGCACTTCATTATCTTGTAAAAATTTTGCCAAACTCAAAGGAGTTTGCCCGCCGAACTGCACATTAACACCAAGCAACTCGCCTTTACTTGCCTCTTTTTTGATAATTTCCAACACATCTTCGGCGGTAAGCGGCTCAAAATATAGACGGCTCGAGGTGTCGTAGTCGGTTGAAACTGTTTCTGGATTGCAATTAATCATAATCGCTTCTATGCCCTGTTCTTTATAGGCGAAAGCGGCATGAACACAGGTGTAGTCAAACTCAATGCCTTGCCCAATGCGGTTTGGACCAGAACCAAGAATAATAACTTTTTTATTGTTAGTTGGTTGTGATTCACAAAATAAATCAGAAGAATTTATCATAATTAATAGCTGAAGTTTTAATAATAACCAAATTATGATTTTTTTTGCCTAAAAATCAAGCAAAAAATGCAATACTTCGATCTGAATTCACTGCACAAAAAAATAGTGCCTTGCGAAGCGAAGGCGGGGTAGTGTCGTCTAGCAGAACTTGGGGCAAAATTCCCCTTTTTTAGAAGGGGAATTCAGATCGTAAGCCTACTAATCAAGGGGAACGATTGGCAAATCTGGTGTGTTTTGTTTGTTTAAATTATCAATAATCTTATCGCCATTTTGTAAATCGGCCCCGTTTTGTGGAGCAACATAAACTGGGGGTATTTCGTTGTTATTATTGGTTGGCGAAGATAAGAAGTTATTAAATTTATTGCCAAGAGAATCAAGAAAACCAGATGTAGAATCGGGTTTTTTGGTTTCAATTGCTGGCGGTGGATTATTGTTGATTGTAGTATTTTTTTCGGGGTTAACTTTGGTTTCTGGATTGTTTGTTATTATTATCGGCGGAATATTATTTTTTTCTTCGTTAATTTCAACTAACTTTTTTTCTAGATCTTTCTTTTTGGCGGTTTTTTTATCTTCAAAACTATCGTAAATTAATTGTTTATTGCTACCTGTAAATGAGTTAGGATCTTCTTCTTTTTTTTCTTCACTTTTTACCTCGCTTGTTGCGATTTTTTCACCCTTGATGAGCTTTGCAACATAATCTCGGCGAAATTTTTGGGCTTCTTGTTGCCTTGCCAGCCTATCTTTGTTGCTTTCTAAATTTTCTTGCTCTTGTTGTTTTTGATATTTCACTTGATAATCTTGCAAAGCAACACATTTTTCAGCATTCCAACAGCGATTTTTACCGCACTCACAACCATAAGTTAAAGCAGAAGTGCAAACTATGTTGTAAGGATCGATTTTTTTGATACAATTATCAACACAACCATTGCCAAATTCTCGCCACACACCTTGGCTTTTTTCACAAGCAAAACGATCGTCGAAAGTTGTGGGCCGATTGTTAGCAAAAGCATTAAAAACAACAAAGAAGAATATAAAAAATACTGCATTGCTTTTAAATTTTGCTAACATAGAAGTTTATTTTAAAACTTTTGCCAATTCTTTAATAACTTCATTACCCATTTGAGTGCACGAAATGGCCGTGTCTTTTGATTTGGCAATATCGGCTGTGAATAAATTGTTATTTAAAACATTACTAATTGCCAATTCTAAGGCATCTGCTTGGGTTTGATAGTTAAAAGAATATCTAAACATCATCGCTAAACTTAGAATAGTGGCAAGAGGGTTGGCGATGTTTTTGCCAGCAATATCTGGGGCCGAGCCGTGTATTGGCTCATAAAGTGCATATTGTTTGCCGTTGGCTTGCTTTTCGCCAAGTGAAGCGGAAGGCAACATACCAAGAGAACCTGTAAGCATTGAGGCGGTATCAGATAAAATGTCGCCAAAAATATTGCCTGTAAGCATCACATCGAATTGTTTTGGGTTTCGAACTAGTTGCATAGAAGCATTGTCAACATACATATGCGACAAAGCAACTGCAGGATATTGAGTTTGCCCAATTTCAGTTACCACTTCTCGCCACATTTCGGTGGTTTCAAGCACATTAGCTTTATCAACCGAGCAAAGTTTTTTGTTACGTATTAGAGCCAATTCAAAGGCAACTTTAGCAATTCTTGCAACTTCTTTAGAGTTGTAAGTCATGGTGTTGACACCTTGTTTTGAGCCGTCTGGTAAGGTTTTTACACCTCTTGGTTCGCCAAAATAAAGATCGCCTGTAAGTTCACGTACAATCATAATATCAAGACCTGCCACGACTTCTCTTTTTAGGGTCGAGCTATCAATTAAAGCATCAAAAACTTTTGCAGGTCGGAGGTTGGCAAATAAATTAAGTTCTTTTCTGATGCCAAGCAAGCCTCTTTCTGGTCTCACTGCATATGGCAAACTTTCCCATTTTAAGCCACCAACAGCACCAAGCAAAATGGCATCTGATTGCTTGGCAAGCTCAAGTGTTTGAGACGGAAAAGGAGTGCCAGTTTGATCATAAGCAATACCACCCAACAAAGCTTGTTCGGTATTAAATTTAATTTCGGTATGTTTAGTAAAAAAATCAAGCACTTTTTTGGCTTGATTAACCACCTCAGAACCAATGCCATCGCCAGGAATTAAAAGAATATTTTTCATAGTTAAATGTTAAGTTCGGAAAAAATTTTATCGGTTAAATTAATATTTTGTTGGTTTAGCCAATCATTTTTATTGAGATCAAAAGAAAAATAATCGGGGCCACTAATTGGTGAAGAATACCAAATTTTTTCATTACCTGCATTGCGATTAATGACAAAAGTTTGTTTGGTGCTAGAAATAATGATGTTAAGAACTCCATCGGCATAATCAACCTCAAGCAAACAATGCTTATCGGCGGTTTCTATTTGCTCGACAAGATTGCTTAAATATTGATGACAAAGTGCATAAAAATTCATATATACCATTTCTATTAATTAAAACCACATTATAACGAAATATTTTTGAGATAAAAACTTTAAAAAACGATTGTCTGTATACCTATACAGACATAGGCTTTTTGAAGTTTTTAACCAAAAAGATAAAGTTAGAATGTGAAAAATCATAATGTTGTTTTAATTAGTGAAAATGGTATTATGGATAAAGTTGCTGTTCTTGCCAAGAATCGTTTGTTTGCTTAGTGTATAAAAAACGATGATGTAAGCGAAAATCTTGCTCTTGCCAAAATTCTATTTGAGTTGGAACCACAATAAAACCGCACCAAAAATCTGGTCTTGGAACTGAGCCTTGGCTAAATTTTTGTGAAAAATATCGCATTCTTTCTTCAAACTCTTGCCAATTTTGCATAGGTCGCGACTGTTGCGATGCCCAAGCCCCAATTTGGCTTTGATATGGTCGAGAAGCGAAATAGGCATCGGATTCTTGACTAGTGGCTTGCTTAATGGCACCAGAAATTCTTATTTGTTTTTTAATTGGCCCCCAATAAAAACACAAAGAAACTTGCTTGTTTTGGTGCAACTCGCAACCTTTTTGACTGTTTTGATTGGTAAAAAAATAAAAACCTTGCTCGTTTACTTGTTTTAACAACACCATTCGTGCCGAAGGTTGCATATTTGCCGAAACAGTTGCCAAGCACATTGCGGTTGGCTCTGTGATTTGTTGGTTTTGCTTTGCCTCATCAAGCCAAATATTAAATTTTGCAACTAAAGAAGAAAAATGTGTTGTTGACATAATTTTAAGCTAATAAACTTTGAATACGTTGCGAAAAATCAAAAGCATCTTTCAATGGCTCATCTTCAACCACACAAGCTAGATCAAACAAGGTTTTAACAGTGTTTGCTGATTCTTCTTGATTTTGCTTAAAATTGCTAGCAATTTTTTGAATAATTTTGTTGTTTGAATTAATTTCTAAAATTTTTGCCGAAGCAGAATTTAGTTGTTTTTGTTCGAGTAAAAATCTTTCGAGTCTAATATCCATACCATAGGCATCAACAGCCAAACAAACAGGAGAATTGGTGAGTTTTTTAGAAATTCTCACATCTTTTACTTTATCTTGCAAACATTCTTTAAAAAAAGCTAGCAATTCTTGGTGATTTTCTTCAAGAGGTTGGGGTTTTTCTTGATTTTCTTCGGTTTTTTCGGTTTCTTTTATTTCGTCAAAATTGATATCGGCACGGTTGATTGATTGAAATTCTTTCTCTTGATAAGTGGTGGCAACAGTTACCCAAAACTCGTCTACCGCATCATTGAGAAACAAAACTTCGATATCTTTTTTTTGAAAAATTTCTAGCTGTGGCGATGACTGTATTTTACTGATATTTTCGCCTGTCAAAAAGAAAATTTGTTTTTGGGTTTCGGGCATTCTTTCTAGGTATTTTGCCAAAGAAACTGGTAAATTTGGTGATTTTGAGGTGAAAAACAAACAAGCTTCTAAGATTTTTTCACGAAATTCAGAAGGTTCACACAAACCTTCTTTTAAAACCGCCCCAAAATTTTGCCAAAATTCTTGATATTTTTCTGGTGTGTTGGTGGCAACTTTTTTGAGTTCGTTTAAAACCTTATTAATTAGCGATTTTTTAATTTTATCAAGCACAGAGTTGTGTTGCAAAGTTTCACGGCTAATGTTGAGTGGTAGGTCGTCGGAATCGACCAAGCCTTTAAGAAATCGCAAGTAAGCAGGCACTAAATTGAGATCTTCGCTAATAAAAACCTTTTTAACATAAAGTTTGATAGAGGTTTTGCGATCTGGATGAAACAAATCAAAAGGTTTAGTGCTAGGAATAAACAGCAAGTTAGTGTAGCTTAGTGTGCCTTCGATAGTGTTGTGTAAAGTTAAAAAAGGCTCACCAGGCAGGTGGGCGATGTGTTTGTAAAAATTTTGATATTGTTCTTGACTAATTTCTTTGCTTGGTTTTTTCCATATTGCAGAAGCCGAGTTAAGATTTTCAACCGCTGCCCCATCGTTAAGATTTTCTGGAATAAAGAAAATAGGAAAATTGATATGATCAGAATAAGTTTGCACAATGTGTTTTATGTGAAAGCGATCTAGAAATTCTTTGGCTTCTTCTTTGAGATATAAAATAATTTTTGTGCCAGATTTGTTATCAAATAAATTGTTATCGACTAAATCTACACTAAACGAATTATCGCCTTTAGATGTCCATAAACAAAGCTCTGGCTCTAGGACTTTTCTTGATAAAACCTCAACTTTATTGGCAATCATAAAACTAGCATAAAAACCCACACCAAACTGCCCAATTAGTTGCGCTTTTTCGTCGGGGTTGGCACTTTTAGCGAGGTTTTGTAAAAAATTTTCGGTGCCAGAACGAGCGATGGTGCCTAAATTTTCGATGAGATCTTGCCTATTCATACCGATGCCGTTATCAGAAATGATAAGCAAGTTTTGAGCTTTGTTGATAGTGATGTTAATTTTTAGTTCTTCGCTAATCAAATTTGGCTGTTGTGTTGCCATATATCGAAGTTTATCGCAAGCATCGGAAGCATTAGAAATCAACTCTCTTAAAGCCACATCTTTATTGGCATAGAGAGAGTTTATCATTAGATTTAGAATTTTACCCACTTCGACATCAAAAGTGAAATTATTTGGTGTATTAGACATAAAATTTTGATAAAAACAATTAACGACAGTTTTTTGCTAATTTTTTATGTAAAAACATTCAAATTTTTACATAAAAAACAACAGAAATAAATATTTTTATAATTTGATAAAATAATTTTATTGATCCTAATTTTTATTTGCAAGCAAAAAAAACACATTTATTCTATAAAAACAAAGGTTTTTCACC
>CANNFC010000003.1:0-40798 GCA_947503755.1 Rickettsiales bacterium | reverse complement strand
CCCCCTCCCAAAGTTTGCGATGCAAACTTTTGCCCTCCCGTAAAATAAATTTCTTGGGGGAGGGCGATTAGATCGAAGTGTGGTTTTAATTAGTGGAAATGGTATTAGTTATGATAAAAAATCTTCGCTTAAAGCTCGATAAACTGGCTTTGTAGAAACAAAAACATTGTTGTTTCTTTCGTTGGTTTTGTCGTCTCTTGACCGCCAAAAACTATATTTTTCACCATCTTTTTGCGATTCGCTTTCTTTATAGAGTTTTACTGCAAAAATTCTTTCTAATGCCAGCCGAATTCGTGGTAAATCGCCATAATTGGTGGCATAAACTGTTTTGTTTTCTACTTTTTTTAAATTCTCTGCATCGCTAGCCGAAATGCCGATATTTTGCAGATTATATTCATCAAAACCAAACCCTAAAATATAAATTTCATCACTATTTTTTATTTTTGCAAAATTAGCTGTTATTTCATCTTTAGCTGTTATTTCATCTGGTGATGGCTCCGTGCGAATTAGGGAGATTTCTTCTTGTCTTATTTTTGGTTTTTCTTTATCAAAAATAAAAGAAAAATAATTAGCAAAAAAAGGTAAATAACTACAACTATCTTTATTGGTAAGATAAGTGACGCTGATCTTTCCATAAATATGGGATTGTTCTATCTTTTCTTTTAGTTTTTCTAAAGCTTGTTTTCTATCTTGTGATCCTATATCTCCATTTAGTTTTTGATAGAAATATCTAAATAAAGATGGATCATAATTAAAATTTATAAACTCAATATTTTCGTCTATAAATTTTAGTTCTTCCAACTTTTTCGAAAAAAAACTGGTATACAGATGCTCTCTATAATCTTTACTCCCTGCACCATAACAATGACCAGCAGCTACTCCAATTAAATCTTGCACTAATAAAACTGCAAAATTTTTGATTTCTTCTATTTTTGGCAAGCGATATTTTTTTGCATAATCATCATTATAAAAACTCAAAGATTCCAAAAAATTAATAATATTATCAATAGAATTGCTATCACTGTTAAAATCTTGCACAATAAAAGACAAAGCAATGCCACAAATAACTTGTTTTTTTAAATTTTTTACTGTGGATTTGCAATCGTCTTCAAAAATATAGTTTAAAATAAAATCTAAAGCTGATTTAAATTCATCTGGCTGAATCATTCCTTTACCTTTATAATTTTCGTATTTATAAAACTGATTTATATAAAAATTTGTAATATGATAAATTGCTGTTTGAAAATATTTTTGATCTTCAAGATTTGTAAATTTTTGTTTAAAAATTATGCCTTCATCTAATAAATATTCTATGCTTTTTTGCGATATCGAAGATCTTTTATTAACATCATTAATACGAATAAATCCTTCTTTTGATAATTTATTTATAAATGCCTTAATTGATGTTGGTGCTTCCAAAGAACTAGCAAAAGAAGTGTTTTTTTTATTTTCTTTTAAAAAACTTGCTATGATATCGGCTACATCTGCAGCTCGTAAAATAAAAGATTCATCTGGAAATAAATTTTTAGCCACCCGAGCAACCACCATGGCGATTAGCCAGTAATAAATATAAACTCGGTGGTTTTTTATTTGGTCTAAAAGTTCGCTTCCCAGCAGGTTTTTGCTGTTTAAATCTTTGCTAGCACCCGCCCCTGTGATGTAGAGTTTTTTTACCATAACATAATAAATTCACAAGAAACTACAAAAGTTTGCCAATGAGGCTACTTGGCCGTGCTTTAACTATTTTTACAGGCAAGATTTTGTTAAAATAACTCTCGGGCTGTTGCTGGTTTTCTAGCTCAACTACCACCGATTGAAGCCACTCGCTTTTGCCCCAAATTTGGGTGTTAGGCTGTTGCTTTTGCGATTTGGGAGAGGTTTTTTCAAACAAAACATTCACAGTTTTATCTTGAAATTGCTGGTTAAATTCGAGTTGTTGCTCGTTTAGCAAGGTTTGTAAAATTTTAAGTCTTTCTTCTTTTAGCTCTTCGGGCACTTGATTTTGCAAATCGCAAGCTGGAGTGCCTGGCCGTTTTGAATATTTAAACGAATAACATTGAGTAAATTTAACTTGTTTCACCAAATCAATTGTTTGTAAAAAATCTTCTTCTGTTTCGCCCGGAAACCCCACAATAAAATCAGAAGAAAGCCCGATGGTTGGGCAAGCTTTTTTGAGTTTTTCAATAATTTTAAAATAATCTTGCCGAGTGTGTTTGCGATTCATCATTTTTAACAATTCATTTGAGCCCGACTGCACTGGCAAATGCAAAAACGGCATTAGTTTGGCAATGTTGCCGTGTGCATTTATAAGGTCGTCCGCCATATCTTTGGGGTGCGAAGTGGTATAGCGAATTCGCTGAACCCCGTTTATTTCAGATATTTGATGTATCAAAGAAGCCAAAGAACAAGAGGTGCCATCAGGGTTTAAGCCGTGATAGGCATTAACATTTTGACCTAATAAATAAACTTCTTGGCTACCGCCATCAACCAGCTTTTTTACCTCATCGAGCACTTGGTTTACCGAGCGAGAATATTCTGCCCCTCTTGTGTAAGGCACTACACAAAAAGTGCAAAATTTGTCACAACCTTCTTGCACACTAATAAAAGCACTAATTTGCCCAGTTTTTTGCGACAGTAAAGCGAGGGAATCGAATTTTTGATTTGGTGCAAAATTTAGGTTTAGTTGCTTTTTTTTCTCTCTTTGCACTTTGCCAACCAAATCGGGCAGAGTTTGGTAGCTTTCAGGCCCCACTACAATATCAACCACCGATGATCTTTTAAAAATTTCTTCGCCTTCAGCTTGTGCCACACAACCAGCAACCGCCACAATCATTTCGGAGCCTTGCTGTTGTTTTTGTTGTTTGAAAGGACGAAGCCTGCCAAGATCAGAAAACAGCTTTTCAGAAGCCTTTTCACGTATATGACAAGTGTTGATGATAACCATATCGGCTCCATCTGGAGTGTCGGTGAGTTGATAGCCGCAAGCTAGCATTAGATCTTGCATACGATCAGAATCGTAGACATTCATTTGACAACCGTAAGTTTTGATGTGTAATTTTTTTGACATTGTTTTTTAAATATTTTTATCAAATAAATCTTCTTTATTTATAGGGCCATGATACTTTAAAATATGATATTCTTTGATGTTTTTGTCGTCTAAATAACCATAGGTTTCATCTTTTAAAATAACTTCAATATCTACATTATAAGTAAAATTAAAAGGATTATCTTCTTGTTTGGTAATGGCATATTTTACTTTATCATTAGCAAAAGACAACACTTTTGGTTTGCTTGATATTTCTTTTATAACACCCAAATTTCCTACATTAGAATTAGAAAAATTACTATTTCTTGCCTGATAAAGATTTAGTTCTACATTTTCTTTGATACAGCCATCACCAACCTCTTGTAGATTTTTAATTTCTCGATCTATGCGGTTTTGAGCAGTAGAAGCATCTTTATGATCGTAAGTTTTATTGATAATTTGCTTACCAAAATTAATGTTAAAATTGATTTTATTGCCAGAACAATTTGCTGTTAATTCGAGTAGACTCTTAAAATTTTTGAAGTCAAAAATCGTGTATTTATAGGGTTTGTCTTTTTTTTCTTCTATCAAATAATCTATGGTTGTGCAGACATAATTTGTAAATTCAAAAATCGTTGGATATATTGTTGGCAATAGTGGAGTAGCTTTTTCGATTAAATCGATTATTACACTGCCATGAGATATTTTTTTAATTAAAAGTTTTTGATCTTGCCTATTTTTTTTGTTATTTTTTGCATTTAAAAAACTATAATACTGATTATTTAAAGCAGAAATTGCATTAGCAAACTCAAATAACTCGATATCTTGGCGATTATCTATTGTTATTGTTAACTTTAATTCTTTTGTCATCTTGTAAAATTAAATAAAAAAACAAGGGGTTTTTGCCCCTTGTAGATTATGATTATTTTTTAAGAAGTGGCGGTTTTAGATTTTTTTTCTTTGCCATCTTCTGATTTTTTTAGCGATGGTAAAGAATTTTTCGCCCTCACTAATTCTTCAATTTCAAGAGAAACTTGCGGATTTTCTTTGAGATAGTTTTTAACATTTTCTTTACCCTGCCCGATTTTGGTGCCTTTAAAAGCATACCAAGAACCAGATTTTTCGATAATTTCAAGCTTGGTAGCGATATCGATAATTTCGCTCATTCTTGAAATACCTTCGCCATAAATAATTTCGAACTCTGCGGTTTTAAAAGGAGGGGCGACTTTGTTTTTGACTACTTTTACTTTGGTTTCATTGCCCAAAATTTCTTCTTGTTCTTTGATGGCATTTCCTCTGCGAATATCGAGCCTTACCGAAGCATAAAATTTTAAAGCATTACCGCCTGTAGTGGTTTCGGGGTTGCCAAACATTACCCCGATTTTCATACGAATTTGGTTAATAAAAATAACCGTAGAATTGCTTTTAGACACAGTGGAAGTAAGCTTTCGTAGAGCCTTGCTCATCAAACGAGCTTGCAAGCCCATTTGATTATCTGCCATACCGCCTTCAAGCTCAACTTGCGGAACAAGAGCGGCCACAGAATCGATAATAATTAAATCGATAGCACCTGATCTAACCAATGTGTCGGTGATTTCAAGGGCCGCTTCGCCGTTATCGGGCTGAGAAATAATGAGATCGTCGAGGTTTATTTTGAGATTTTTTGCATAAGTAGGGTCAAAAGCATGTTCGGCATCAATAAAAGCACAAGTTAAGCCCATTTTTTGAGATTCGGCAATGGCATGCAAAGTGAGAGTTGTTTTGCCAGAGCTTTCTGGGCCATAAATTTCGATAATTCTTCCTCTAGGATAACCACCAACTCCCAAGGCCAAATCAAGGCTCAAAGAACCAGTGGGAATAACTTCAATATCAAGTGAGGGGCGATCACCATATTTCATGGCAGAACCCTTACCAAATTGCTTATCTATTTGTGATAAAGCCACTTCGAGGGCTTTTTTACGATCTAGGCTGGTCATGTTATTTTAAAATTTAGTTGATTTTATGTGATGTAAAAGCAGCTGCTAACAATTATTTTTAAATAAATACAGCAGTCTCTTATTTATTTTACAAGCAACACCCTTAAAAGGCAACAAATATTTTTAGAGATTTGAAAATAAAAGTTGAGATCTTTAAAAAATTTTGAGATTAACAAAAATCTTCTCAAGAGAACAGATTACTATAAACAAGAACAGTTTTTAAAGAGATTGAAACCAAAATAGTTTTAATACCAAAATTTTATTGCTGAATTTTATTTTTTAAAAAACGAAAAACATCAAGCACTGCATTGCATATTTTGGCATCAAAACCAATGTTGACTTTCGCCCAATTTTTTACCCATGGTCGAGCCAAACTCCAAATATTGAGATTAGGGTTTAAAGCAACTCCCACTCCTTCAACCAACAGCAAAGTTTTTTGCAACAGCAATAATTCTGGCTTGGCAGACATTTGGTAGTTTTTGGTCATAACAATTAAAGCAGAAAGCAGTTTAGCCAAAGAAATTGATTTAACATCAACATCGACTATCATTTCACCAATTTGCCTACATGCCAAAGATAAATCTTGTAAATTAGTGTTTTTTGGCACCAAACCACCTTCTATATGAAGTTTAGCAACTTGTAAGTAATTTTTATGTAAAAAAGCAATCAATATTTTAGCAATAATTAACCTAGTTTGCTTATCTATTTTGCCCATAATGCCAAAATCAACCACCGCAATATCACCATTTTTAAGCAAAAATAAGTTACCAGGATGCATATCGGCATGAAAAAAACCATCTTCGTAAACCTGATGAAAATAACTTAGCACCAAATTTTTTGCCACCTTGGTTTTATCGATATCACTATTAGCAAGGGCAATTTTATCGGAAAAAGCAATGGCATCAAGCCATTCGCTGACCATAATTTCGCAAGAACAATATTGCCAAAAAATTTTCGGCACATAAAAACCAGAAAGATTAGCTAGATTTTCTTTTAATTGCGAAGCATTTGAGGCCTCTTGCAAGAGATTTAATTCAAATTTGGCAACTTCGTTTAGCAAATTAAAGATATCGCAAAGAGTTTTTGCATAAAAATCACTGAAAAAATTAACAATTTTAGCCAAAAAATCAATTGTTTTGATATCACGATAAAAAACTTTATTGATATTGGGATGTAAAATTTTTACCGCCACCAAAGAACCATTTTTTAATTTCGCCTTATGCACTTGAGCGATAGAAGCAGAGGCTATTGGCTGATAATTAAATTCGGCAAAAATATCATCAATATTTTGAAAATGTTTATGTAAAATTTTTTTAATTAATTTACCGCAAGAAGGCTTGGTTTGATCTTGAAATTTAGCTAACTTATTTGCCAATTTTTGCCCAATTAAATCTGCCCTCACCGACAAAACCTGCCCCAGCTTAATAAAAGAAGGGCCAGCTCGATAAAAAAACCAATAAATAGCTTTTTCTTTGCAAAAAGGATAAAAAACTAAAGCAACAAGAAATAATAAAATTAGACGAAATAAATTAAAAAAGGCAATCACTAGTTAAGAATTATGGTTGTAAATTTTATAAAGCACTTGGATTTGTTGGCAAATCGCCACCTGCACCAACAGACTCGGCAGGATTAACAGAAATGGCATTGCTACCAGGTTGAATTTTGATTTTAGAAATATCAATATCGCCCATACCAAAACTATTTAAAAGCTTTGAAAATAATTTAGCAATAATTTCCATAATGTTATTAGTTACTTCTTGCATTCTACCCAAAACTTGAGTGATAACCTGAGCTTCTGAACTTTTAGGATTAAGCTTTAAAATAGTGATTATTTCTGGTATGGTGATGATATTTAGCATTAACATCATTAAAACCAAAGAAAGAGCTGCTGAACCATAAATAAGAAAAATACGAAAATACGGATAAAACAAAAACGAAGGCATATATAAATATGATTTTAATTAATAAAAGTTGCCATTTTTAAGATTGAATTATAATATTATGATAACTTTATTAAGTCAATCAATATTTTTTTAAAAATATTGTTGCAATTGTTTTTATTTGCTATTATTATTATGAAGGTTTGTTTCTTACAAAATGTTGTTTTATAGCTAAAACTCAATTTAGAAAACAATTAATTAACTATAAAATTTTTTATTTTATGTTTCAACAAAATAATCCTTCCTTTATAAGTTCTGCTTCTAGTTCAACTTATGATTCTGCCCTACGCGATTATATGGCAACTGTTTATAAACATATGTCTATCGCACTAATCGTTTCTGGCTTGGTTTCTTTTTTCTTATCGCAATCTCCTGCTTTAATGCAAGCAATTTTTGGCACTCCTTTAAAGTGGCTAGCAATTTTTGCCCCATTGGCTTTGGTATTGTTTGTAAGCTTTAAATTTAATTCTTTAACCAGCTCACAAATTAGAACTTTTCTTTATGTTTATGCTGGTGCAATTGGCATTTCTCTTTCTTCGATATTTCTCATTTATACCGCTCAAAGCATTGTTAGAATATTTTTTATAACTTCTTCTACTTTTGGTTTGATGAGTTTATATGGCTACACAACCAAAAAAGATCTCACCAGTTTTGGTTCTTTTTTAATGATGGGTGTCATTGGTATTTTCATTGCCTCTTTAGTAAATATTTTCTTAAAAAGCAACGGTTTACAATTAATGATTTCAATTATAGCAGTGTTTGTTTTCATTGGTTTAATTGCTTATGATACTCAAAAAATCAAAGAAAATTATTTTCAATTCGCTCACTCCGATGCCGAACAAGTAAATAAGATCGCTCTTTGGGGTGCATTAAGCTTGTATATGGATTTCATTAATCTATTTGTTCACCTCTTGCAACTATTTGGCGATAGAAAAAACTAAAAACCGCTAATTCTAAAAAGAGGCAAGATATATTCTATTTTCTTGCCTCTCACACAAATTTACCTTCCTTCACTTCGATATAAATTCTTCTTTCTTTCTCATCACCCTCGCCCAAGAAATTTATTTTGGGGGAGAGTGATGAGATCCGAGTTCTGGTTTGCTGACACTACCTCGGCACTTCGTGCCACCCATTCTAAAAAAGGGAAATTTTGCACCACACTTCGATCTAAATTTCCCTTTCACGGGATTGTGATTTTAATTAGTGGAATTGGTATTAGATCGAGTGTAGTGCAAAATTCCCCTTTTAATATCAAGATGTTTTTTTAGCAGATTATCGTGATTTTAAAATTTTTTTAGCAGATTCGATAATAATTACCCACAAAATTAACAAAAATAGCAAGGCGATTGTTGATACTAAATATTGATTAAACAAAATTTGTTTGGCGGTGGCGAGTTTTTCTGGGTGCAAACTAGCCTGATTCAACGCTTGTTGCCAAGTGTTTTTGCCAGAAGCAATAAAACCAATTTTGGGATCAGCAGAAAAAACCTTTTGCAACACCGCATAGCTAGTGTTAAAGGTTACAAACAGCAAAGGTAGAAAAGTGATGAGACAATATTTTTTTGGTTTTTTTTGATATAAAATAACCGTCGCTAAACACAAAGCAATGCCTGCCAGCATTTGATTTGACATACCAAACAACGGCCATAAAATGTTCACCCCACCAGCAGGATCAAGCACTCCAACATATAAAAAATAGCCCCAGCCAAGCACCACCAAAGCACTTGACACAATCGCTGAAAATTTTGATTCTAGCATTTTTTTATATTTTAACCTAAATAAATCTTCGAGCATAAAGCGTGCCACCCTTGTGCCAGCATCAAGAGTGGTTAAAATAAAAATCGCTTCAAACATAATGGCAAAATGATACCACAAAGATAGCATTTTACTACCAAAAGCCTTAGAAAAAATAGTTGCCATACCCACCGCCAAAGAAGGGGCTCCGCCAGTTCGACCATACAAATTATTTTCGCCCATTTGAGTGGCTAAATCAAGCATTTGCTGATGTTGCAAAGAAAAGCCCCAAGCATTGATGGTGCTTTGCGGATCGGCACCTAAAACAGGTAGCGGAGTGTTGATGGCAAAATAAATGGCAGGGTCTAAAATGCAAGCGGCAATTAGTGCCATAATTGCCACACAACCTTCAAGCAACATACTGCCGTAGCCCACGAGACGAATATCGCTTTCTTGGTTAATAATTTTAGGAGTAGTGCCCGAAGCAACCAAGCTATGAAAGCCTGAAATCGCCCCACAACCAACAATGATAAATAAAAATGGAAATATTTTGCCACTAAAAATTGGGCCGTTGCCATCGATAAAACTCGTAAGGGCGGGCATTTGCACTTGCGGTTGAAAGACAAACAAAGCAATAGCAAGCAAAGCAATGGTGCCGATTTTTAAGAAAGAAGAAAGGTAGTCGCGAGGGGTAAGCAACAGCCACACAGGCAAAACCGCCGCCAAAAAACCATAAATAATTATCGCCAAAGCCAAAATTTTGGCATCTTGATTAAACAAAACCGACAAAACTGGGTGATAATGAACTAATTTTCCACCATAAACCGCCAATAAAAACAAGGCAAAACCGACTAAACTTGCTTCTAAAACCCCAGTTGGCCGAATATAATAAAGATAAATGCCCACCAACATAGCAATTGGAATAGTCATCAGCACAGTAAAAGCACCCCAAGGGCTATGAGCCAAAGCTTTTACCACAATTAGACCCAGCACAGAAATTAAAATCAAGATAATCGCCAAAGTGCCAAACAATGCCACAATACCAGCGGTTTTGCTAATTTCTTCTTCAATCATTTTGCCCAAAGATTTGGCATTTCTACGAACCGAGGCAAAGAGAATTATCATATCTTGCACAGCTCCCGCCAAAATCGAGCCAACAATGATCCAGATGGTGCTTGGCAAATAACCAAACTGAGCGGCCAAAGTTGGGCCAATCAACGGGCCAGGGCCGGCAATGGCAGCAAAATGATGGCCAAAAACTATCCAGCGATTGGTTGGCACAAAGTTGTTTCCGTCGGCAAGTTTATGGGCGGGAGTTTGATTTTGATTGTTTAAACACAAAACTTTAGTGGCAAGAAAAGCCGAATAAAAACGATAAGCAATCAGTTGGCAACCAAAACAAGCCAGCAAAAACCACAGCGAAGAGATTGTTTCGCCCCGATGCAAAGCAATAAAAGCAAAAGCAGAGGCACCAATTGCACCAACTGCTAGCCAAAAAATAAATTTTAACAAATTTTGAGTAGTAGCCATAATTTATAAAAATAAAATTAAGAAAACAGTAAAAGAAGGAATTATAAATTTAAACAACAATTTTTACAGCACAACAAAATTGTAACAAATCAAAACATATTTAAATAAATGCAACACTTTTTCTAATAAATTATAATAAAAATAAAAAAACACTTGACAACAACAAAAAAAAAAATAGAATGGAAACAATAAATTATTTTTTAACTTAAACTACCTATTTCACAAATGAAAACATGTTATTATGAAAAAAATATAATCAAAGAATATTCTGATTATGAAACAAATAGAATGCAAGAATATTCTGATTATGAAAAAAATAGAATGAAAGACTATTCTGATTATGAAAAAAATAGAATCAAAGAAGAGCAAGAAAAAGATATTGAAAAAATAAGAAATATTTGTCAAAATTTAAAAGATATTAATAATTCACAATCAGATACAACAGAAAAAGAAAATAAAATTTCAAAACTTCTTGAAACAATTCAAGATTTATATGAGATAGAAATAGACTCATTAACTATAGAATTTAAAGTTGATTATGATGAAGAATTAAAAATAATAAAAGATTACATTGAAAAACAACAAAATAAACCTACCCTTGTTTATCATTTTATATCTGGTCATAGAATTAGCTCTATTCGGTGCGAAACCTCTATATCAAATATATTAGATCAAGGCTTACTTTCACCAGAAAAATTAAAAGAACAATATCCAGAAAAGGTAAAACTTGATGATTCTTTGCTCGAAAGAAGAAGAAAAAGTATTTACTTTGCTCCAGTTGATAATAATCCCAAAACAGAATGGGTAGCTATTGAAGTAAGTGGAGCATCAAAAGTGTGCGATGCTTCTCATCTTGATAGAAATAGTTCTGATAGCACTTACAAAGAAGATGCAATTACAATTTTAAATTTTCGATGGCATAACAATAGAGGATTAAAACCCTCTAAATGGAAGTCTGTTTATGCCGAATATACAAAAACAGATAATGTTCCACCAGAAGAAATTGTTGCATTTGCAAGAATTGAAAAAACCTATACCAATACCGATTATAAACCGAACACTACAGAAATTAGTAAAATTCAAGAATTTTTACATCATAAACTCCAAGAATTTACTCAATTTAATAATCCTGGACAAAATATTGCCATAAGTGAAGAAATCGATGGTATAACTACAACAATAAACATCAGAATATCTTACAACAAAAATAAAATAAATGGTCAAGAGCAAAAAGTGCAAGAGTTTTTTGATCAATTTTCAACAATGGAAGAATTGCTTGATATGGCGAATGAATTTGTTGTTCCAGAGCAACAAAAAAAACAACCAACACAAGCAGCACCATCAAAATCAATTGATATGGCGAAGAAATCTGTTGTTCCAGAGCAACAAAAAAAACAACCAACACAAGCAGCACCATCAAAATCAATAAGTAATTTTTTATGTATAAATTTATTTTCTTGTGGCAAAAAACCTCGAATATAGGATAATTTTATAATTTTTAGTTGAAATTAAATTAAAACATTCTAATATTTTAGCAATTTTAAATTTAATTTTATGAGTTTCACACAACAACAAAAACAAGCATCGAGTTGGTTTTTAGAACTACGAAACAAAATATGTGCCGAGTTTGAGCTTATAGAACACGAGTTTTCTGGCAATAACAGTGCCAAATTTCAGCAAAAAACTTGGCAAAGGTTCGATGAAACCACCAAGCAAAACGGCGGTTACGGCGAAATGTCGATGATGAAAGGTCAAGTTTTTGAAAAAGTTGGGGTTAATTTTTCTCAAGTTTTTGGCAAATTTAGTGATAAATTCAAGCACGAAATTCCTGGTGCCGAAGTTGATTCGAGCTTTTGGGCTTCGGGCATTTCGTTGGTCGCTCATATGTCTTCGCCACTTGTGCCTGCGGTGCACCTTAACACTCGTTTTATTTGCACTACCAAAAGCTGGTTTGGTGGTGGAGCCGATCTTAACCCGGCCATAACCAATCAGCAAGATACTGCCGATTTTCATCAAGCAATGCAACAAGCTTGCAACAAAACCGATGCTGGTTATTATGATAAATTCAAGCAATGGTGCGACGAATATTTTTTTATCAAGCATCGCAATGTGGCAAGAGGGGTTGGGGGCATTTTTTATGACTACTTAAACACCAATAACTTTGAAAACGATTTTACTTTTACTCAAAATGTTGGGCTGGCTTTTTTAGATATTTTCCCAAAAATAGTTCGGCGAAATATGCATCTTGCCTATAACCAAGCTCAAAAACAACAACAGCTTTGCTATCGCGGGCTTTATGCCGAATTTAACCTAATTTACGATCGTGGCACCCGTTTTGGTCTGTTAACCAACGGCAACCCCGAGGCAATTTTAATGTCTTTGCCACCTGTGGCTGTATGGCAATAATTCACAACAAACTATGCAAAAAACACACAAAATTTACGAAGGTAAGGCAAAAATTATTTATGCCA
Source organism: Rickettsiales bacterium (assembly GCA_947503755.1). Lineage (GTDB taxonomy): Bacteria > Pseudomonadota > Alphaproteobacteria > Rickettsiales > UBA1997 > CAILUF01. Next base: position 28,122 of record CANNFC010000003.1, on the reverse strand, counting down.
CAAAAAATCCTGAGCTATTAATACAATATTTTAAAGATTCCGCCACCGCTTTTAACGGGGTGAAAAAGGCCGAAATTGCTGGCAAAGGCGAGCTTAACAACACCATATCTGCCCACATTATGGGCGAGTTGGCAAAACATAATATCGCCACTCACTTTATAGAAAAACTAAATAGCAAAGAGCAGTTAATTAAAAAAGTAAGCATCATTCCGCTAGAAGTTATCATTCGCAATACCATTGCTGGCTCGCTGGCAAAAAAACTAAACCTTGCCGAAGGGGTTGATTTGCCTCACCCTATTTTTGAAATTTGCTACAAAAATGATGCCCTTGGCGACCCTTTAATCAACGAAGATCAGGCAGTTTATGCCCTGCAATTAACCAGCCAAGAGCATTTAGCCACAATTAAAGCTACAGCACTTAACATTAACAGCATTTTACAAAAACTTTTTGCTAACATCAACATTAAGCTAGTTGATTTTAAAATAGAGTTCGGCTACGATTTAAACCAAAACATTCTTTTGGCCGACGAAATCAGCCCCGATAGTTGCCGATTATGGGATCTTAACACTTCTCAAAAACTCGACAAAGATATTTTTCGGCAAGACTTGGGCAGTTTAGTTGATGGCTACCAAGAAATTATCAATCGTTTTTTAAACAAAACTCTCTAAACTCTATGACTAAAATCAGAATTAACATTGCTTTAAAAAAAGGGGTTCTCGATACCCAAGGCAAAGCAATTGAAAATGTTTTAAACAAAAACCTAGGCTATCCTCAACTTACCAATGTTAGACAAGGCAAATTTATTGACCTCGAACTGCCCGAAACCGATGCCGAACAAATCAAAAAAATTGTCGAAGAAATTTGTGCAAAATTGCTAGTTAATACAGTAATTGAAACTTACACTTATCAAATTATCAACTAATTATGAAATCAGCGGTAATCACTTTTCCTGGCTCGAACTGCAATCAAGATGCAGTGATGGCTTTAAAAAAAGTTGGCTTTGAGGTGCAAGAAATTTGGCACAACGAAAATTCAATAAACAACGACATCGATTTAATAATTATTCCCGGTGGTTTTTCTTATGGCGACTACCTTCGCAGCGGTGCTATGGCTAGCATTTCGCCCATTATGCAAGAAGTAAAAAGATTGGCAGAAAGAGGCAACAAAATTTTAGGCATTTGCAATGGCTTTCAGATTTTAACCGAAAGCAACTTGCTTGAAGGTTGCTTAATTCGCAATGCTTCTGGCAAATTTGTATGCAAGCAAACCTTATTAAGGGTTGAAAACACAGCCTCTGCTTTCACTTGTGGCTATCAAAAACAACAAATCATCAACATACCAATTGCACATGCCGACGGCAATTTTTTTGCCAGCAACGACACCATCAAAAATCTTGAAGATAATAATTTAGTGGCTTTTCGCTATGTTGACAACCTAGGAAATACAAGTAATCAAGCCAATCCTAATGGTTCTATGCTTAATATTGCCGGCATTTTTAACAAACAAAAAAATGTGCTTGGCCTTATGCCTCACCCCGAAAGAGCCATCGATATTTACACAGGTTCTGACGATGGTTTAGCAATGTTTAAGCAATTATTAGATGGTTTTAATTAATTTTAAATGACTAAAAAAATTAACATCGCCATTTTAATTTCAGGCACCGGAAGCAATATGCAGGCCTTGGTTGATGCTTGCAACTCACCAAATTTTCCTGCTTGTGTGGCAGTTGTTATTGCTAACAAATCAACCTCAGCAGGGCTTGCTTGGGCAAAAGAAAATGGCATTGCCACTGTGCTTATCGATCAACAAAAATTTGCTTTACAAGAAAATCCTAAATTAGCTTTCGAACAAGAGTTGCAAAATGTTTTGCAAAATTTCGCAGTAGAACTAATTTGTTTAGCTGGTTTTATGAGGCTTTTAAGCGGTTTTTTTGTAGCAAAATGGTCACAAAAAATAATCAACATTCATCCTTCTTTACTGCCAAATTTTAAAGGAGCCAATGCAGTTTTTGATGCCTTACAAGCCAAGGCAACCATCACCGGTTGCACCACTCATTTTGTGGTTGAAGAAATTGATGCCGGGCCAATAATTTTGCAACAAAAAGTGCCAATCGACCAAGCCGATAATTTAGAATCGTTAAAAGCCAAAATTTTACAACAAGAACATCAAATTTATCCACAAACTCTAAAAATTGTTTGCAATCAAATTTTAGCTAAAATAAAATAGCTTTAATTTTATCTTATACCATTTACACTAATTAAAATCACATTATAACAAAATATTTTTGAGATAAAAACTTTAAAAAACGATTGTCTGTATACCTATACAAACAGAGGCTTTTATAATAAAAAATAGTCGTGCTACCGCAACGACAGGTTTTTAGCCAAAAAAATTAAGTTAGATTAATTAATTTTTAAGTGAAAATGGTATTAAATATTTCTTTTCTGTCAAACTATGATAAAACCATTACCATTAATCACTTATCCCAACCCTATTTTAAAGCAAAAATCACAACCCGTGCTTGAAATAAACCAAGAAATCAAAAATTTAGCAGAAATAATGTTTAGCACAATGTATCACCAAGGTGGCATTGGCCTAGCCGCAGTGCAAGTTGGGGTGCTAAAAAGAATCATAGTTTGCGATTTAACTTATGAAATAGAAAATCATCATCACCATCATCACCATCACGAAAATTGCCATCACGATCTCGAAATTAGCAATTCAACTCAACAATGCTTTATCAACCCAATAATCATCAGCTCTTCTGCCAAAACCGCAGTTTGCAAAGAAGGCTGTTTATCTTTTCCAAATATTAAAGCCGATGTCATTCGACCAGAAACTGTGGTTATTTCTTATCTTGACCTAGAAGGCAAACAACAGCAAATCGAGCTTACCGATTTAGCTTCTACCTGCATTCAACACGAAATCGATCATCTCAACGGCATTGTTTTTGTCGACTATTTATCAAAATTAAAAAAAGATATTCTTCTTAAAAAACTTCTCAAAAATGGCAAATTATAGTTATAAAGCCATCGATCCCGATGGCAAATATATTAAAGGAAAAATATCAGCAGAAAATCCTTCCGATTTAATGTCTTTGCTAAAAAATTCTTCTTTAGAGTTAATCACCTATAAAGAAGAAAGAGCAAAATCGGCATTTACTCTAAGAAAAAACATTACCACTCAAGAACTTATCAGTATTTTTATTCACCTCGAACAACTAGATAGAGCTGGTGTTTCAATTATTGATGCCATTCAAGATTTACGAGATACCACCGACTCTAGTGCCATCAAAAGTGTCATGCAAGAAATATACGAATCTATCAAAAATGGCAATATGTTTTCAGAATCTATTGCAAAAAGATCAGATATTTTTAAATCTACCTATGTTGGGCTAATTGCCATGGGCGAAAAAACCGGCACACTTTCTAATGCCTTTATTAGTATTGTAGAAGATATTAAATGGAACATCGAAATTAAAAGAAAAACCAAAAAAGCTCTAGTTGGGCCATTGTTTGGGCTGTTATTGATGTTTGCAGTTATGGGAATTATGACTTCTGTTGTAGTGCCAAAAGTTACTGGGTTTTTATCGGCACAAAACATTGAGCTACCACTAATGACGGTTTCTTTGATTGCTTTTTCTAATTTTGCTCAAAAATATTGGCTAGTCATTATTATGATACCAATAATATTTATCTTAACCATTAAAATTCTTGCACGTAACAAAAATTTAGCGGTAAGAATTGATTTTTTAAAACTAAGAGTGCCAATTTTTGGTGGCATCATCACCAAAATTGAGTCGGCAAAATTTTGTCAATTTTTTGCGATTACTTTTAAAAGTGGTTTAGGGGTTTTAGAATGCCTAGAATCTTCTAGTATCGCCCTACAAAACAAAGCGATTAGAGAAGCAATTTTATATGTCAAACAACAAGTTTCAGAAGGGCAATCTTTATCTTATGCCATTTCTACTACCGAGTTTTTTCCGAGTTTAGTGGTTAGAATGTTTAAAATCGGCGAAGATAGTGGCAATATGGAGAGTGCTTTAAAAAACATCAAATATTTTTATGACAAAGAAATCAACGATGCTATCGATAGAATGGTTAGTATGATTCAACCAACCATTACCATTATTATGGGCGGTATGATAGCCTGGATTTCTATTGCAGTATTTGGCCCAATTTATAGCACTTTCTCATCTTTAAAATAATGCTAGCAATTAAACCATATTTAGTTTTAGGCATTGGCACCAATGTTGGCAAAACATTTTTTACCGCCAATTATTGCAATAATTCTGCCGAAGGTTTTGCCGAAGGTTTTGCCGAAGGTTTTGCTATAAAACCTGTGGCAACGGGTTTTGTTTGTAATGAAAATTTTCTTGATGAAAATTCTGATCTTGCTTTATTATTAAAAGCAACAAAACAGCAAATTAATCAACAAAATATTGACAATATTTGCCTTTATCATCATCCAACACCAATTGCACCGCATTTGGTTTTAAATATTGATTTCGCTAATTTGGTAAACTTTTGTCAAAAAAAAATACAACAATATCAAAATAAAACCCTATTAATCGAAACCGCTGGCGGTGTTTTTACCCCAATTAATAACCAAAAACATTTTTTAGATTTAGCAGAAACCTTGCAAATTGAATGTTTGTTAATTGCCAATAATTATCTTGGTGCTATAAATCACACACTTGCCACAATTGAGGCAATTAAAAATAGAAATATTTATTTACAAAAAATCATTATCAATAATCATCAAAACAACAATCCTGCTACCGTTCAACAGTTTATTGACACTTTACATTGTTTTTCTCAAAATCGCGGTTGGCAGTTCGATTTTCTTGAAATGAAAAAAATTTTAAAAAATACTTGATTTATAGATATTTTGTTTTTTAATTCTAACTTATATTTTATAATCTTAATTTTATCAAAAAATGGCAAATATTTACGAAAAAGATATCATTTCTAACTTAGCCTTACAGCATGCTAGTAAGCAAGAATGGGTAAAAAAAGCAGAAATTCTCTGCGAAGCCTTGCCTTATTTACGAAAATTTTCTGGCGAAACTTTTGTGATAAAATTTGGCGGTTCCGCTATGGGTAAAGATAATAATCTTAAAAATTTTGCTAAAAATGTGGTACTCTTAAAACAAATCGGCATCAATCCAGTTGTGGTGCACGGCGGCGGCCCGCAAATAGGGCAAATGCTTGAAAAACTTAATATGAAATCAACTTTTATCGATGGTTTAAGAGTAACCGATGCCGATACTGTCGATGTGGTTGAAATGGTTTTAGCGGGCTCTATTAACAAAGCAATTGTTTCTGAAATTAATCAAGCTTTGGGCAAAGCTATTGGCATTTGCGGTAAAGATTGCAATTTTATTAAAGCAAAAAAAGCCACTAAAACCAAAAAAGATCCACACTCTAACATCGAAAAAATCTTAAATCTCGGCTATGTTGGCGAACCCTATTTTGTCGACCCAACTATGCTTACTTTATTTGAAGAATCTGATATTATTCCTGTAATTGCTCCAATTGGGGTTGGCGACAACGGCGAAACCTTCAACATCAATGCCGACACGGTGGCAGGTGCCGTCGCTTCTGCTTTACATGCTTCAAAATTAATCATTCTTTCTAATGTTGACGGGGTTTTATTGCCAAATGGTGAATTAGTAAGTCATCTCAACATTGCCACTGCCAAACAAATGATTAAAGACGGCATCATTACAGGTGGAATGATTCCAAAAATCGAAACCTGCATCAGTGCCATTGAAAAAAATGTTTCTTATGCCCACATTTTAAATGGCTCAATTGACAATATTTTATTGATGGAAATCTTTACTGAAAGTGGTGTTGGCACTATGTTAATTTAATATTTTATTTTTTGTTAAATTGTCTTTTTTTCTTTTACATACCGGTGTAAATCTCGCCTTAGGCAAAACATCTCTTCTTGCTTTGCAACCAAATTTATTGCAAGATTTAGCAATTCATGGTTTTGAGCATGTAATTAGAAGATTGCTAAAAGGCACCAAAAGAAAAAGAGGCCTTAGTCGAGCTGAAAATCGTAAATTAACCAATCGCAAAAGAAGATGGTTTGTTGATAACATAATCATGCATCATCGTAGGCTACAAGAAATAAACCGACAAAAAATCGTTAGTTCGGCAAGAGAAAGAGCTTTGTTAAGAAAAAAAAACCTCCTCAATAATTCTTTACAAAGAACCAAACCAAAAGCCAAACCCGAAATTAACCGCACTTGGCAAAATGGCCTCAGTATGCGAGATAAAGGAGTCAAAATTAGAGGTAGTGTCGATATACGAAAAATTAGGGCCAGAAGCAGATGGCTCAGTGCAGTTAACATAAAAAAACAATAAATTAATTTATGGCTAAAAAAATTTTACTAATCATTACTGGTGGTATTTCTTGTTATAAAAGCCTCGAACTTATTCGTTTATTGCAAAAACAAAATCATCTTATCAGTGTTATTCTTACTGAATCGGCTTCACAATTTATCAGCCCACTTTTAGTAAAAAGCCTCAATGCAGAAAAAGTTTATACTCAGCTGTTTAGCGATAATGGCATAGAACATATTCAACTCACAAGACAAGCCGATTTAGTGGTGATCGCTCCTGCTACCGCCGATTTTTTGGCTAAAATGGCCGGCGGCTTTGCCAACGATTTAGCTTCTGCGGTGATGCTTGCCAATCAGGCCCCAACAATTATCGCACCTGCCATGAACACCAGTATGTGGCATAATCTTGCTACTCAAAAAAATTTGGCTTTTTTACAACAAAATGAGTTACTTTATTTTTTGCCACCAAAAGTTGGCCTACTTGCTTGTCAAGAACACGGAGTTGGCAAAATGTGGGAACCTGCCGAAATTTGCCAAGCAATCACTAGTTTTTTTGATATTTTATCGCTATCAAATAACCAAAATTCTCAGCATCAAAATTTTTATCAAAAAGCTTTGCTTGGTAAAAAAATTATCATCACCGCTGGCTCAACCCAAGAAAATATCGATGCAGTAAGGTTTATTGGCAACAAATCTTCTGGCAAACAAGCCATCGCCATCGCCAATATTTTGCATTATCTAGGGGCGGAAGTGCTGTTAATTTATGGCAATATCAACCAAGAAATACCTCATTATCTTTCGACAATTCAAATCAAAACCGCTCAAGAAATGCTAAACACAGTGCAAAATAACCTAGAAAATACCGATATTTTTATTGGCTGTGCTGCGGTTGCCGATTTTAAAGTTATCAATCCTGCCAAACAAAAAATCAAAAAACAAAATCAAACTAATTTAACCTTGCATCTAGAGCCGAATCCCGATATTTTACACACAGTAGGCTGGGCAAAAAATCGCCCTGCACTGGTGGTTGGTTTTGCCGCCGAAAGCGAAAATTTAGTTGAGTTTGCCACACAAAAATTAGTTGCCAAGAACTGCAATTTAATTGTTGCTAATGATATTGATAATGGTAATATTTTTGGTTGCAATAACACCGATGCTGTTTTCATTGCCAAAGAAGAACAGCAAAAGCTAGGCAAAATCAGCAAACAACAACTCGCTATTTGTTTAGCTCAAAAAATATTGGCTCATTTTGAAAAATTATGAAAACCACATCATTTAACATCAACACCAACAATTCTAATATACCAATTCATATTGGCGAGCCCAACAAAGATTCTTCACCACTCGAATTTCAGGCTAAATATTTTGCCAAACACTACAACATCAATTTACCACCAGAAGTTCTTGAATGTTTTGCTGGTCTTAACGAAGTTGCCAAAGCTCTAAAAATTCCGTTACCTGTTTTAATTGACTACACTTTAAACAAAATAACAGAAAAAAACAATAGGCAAAAAATGGCAAAAAATCAACAAGAAATAGCCAAAAATATTAGCCAAAAACCACATATTTTTTCACAACCAAAAAATAATAATCAAGCAAACAATGAAAAATAAACATATTGCAGTTTTAATGGGCGGTTTTAATTCTGAAAGAGAAATTTCTTTAAAAACTGGAGAGGCGGTTTATGTCGCTTTACAAGAACTTGGCTATCAATCCACCAAAATCGATTTTTCTCACCAAATTGTTTACGATTTATTAGCAATTAAACCCGATATTATTTTTAATGCTCTGCATGGCTATGGCGGAGAAGACGGCAAAATACAAGGAATGCTCGACATTATGCAAATTCCCTACACTCATTGCGGTTTGCTTTCTGCTGCTTTATGTATGGATAAAAACATCACTCACCAAATTTGCAAAAGCAACAACATTAAAACCGCTCAATATCATTTATTACACCAAGGGCAAGATGCTTTAAATCAACAAAAATTAGCCACATTTGGCTCTGTTTTTGTGCTAAAACCGCTTAGCGAAGGCTCTAGTGTTGGGGTTGAAATTATTAAACATTCTGCAAACTATAATTTTTCTAATTATCAATGGCAACACGGCAAAACCATTATTGCCGAGCAATATTTAGCAGGGCAAGAGCTTGATGTGGCGGTTATCAACGGCAAAGCTTTAGGAGTCTTAGAAGTTAAACCAAGTGGCGATTTTTACGATTACAAATGCAAATACACACCAGGTCTCACTCAATATTTTATGCCCGCTCCAATTAGCGAAACACAATATCAAGAAGTGCTATCGCTTGCAGAAAAAGCCGCCAAAGTTTTTGGTTGCGAAAAAATTTGCAGAATTGAATTCATTTTAAACAACAACAAAAATGGCGACAATCAAATTTATATGCTCGAAATCAACACTCATCCAGGCTTTACTCCCACTTCGATTGTGCCAAAAATTGCCAAACATCTTGGTATTTCATTTGCCGAAATTGTGCAAATGTTGCTAAATTCCGCTTCTTATGATTGATTTTTAATTCGTTTATATTTCAACCACAAATGAAAAAAAAACTGCCCAAAATAATAATTCCTAGAATAATAATTAAAATAAAAAAAACACTCACAACCATAGTTATTTCGCTTTTCTTGTTGTTGATTTTTGCTTTTTTAGGTCTCGCCATTCATAAGCCCGATTTTTTAACCAAAATCATCGTCAACAACCTAAAATCGCCACTTTTTTTTCAGCCCTTAAAAATCATCATCACAGGAAATAAAAAAATCAATAACGAAGAAATAACTCAAATCATTAAAAATCATCTCGGCAATAATCATATCGCCGCCATATCTTTACTTGATTTGCAAGAACAATTGCACCATTCTTTGCCTTGGTTAAAAAATATTGTCATCAAAAGAAATTTGCTTAATCAAGTATACATTATCATCACCGAATATCAACCAATCGCTTTGTGGTTTGATGGGGCAAAAAAATTCTTAGTCGACAAAGACGGCGATATTATTATTTCACTCAATAAAATACCCGATGACGAAAAATCAGAATTCGAAAATATGCTGATTTTTTCTGGTTTAGGAGCTAATAAAAATATTAAATCTTTTTTTAACATTATCACCATTAATCAAAATATTAGTAGCCTAATTTATTCTGCTCACTGGGTTGGCGAAAGAAGATGGAATCTGATATTGCTTGATGGCACTCTCATTAAAATGCCCGAAAACAACATTTACAATGCTTGGCAAAATTTAGCAAAAATATACAATAACAACAATCCAGAAATAAAAAACTTAAAAACCATCGACCTTAGAATAGAAAACAAAATATACCTCGAATATCAAAACAAAAAAACCGAAACACAGAAAATTTAAAAATAAAAATGGTATTATAGCAATGAAAACTATATTTAAAGGCACTGTTGCATTCTAAAAATATAAAACTAAAATTATCGAAATCTAATTTTAAATGTGTTAAAAACTATAATCAAAGCTCTTGCACCCTAAATTATGCAAGTAAAAGTTATCATCAATTATGACAAATAGAAATAGTTCTTTTTTAGATCAATGTAAGAAAAATTTAATAGACACCACCGCAAGAAACAATCTTATTCACTTTAAATTTACATCCAAAACTTCACTTGATATTGATAAATTATTACAAATTCAAAAAAATAAAAAATCTCAAAATCAATCTTTTGAGATTGAAAAAATAGACTATTCTAACACATATCAATTTAATCTCGAGCTTGCTAAAAACAGCATTATTAATTCAGCACCAGATGAAAATAAAAAATTACAACAAGAACTCCATAAAACTCTAGAAAAAATTTATTTAAAACAAAAAGAAATCAAAGATGAAAAGGGCTTTAATCCAACAAATTGGGCTTATTATTTTTTTAAATACCCAGATGGTAATAACCAAAAATATGCCCCAATTTATTTAATTTCTACTGAGGTTGTAAAAAATAAAAAAGGTAGTTATTCTGTAAATCATCCTAACACTAAACCTTTGACGATTAATTTTAATTATGCTATATACGAAAAATTTAAAAATGATTTTCAAATTATTATAGATAATAAAATTATTGATTTTAAAGATTTAAGCAATGCTTCGCTAGATGATATCGATCAAAAAATTTCTCAAATCCAAGAATTTTTAGCCGAAAATATAAAAGGCATTTCAATAGAAAAAAAAATTACACTAGGAATATTTAATTCTGCTAAAGCATCTTTATATAACGAACTTGTAGATTTAGAACAAAATTTTTTAAATCATAATCTAATTAAAATATTTCTTTCAAAAGACTTTAATGAATTTAATCAAGGAGAATTTCAAAAACCCTATGAAATCGACAAAATATCATCTGATAAGTTTTTTAGCCCATTTGATTTTGATTCTTCACAACTTCAAGCAATTCAAGCGGCAAAAGATGGTAAAAATTTTATAATACAAGGCCCTCCCGGAACTGGTAAAACTCAAACAATTTCTAATATAATTGCAGAACTAGCCTCTTGTGGAAAAAAAGTTTTGTTTGTAGCCGAAAAAAAAGCCGCGATAGATGCTGTTATAAAAAATTTTTCTAACATCGGTCTTGAAAAAATATTTCTTGATCTACATGATAAAAAATCAAAATCTAAAGAAATTATTGAACAAGTTATTGATTCTATTGACGATTTTAAAAATTATTCCCAAAATAATACAAAAGATATTTTCGAAAAGCTTAATGAAGCCAAAAAAAATATCAGCAAAAGGAGTGATTTACTCCACCAAGAATTAAGTTTTAACAAAAAACCGTTCTATTTAATTTCTGAATTAAGCCAAATGGAAGATGTTAAAAAACTTGACTCCGATCTTTTTAGCGAATCCTCAAAAAAAGATTTTGATTTATGCTTGAATACCTTGGAACAGATTGCCGAGTTTTCTGATATATATCACGATACAAATAATATTTTTTTAGAAAACAATTTAGAAAAATTAAAAAACTTTCTAAAAAATGATGCAGATAAAAAATCTATTACTAATTTTCAAAAACATATCCAAAGTAGAAATCATTTACAATTAAACATATTAGAATTAAGTAAAATACTTGAAAATCTTAAAAAAAAGTTCAATGAAGTAAATTGTGATGTAGAAAAATTTAATAAAATTGAAGATCTAAAAAATATTTTACAACTATTTACAAAATATTTATCTCACAAAGAAAATTTATATAGAGTAACTCAAGATCCTATCAAAATTTTTAACATAGTGAAGAAGGTTAAAAATTTCTTTCTGAAGAAAAAAACAAATAAATCTATCAAAAAAACTTATCTAAAAATAGAAAACCATAAACTAACCGAAACCTTACAAAATATAATATCTGACAAAATTAATATTAACCAATTCAATGAACTGGTAGAAAATTATTTTAGAAATAAGAATGAATTATATTCTGTAAAAGAAGAATTACAAAAAACCATTTATAATTTAAAAGATCTTCATCAATTCATATCGTCGTATCTAAAAATTTCTTATGATTTCCAAGAAACTGACTTAAATAATTTAGAGCAAGAAATATCTTTATATGCCAAATACTTACATGTCTTGCCAAGATCTATTTCTTATTTAGAGCTCAAAAAAAATTTGGAGGCATTATCAGTAATAAGTTTTTGGAATCAATGTTTAAAAAACAATATTTTATCATCAAGAGAGATTGTAAAAACATTTAAAAAGAGCTTTTACTCGAAAGTAATAGAGAATTTGGCAAGTAAAAATGAGTTAATTTCCAATACAAATTTAACCTCTCAAATTGTTGATAATTTTAAGATTCTTGATAAGAATATAATTCAGATAAATAAAAATAGAGTTATCCAATCCCTCAAAGAAAAGAGTTCTAAATCTGCTCAGGATAGTATATTTAGAAACTTAAAAAATCGCGCAAAATTCCCAAAGCCACGTCAAATTATCTCTGAATATCGCGACATTATTTTTAATTCAATTGGCTGTGTAGTTTGTAGCCCGTTAACAATCTGTGAATATTTTGCAATTGATAAAAAAGATATTGATAAACCTATATTTGATGTGGTAATTTTTGATGAAGCATCGCAAATTTTTACTTGTGATGCTTTAAGTTCAATTTTTAGAGCAAAACAAATAATTATCGCTGGCGATACCCAGCAAATGCCACCAACAAATTTATTTAATAATCAAGATATTATTGAAGATAATGATAACGATTTTGAAGAAGAACAAAATGAAGAAGATATAAATGATTATCCAGGATTATTATCATATAGTGCTACGAAACTTCCAGAAATATCATTAAATTGGCATTATCGTAGTAAGTTTGATGTTTTAATAAAACCATCAAATAAATTTGTTTATGGCGAAAGATTAATAACCTTTCCAAATTCTAATAGAAATGAAAAGCCGATTGAGTTTCATTATTTACAAGAAGGAATTTGGGAGAAACAAAAAAACGACTACGAAGCAAAATATGTAATAACATTATTGAAAGAAATTTACGATACAGGAGCTAGATCTGTTGGTGTTATATCAATTAATAGCAAACAACAAGAATTAATCAGATCTCTTATATCTCGTGATAGTGCTCTTGATACTTGGCTTGATAGCGATGATGAAGATGGTCTTTTTGTTAAAAATCTTGAAAATTGCCAAGGCGATGAGAGAGATACAATAATTATTTGTAGCTCTTATGCAAAAAATCAACAAGGGAAAATTGACGGTAGAATGTTTCAACAAATCAACTCAGAAAATTCTTATAAAAGACTAAATGTAATGTTCTCTAGAGCCAAGAAAAAAATACATTTACTTAGTTCTTTAAAATGGCAAGATATTAAAAATGATGATAAAAAAAAAGGTATAGATTTTTTTAAACAATATTTACTATTTGCCGAGACTGGTAATTTTGGCATACCTTCAAAAAATCATATAAAACAAGATAATTTCGATAGTGGCTTTGAAGAAAGTGTTTGTAAATCATTAAGATCACTAGGTTATGAAATTGAGTCTCAAGTTGGTTGCTCTGGTTATAAAATAGATTTGACTGTTATTTGCCCAAATACCAAAAATTATATTTTAGGAATCGAGTGCGATGGCGAAATGTATCACTCAGGAAAAACAGCCAGAGAAAGAGATCGGCTTCGTCAAGAAGTTTTAGAATCAAAAGGTTGGAATATTCATAGAATTTGGTCTTATGATTGGATTGATTCCAAAAATGAAGAATTAAAAAAACTTCAAAAGAAAATTAATCAATTAATTATTCAATAAAATTATAATATTTCTTTTCATATTAATTTAAAATTTTTATTATGCAAGCCAGTCAAAATTTACAAAATGCCATTTTTAACTTTCTTTTGCCTTTTTTGTTGCTGTTTAGTTGTTATTTACTGTTATTTGCCTTTTGGCAAAAAAACTTTTTTCTTGGAGTTTTAGCAATTTGCCTCTTGATTTGCTTTCTTTTTTTCTTTAACATTCATCATAAAAACTCTTTTCTTCCTTTGTTAGAAATAGTATTTTTTTCTGCTATTTTATCTAGTTTAATTTACATTTGTTTTTTTTGTTTTATTATTTTTAATCATATTTCTACTTTATGACCAAAATTTTAGTAATTGGAGCCGGTGCAATTGGTTGTTTTTATGCTTCAAAGCTTTGGCAGGCGGGTGCAGAAATTTGCTTATTGATGCGAAAAAATGCCCAAGAAGTGCAAGAAAAAGGTATCGATATTCTTAGCATCAACCAAACTTATTGTTTTCGTCCGCAATTGGTTATTGATGATTTAGCCAAATATCAACAACAACCCGACTATATTTTAATCGCCACCAAAGTTTTGCCAAACATTGATTTACCTAGTATTATTGCCCCAGTGTTAGCAAAACACACCAAAATTGTTCTGATACAAAACGGCATCAACATTGAGTGCGATTTAGCAAAAAAAATTCAACAACAAATTATTAGTGTTATCGCCTTTGTTTGTGTGGCAAAAATCAGCAACACCAAGATTCATCATCAAGATAATGGTCATCTTATTATGGGAAATTATCAAAAAAAAGCCAGTATCGATACACATTTTTTGGCAAATCTGTTTAATCAAGTCAACATCGCAACAACAGTAAGCGACAATATTCAAACCGATCGTTGGGAAAAATTAATCTGGAATGCTTCTTTCAACCCAATTTCAGTGTTAAGTGGCGGTTGCAACACTAAGCAAATGCTAGACAACACACATTGTCGACAACTAATTATGCAAGTAATGCAAGAAGTTTTTTTACTTGCCAAAGCCGATGGCTGTTTTTTGCCAGAAAATATCATTGCAAAAAAAATTGCTTATACTGAAAAAATGGTTCCTTACGAAACCAGCATGTTGCTTGATTTTAAACATCATCGACCACTCGAAATTGAAGCAATATTAGGCAATGCCTTGCAATTCGCCAAAGAAAAATCAATATCAAAACCCTATTTATCTAGCTTATATGCCTTACTTAGCTGTTTTTAAAAACATCAAAATTGTTGTTTTTTTGCTCATATTTTTTTGCTACAATATGAGTTTTGGCACCAGTTTTGCTCAAAATAATAGCAAAAACAGCAAAAAAACCAAAACAATCGCTAAAAAAATCAGCAAAAATCATCAGCAAAAAAAACCAAAAAATAAAAAATTTATCTTTAAAAATCCAGAATCAAACGATAATTTCGATCTTCAACCAAAAAATACCTCGATAGAAACAGATTATTTTTTAGAAATAGAACTCACTCAACAAAACTGCGACAACACCATTGTCAACAAATGTTTTTTCGCCGATTCTTTGTTTGGCAAGCCGTATTTTCATCCCACCACTTTACATATTTTTAGCAACAAAATTTTAGCCACTCAACTTGCTTATCATCGAAATTCTATTCAAAAAACCTATCCAAAAATCATCAACAAAAACTACGATTTTTACACCACCAAATACAATAAAATTAATTTTACCGCCTTTAATGGCAATATTAACAAGTTTTTTTTGTCTTCAACAAGCAATGAAATCAAGGCTCAACCTTGTTTATTTGCCGACAAACTATTTGTGCATCAACAAATTTATGCACCCATCCCAACACAAGATTTATTTTTCAAAATTCCCAACAACAGCCACCTAAAACAACTCAGCTTTTTTTGGCACAATCAACAACAATATGCAATTCTTTACAATAATCAGCACATTAGCTGGCAAACCATCGAAAATCTTATTTTATGCCAAGATAAATCAAAAAATCAATCTTTAGAAATTTTGGCAACAATTTTATGGCAAAAAACTTTTCATCAAGAGCAATGTACCAAAAAACTTGCTTGCCTCACTCAAAACATAGCAGAAGAAAAAAAAGAGTGCGAAACATTGAATAATGTTGATTTAGAGATTTGTTTTCAACAAGAAAAATGTCAAGAAGTGCTCGAAATTAACAATTGCCAAGTTGTTAAAAACACCTTACCAACCCCATAAATGTCGGATTTTCTTTTAATTTATCCATTGTTATTTTTAGGAATCACTCAAAGCTTTAGCCATTGCCTAGCAATGTGCGGGCCAATCGTTGCCACCCTCACCCATAATACCACCAGCCACAACACTTACCCAGAAATGTCTTTGCAAAAAATTAAATCTTATGCTCTACTCCCCTATCATTTTGGTCGAATCACCACCTACACACTCACAGCATTTTTGCTTGCTTTAGTGCGAAAAAAAATCGACAACTATTTTTCTTTACAAATTTTACAGCACTTTTTTTTAAGCTTGGCTTTACTTTTTTTTGTGTATTTATTTTGCCAAAACTGCTCAAAAAAAAAATTTAGCAAATATTTTACCAAAATTCACCATTTTTTTACTAAAATTTTTATCTACCAAACAATTAATAAATTTTGGCAAAAATTTTTCAGCAAAATTAGCAAAAAAATGTTAAATAATCCTCTTGGTTGGCAAGGTTATTTTTTGGGGTTAATCTTGGGTTTTATTCCTTGCGGTTTGCTTTATGTTGCCTATAGCTTGGCTAGTAGCTTTGATTCGCCTTTATTAGCGATGCTTGGTATGTTAATTTTTGGTTTATCTACAATTCCTGCCTTGCTTTTTAGTTCTGCTCTGGTAAATTATTGGCAGAAATTACCAGAATTTAAAATTATTGCAAATATTATTATAATGTTTAATATTTTAGCAATATTGAAATTATTGTTTTTTTAATTATGCTATCTAACACACATTCATACTACAACTATCGCATTGTTAAAATGTTTACTCTTGCCGCTGTTTTTTGGGGCATTATTGGCTTTACGGTTGGGGTTTTAATTGCCTCGCAAATGGCTTTTCCTATCTTAAATTTTGATTGGCAATACACCAGTTTCGGCAGACTTCGCCCCCTACACACTTCGGCGGTTATTTTTGCTTTTGGTGGCAATGTGTTGTTTGCTACCAGTTTTTTTGTGGTGCAACGAACTTCGGGGGTTCCTTTGTGGGGCGGTAAAGGCTTGCATAATTTTATTTTTTTTGGCTACCAGGCCTTCATTATTATAGCCGCGGTTGGCTATGTTTTTGGCATCACTCAAGCCAAAGAATATGCCGAACCAGAATGGTATGCCGATCTATTACTTTTACCAGTGTGGATCAGTTATTTTGTGGTGTTTTTACTCACTTTAAAAAATCGCAAAGAACCTCATATTTATGTTGCCAACTGGTTTTTTCTTGCTTTTATTTTAACCTTTACCGTGTTACATATTGTCAATAATTTAGCCATTCCTACGAAAATTGATAGTGTCGATAGCTACCCAATTTTTGGCGGGGTGCCAAGTGCGATGATTCAATGGTGGTATGGTCATAATGCGGTTGGCTTTTTCTTAACCGCAGGTTTTATTGGCATTATGTATTATTTTGTGCCAAAAAGAGCAGAAAGACCTGTATATTCTTATCGTCTTTCCATTTTGCACTTTTGGTCTTTGATTTTTATCTACATTTGGGCAGGGCCGCATCATCTACACTACACTTCTTTGCCAGACTGGGTGCAAAATCTTGGTATGACTTTTTCTATTATGCTATGGATGCCTTCTTGGGGCGGTATGATTAACGGCATTATGACTCTTTCTGGGGCATGGGACAAACTCAGAACCGATCCTGTTTTACGATTTTTAATCACCTCTGTGGCTTTTTATGGCATGAGCACTTTCGAAGGCCCGTTAATGTCTATCAAAGCAATCAATGCCCTATCGCACTACACCGACTGGACTATCGGCCATGTGCATTCTGGAGCTTTGGGCTGGGTTGCCTTAATTAGCTTTGGAGCAATCTATCATTTAGTGCCAATATTGTGGAACAAGCCCAACCTATATTCTACAAAACTAGTCAACACTCACTTTTGGCTAGCAACCGTTGGCATCGTTCTTTATATTGTAGCTATGTGGATTTCTGGCATTTCACAAGGAGTTATGTGGCGATCTTATAACGAACAAGGTATTTTACAATATTCTTTCATCGATGTTTTAAAAGCCACTCATCCACTATATGTGATGCGAGCTTTGGGCGGTTTATTTTTCTTAACTGGTAGCTTGGTTATGGCTTATAATATCTATAAAACAATTACACAAAAAACATATAAACAGGCCTAAAATTACTCTATGAAATTAATTCTTTTTGCTTCTAATCCCAAACTTTATTCAAATCAAAAATTATTATCTTCCGCTGTTAGCTTAGGGCATGACATCTCTTTTATCAACATTGCCGATTGTTATTTAACTATCAAAAGCAATCAACTAGAAGTCTACCATCAAAACAAAGCAGTCAATAACATCAACTGTGTAATCACCAGAATAAAACCTGCCCTCACCTATTATGCCACCTCTATTATCAGGCAATTTGAAGCCATCAATATTAACTGCCTCAACTCTTCTTCTGCCATCATCAATTCTCGCGACAAACTATATACTTTGCAAATTTTAGCTCAAAATAATTTACCAGTGCCAACCACTGCTTTTGCCAATTCGGCCGTCTACACAAAAGATTTGGTGCAAAAAGTTAATCAAGCACCATTAATTATCAAACTCATCGAGGGCACCAAAGGTGTTGGAGTTATGCTTGCCGAAACCAATAAAGCCGCAGAAAGCATTGTTAATTCTTTTCATAGCCTAAAAAATGATGTGCTGGTGCAACAATATATTTACGAAGCCAAAGGGCAAGATCTCAGATGTTTTGTGATTGGCGATAAAGTTATTGCCACTATGCAACGAACCGCCCAAGAAGGCGAATTTAGGGCAAACATTCACTTAGGTGCTAGCGGAAAAATGATAAAAATCACTCATCAAGAAGAAGAAATGGCAATTAAAGCCAGCAAATTATTGGGCTTGCAAATTGCTGGGGTCGATATGGTTCGATCTGCTGATGGCTTAAAAATTCTCGAAGTTAATTCTTCACCAGGTTTAGAAGGCATTGAAAAAGCAACTCAACTTGATATTGGCAAAGAAATTATTAGCCATATCGTTTCTGTTATTAAAAAATTATAAAAAATGTCAAAAATTTTCGATAAAATCGAGTTTTTATTAGGTGCTGGCAATAGTCAGCAATTTTATCAACATCATCACTCTCAACTAGTTTTTATGGGGGCATCTAATGTTGGCAAATCTAGCTTAATTAATGCTTTGTTTGGTAAAAAAATTGCCATTTCTTCGAAAACTCCTGGACGAACTCAGCAAATTAATTTTTTTCTTGCCACAGATCAAAAAAACCACTTTGTGGTTGCCGATTTGCCAGGTTATGGCTTTGCCAAAATCGCCCAAGAACAATTTTATAAAATATCTGATCTTTGTTTGGAATTTTTGGTTTCTTTGTCAAATAATCAAAAAAGTTTTATTTTTTTATTGCTTGACCCAAGTAAACAACTAAAATCTGCCGATATTTCTGCTCTAAATTTTTTACAACAACAGCAATTAAATTTTTATCTAATTTTTACTAAAATCGATAAGTGCAATGCCACACAAATCAGCGAACTTACCCAACAAATAACTCAAATAATCCCGTATTTTCAAGAGCCTTTTGCTTTGGTAAGCTCAAAAAATAAAACCATTATCGATTTACAAAAAAAAATCATCAAACATTGTTTAAAAAATTCTTAACAAATCAACAAAAAAATAACTATTTTCAAGGCTTTCACTATTATATTTTAAACTCTCTAAAGCCTGTTTTTTTTCAAAATTATTTTTTGGCAAAGCAAAAAGACAATTATCATAATTTGTTTGCAACAAACAATGCCCAGAAGCAATATCCCAAGCCATCGAAGGTCGTAGATGCAAATAAAAATTTTCTTCTCCTAACAGCAGTTGCACAAATTTTACTGCCGAAGCAAGCGGTGTCACACTATAATTTTGCAAAAACTCTGGGTAAAAAACTGCCACAAATTTAGCAATATCAAGTAAAGAAGCTCTTGGACTGGCGATGATATTTAGTTTAGTAGTGTTTTTTTTGGCAATTTTTGCAGGCTGATTGTTTAAAAATAACTTCCGATTAACATTATAAACCATCGCCCCTTGTTGAGGCAACTCAAATAATGGAGCATAAATAAGGCCAAAAACAGGTAAAGCATTGTCAATTAGAGCGATGTTGATGCAAAATTGCCAATTACCGCTAGCAAATTGCGAGGTGCCATCGATGGGATCAACCAAGAAAAAACGATTTAATTTTTGGTTTCGCAAGCTATTTTCTTCGCAAATAATAGGAATATTTTTAACTATTTTTGCCAAATTTGTTGCCAAAAACTCACTTAGCAATAAATCAACCGAAGTAAGACAAGAGCCATCGGGCTTTTTTTGTTGAGTAAAATTTTTTGCAAAAAAATATTTTTTGGCGATTTCCCCCGCTTCATAAGCAAGCTCAACTATTTGATTTATTTGAGTAATGGTTAAAATTTCTAGACTGATATTTGACATTTAATAAATATAAGGTATACAATTTCCACAAATAAATATCACACTTCGATCTAATCACCCCCCCTTGAGGGGGAGTCAAAATTGCATAGCAATTTTGGTGGGGGGTCAAAAAACCGCATCACAAACTCAAATTCTAGTTTTGTTGATAATGGCACTGTTGAATCCCAAATTATATTTTACTTTATTTGCCATTTTTGGTATAAATTTCTGCTATTTTTAGCCAAATATGTTCAATATGTGTCTAAAAATAGCCAAAATTTCTCCTCAAAACTAGCAAAAAATTAAAACAAATTTGGAATTCAACAGTGCCATAATATTTTATCGCCCCCTCCCCGAACTGCCGATGGCAGTTCGACCCTCCCGTAAAATAAATTTCTTGGGGGAGGGTGATTTAGATCGAAGTGTGATATTTATTTATGGAAATGATATTATTTAATGACGAAAGTGTCTGGTGTTAATAAAATACAAAGAAATACCAAGTTGATTGGCTTTGTTAATAACTTCTTGATCTCGAATTGAGCCAGCAGGGGCGATAATGCCCTTGATGCCATATTGATGAGCAATTTCAATGTTGTCGGCAAACGGAAAAAAAGCATCCGATGCCAAAAAAGAGCCTTTCGCCATATCAGCCAAAGCACCTTCTTGCTGAAAATTTTGAGCCTTTTGACAAGCCAACAAACAAGCATCGACCCGATTGGTTTGCCCAACTCCTATGCCATAAGTTTGATAGTTGTTCGCCACCACGATAGCATTAGATTTAATATGCTTGCAGACTGTAAAAGCAAAAAGCAATTGCAACAACTCGTGTTCTGTGAGAGGTATTTGCGAAACCAAGTTTAAATCGCTTAATTTTGGCAAAATATTATCAATTTCTTGCACCAAAAAACCACCGCTAATCGATTTTATGTGCATCATATTTTTTGTTTTATGACTGGCATTTTCTAGCAATAAAACTCGTAAATTCTTTTTATTTGCCAACAATTCTTGGGCTTCTTTGCTGATACTTGGAGCAATAATCACTTCAAAAAAAATCGCAGAAATCGCCACGGCAGTTGCCAAATCGAGTGTTTTATTAAAAGCCACAATGCCACCATAGGCACTTTTGCTATCGGCTAAAAAAGCCTGTTGAAAAGCTGTGGCAACATCATTTGCAACAGCCACACCGCATGCATTATTGTGCTTCACAATAACACAAGCAGGTTGAGAAAACTCACCAACCAACGACAAAGCCGCTTCGGCATCGTTGTAGTTGTTGTAGCTTAATTCTTTACCTTGTAAAACTTGGGCATTCGCCAAGCCAAATGTAGAATTATCACTATAAAGCCAAGCTTTTTGGTGAGAATTTTCGCCATATCGCAAGGTTTGTTTTAAAGAAGAAGAAATGTGTAAAGTTTGTGTGTTTTGTTGGCTAAACCAATTGGCAATTGCTAAATCGTAAGTGGCAATATTGCCAAAAGCTTGGGTTGCCATTTGTTGACGAAAAGCCAAACTAGTGCAAAAATTGTTTTTTTGCAATTCTTCTTGCAACAACAAATATTGCTGATGGTCGGTTATTACTGTTTTAAAAGCAAAATTTTTACCAGCAGAACGAATCATAGCTGGCCCACCGATATCGATGTTTTCGATAATCTCTTCGATAGAGTTGGTTTTGGCTACGGTTTCTATGAAAGGATATAAATTTACCACCAACAAATCTATGCTTTCTAGGTTGTTTTCTTGGCTTTGTTTTTGATGCTCTGCATTGTTAGGAATTGCCAATAAACCTCCGTGCACTTTGGGATGTAGAGTTTTTACTCGCCCATCGAGAATTTCTGGAAAACCAGTAAAATCAGCTATTTCGCAAGCCTTAATGTTGTGTTGTTTTAGCAAATTAAAAGTGCCACCAGTAGAAATAATGTTGATGTTATTTTGAGCTAAAAACTGGGCAAATTCTAGCAAGCCAGCTTTATTAGAAACCGAAATTAAACAGTTTTTGATAGGAATTAAATTCATATTTTAGAGATAATTAAAGACAAAGCTTGCATAAAGCCTTGGTTAATGTCGAGATGAGAGTTGTCGATTATAAAAGAATCGTAAGCAACTTTTAGAGGAGCTATGTTGCGATTAAAATCGTTTTCGTCTCGCTGTTTTAGTTGCAACAAAACCTCATTAAAATCAAGGTGCGAGAGTTGTTTTTGCCTTCTTTCTGCCCTTGTTTTTAGATTGGCGGTGATAAAAAATTTATAACGAGCTTGTGGGCAAATAACGGTGGTAGTGTCTCGACCATCGAGCACACAGCCATTGTGATTGATGATTGAGTTTTCAACAAATTGATGTTGCCACAACAAAAGATGCTGTCTTAATTGTTTATTTTTAGCAATTACAGAGGCAAGCAAACCAATATCTTCAACAAAAATATGTGGATTTTCGAGCTCAGAAGCGGTAAGATTTAAACACAAATCTTCAAGATGCAGAAAAAAATTTTCAACTGTAATGTGGGCAGAAATGCTGTTGTTAGCAATTCGAAAAGCAATTGCTCTATAAATAGCACCAGTGTTTAAATAGGGCAAAGAAAAGTGCTTTGCCAGCATTTTTGACAAAGTTCCTTTACCAGAAGAAGCAGTGCCATCAATAGCAATAGTAAGCGGAAAATTAGGCATCTTGTAAAAAACTCTTCAGCAACTTTGCCCGTTTAGGATGTTGCAATTTTTTTAAAGCTTTTGCTTCTATTTGCCTGATTCTTTCTCGAGTAACCGAAAATTGTTTGCCAACCTCTTCTAAAGTATAGTCAGAAACCATACCAATGCCAAATCGCATTCTCAACACTCTTTCTTCGCGAGAAGTAAGTGAAGACAAAATTTGCGAAGTAAGTTCTTTTAGTTTTGAATTAGAGGCGGCATCAAAAGGCAAAACCGCAGTTTTATCTTCGATAAAATCACCCAAAACACTTTCTTCGTCGTCGCCCGATAGCGGAGATTCAAGACTTACAGGATCTTTTGAAGTTCTTAACACTTTTCGCACTTTATCGACAGGCATTAATAGTTTGTCGGCAACCTCTTGAGCATCTGGAGTTCTGCCGAGTTCTTGAGTGAGTTGCCTTGAAGTTTTAACAATTTTATTGATGGTTTCAACCATATGAATAGGAATTCTGATGGTGCGAGACTGGTCGGCAATTGCTCTGGTGATGGCTTGCCTGATCCACCAAGTGGCATAAGTAGAAAATTTGTAGCCTCTTTTGTATTCGAATTTATCAACCGCCCTCATAAGACCGATGTTGCCTTCTTGAATAAGATCGAGAAATTGTAAGCCTCGGTTGGTGTATTTTTTGGCAATAGAAACCACCAATCGCAAATTTGCCTCAATCATTTCTTTTTTTGCTTTTGCCTCGGCTTCTTGACTAAAACGAAGATCGCTAATCATTTTTTTGAAATCGGCAATTTCTAAACCCATAATTTTGTTAAATTTGGCAATTCTTTCGAGAGAATGTTTAATTTTTTCTTTACCTTCTTGATAGAATTTTTGCCATTTCGGCGCAGTTATTTTACTGATATAACTCAGCCAGTTTTGGTTAAAATTTTGATAATGACGTAAAAAATCTATTTTATCAATTTGAAAAGACTGAGAATATTTTAGCAATTCTATTTCGATAGATAAAAGCTTTTGTTGGGCCTCATAAAGCTGATCGACCAAAGCTTTAATTAATATATCGTTAAAACTTACTTCTTTACAAAGTTTTTGAAATTCTAATTTTAATTTGTCAATTTCTTTATCTTGCTTGATTTGTAAAGGAGTTTTATTTTCTGATTTATCAATAATTTTTTGACAAACTACCGCTATTTTTTGAAAAGTCTCTAACATTTTTGGCATTAAGATTCTCTCCATCGACACAAAAGAAGTGGTGCTTTCGTCTATTTCTTGCAATTCTTCATCTTCAAACATATTTTCTTCTGCCAAATCGGAATTATCGAGCTGTTCTTCTTCGATAATTACCGAGACATCTTCAACACTGGTGTCGAATTGATTTATTTGCTGGTCGTTAATTTTGATTATTTCTTCTAATTCAGAGTTGTAGGTTTCGTCTATTCTAATGATATCGCGAAGCAACAAAGTGCCGTTAGAAAGGCCATTATACCACTCAATAAAGTGCCTAATAATGATGGGGCTTTGATATAAAATGTTGATGATTTTATATCTGCCTTCTTCTATTCTTACTGCGATAGAAACTTCGTCGTCACGGCTAAGCAATTTGACATTACTCATTGATTTTAAATAGGTTTTAACCGAATCTTCACTTCTTTTTTGTGATTTTTCTTCGTCTCTACCCAAAACACCTTCTTCGCTGAGTTTTTCGAGATCTTCGTCTTTTTCGATAATTTGAATTTTAAATTCTTTTAAAATGTTAAGTATTTTTTTAAATTTTTTTGTTTCAGGAGTAATTTCGGTGCTTTCAACAATTTGTTCAAAGGTGATAAAGCCTTGTGTTTTGCCGATGGTAAGTAGTTTTTTTAATTTACTAGAAATAGTGTTGGAAACTTTTTTATTATCATCTCTTTTTGAACGCATGTTGCTAATTGAAATACCCTGAATAAGACGGTATTTTTCTGAAAGAATAGAGCTTTTAATGCTTACAGCGACTGTTTTGCTGGCTTTTTTGTTGGGGTCGGATGGTTTTTTTTCGGTAGCTAATTTTTTTAAAACAGTTTTTGTGCCAGTTTTTTTATTTTTGCCAATTTTTTTATTTTTGTCTTTGATAGATTGAGTGGTATCGGCTGTTTTTACCATAAAAAATATTTTGTTAAAAATGTTATAAAAGAATTATTTTAAACCAAGCAAACTCAATTTTCAAGCAATTTTCTTGTCTTTCTTTTTAAGAAATGGTTAAATTTAATTCTACAAATTTTATATAGACATCCCCGTGTTTTCTTTTGCTACTGCTCCAATGGTTGCCAGCCACAAAGATGTCGCTGGTGCTCCAATGGTTGCCGGCTCTAAAGGTGTCGCTGGTGGTAATTGTTGTTCATTTACAATGAAAGATGTCACTGGTGGTGATTGTTGTTCATTTACAATGGTTGCCTCCGGTCTTAAAGGTGTCGCTGGTGGTAATTGTTGTTCAGTTCCAATGAAAGGTGTCGCTGGTTGTGATTGTTGTTTTATGAAATAAGAAGTGAAGGATTTACAACATCTTCCAACAATTTTTGCAAAAGCTTGTTTTTTATTGATTTCTGGCCTACCTTCTTTCAACTCTTTTAACTGTTCTTGTGCAATTAAAGAACAAACTACTTTATCTACCAAAGTAATAAGTACAGATCCTACACAAAACTCAACACCCACTATAAGAAAGAGTAGAGCAGCAGGGGTAGGAATAGTAGAAAGAACAAGGCAAGCAATTCCAACTAAAAAAAACGGGGCTAAAAAAAACTTCATCTCGTTTTGTTTAATATTATCTAATTTTTGATCACAATCATCAAAAAATGGCTTAAAAAACTCTTGTAAATTGTCTATTTTCAATAATTTTTCTAAGTTTAGTTTATCGTTATCAATTGCTTCTGCAGGAAAAGATGTTTCACCATCTTTGGTAAAGTATTCGATAATTTTTCTTAAATCAACCTTATTAAAAATCTTTTTCAAAGATTCTCTATCTGTTGCTTTTACTTTGTCATCTTCAATTATCTTCTTAACTAAATCTATTTTTTCTATTAATAACAATACTTCTTCTTGCAAAATATTTTCAACTTCATTAGTTTTGCTATTAAAAATCTTTATATTAAGGGGGTTTTTTAAATGTTGTTGAATTCCTGCTGTTGTAATAAATTTTTTAAAATAATCACTTTGTAAAGCCAAAGCTATTGCTTCTTCCATTTTATCGTCTTCTATCAACTCTTCTACTTCTATCAACTCTTCTACTCTTGTTTGATGACTTGCCGTAATACCATTAAAATATTTCGCAGTATTTTCAAGAAAATCACTTCTTATTTCTAAGCATTTTTTTTTTAATAATTCAAGCCCATTTGATTCAAGGAAATCCTTGGCAAGAAGCCTTTTAAAGATATTTAATTGGCTTTCTGTTATATTTTCATCATTTGAACTTAAAAATTCTTTTAAATTACAAATCACTTCATATTGCTTTAATGAATTTTCTGTTAAACAATCTAAACTAAAAACACCTTCAGCAAGCAATATAGTTGCTGGAAGATGCATTTCGCTATATTCAGTTTCTTTACCATATAACATAGCGAATCCTTTAGATGCGAATCCTTTAGATTTAGCAATGTCTCTATTAAGTTTTCTTTCTCGTTGATGTGGCGAAAAAAAGCTTTTAAAACGGTTGATTATCTGATTTTTTTCGTTTGCATATTGATTTCTAATATCTTCTAAATCAAGATCTGTGCTGTGTAAATAAAAATCGTACTGCAATTTCTTTGCAATGCGATTTAAATCGAAAGCTAAATTTTCTCTTTTAAATTCTGTTTCGTTATAATTTTGAAATGCCATTCTAGGATCTAAAGCACCTCCAACACCACAACTGCCAAAATCTTGCTTACCAAATAGAAGAGCACAGGTTGGTTTAAAAAATAATCCAGATTCACCAAAACGAAAATTAAGATTTTTACTATATTTTGATGCCGAAGCAATAGTAACATATTCAGTTGGAACTGATCCATTATGATTTAAATATTTTAAGTCTCCTGAAGTATAATTCTTAAAATATCGTGTCCAATCTTGCACTCCGCTATAAACATTTACTTTAGAAAGTCTAGCAAGATCCGCAAAAGCTGGGGTTTCCGACTCCTTTTGATTTAATAATTCTCGCCATTTAACATCTTCTTTTTCTAAAAAATCTTTAACTTTTTGGTTGTTTAAAATTCGACCAAGACAAGAATCATCTGGAATAATAAATTTTACAGCATCTTCTGATTGAGAATCTTCTAAGCTTGACCGACTATTTTCAAACCCAAATTTTTCTAACAATTTTATTAAATTGCTATTTATAAATGATTTTTCCATATAAAATAACTTCTAAATTTTAAAAAAACTTGCGATATCGTTGTATGTTGCCATTAACATCAAAAAAAACAAAAAACTAACTCCTAATTTATTGCCAATTTTTTATTTTTGTCTTTGATAGATTGAGTGGTATCGGCTGTTTTTACCATAAAAAATATTTTGTTAAAAATGTTATAAAAGAATTATTTTAAACCAAGCAAACTCAATTTTCAAGCAATTTTCTTGTCTTTCTTTTTAAGAAATGGTTAAATTTAATTCTACAAATTTTATATAGACATCTCCTTGCTTTCTTTTGCTACTACTCCAATGTTTGCCAGCCATAAAGATGTCGCTGGTGCTCCAATGGTTGCCGGCTCTAAAGGTGTCGCTGGTGGTAATTGTTGTTCATTTCCAATGAAAGATGTCGCTGGTGGTGATTGTTGTTCATTTACAATGGTTGCCTCCGGCCTTAAAGGTGTCGCTGGTGGTAATTGTTGTTTTATGAAATAAGAAGTGAAGGAATTATAACATTTTCCAACAATTTTTGCAAAAGCTTGTTTTCTATTGATTTCTGGCCTACCTTCTTTCAACTCTTTTAACTGTTCTTGTGCAATTAAAGAATAAACTTTATTTACCAAAGTAAAAGCAACAGATCCTACAGACCAAATAACACCCACTGCAAGAAAGACTAAAGCAAAAGGGGGAACAGCAGCAGAAAGAACAAGGCAAGCAATTCCAATTAAAAACAACGGGGCTAAAAAAAACTTCATCTCGTTTTGTTTAATATTATCTAATTTTTGATCACAATCATCAAAAAATGGCTTAAAAAACTCTTGTAAATTGTCTATTTTCAATAATTTTTCTAAGTTTAGTT
>CANNFC010000002.1:39320-53411 GCA_947503755.1 Rickettsiales bacterium | reverse complement strand
TAGTCGTGCTATCGCAACGATAACGAAATATTATGTTTAGTCGTGCTATCGCAACGACAGGTTTTTAACCAAAAAAATGAAGTTAGAATGTGATTTTAATTAGTAAAAATGTTATAAAATGCATTTTTTGAGCTTATGATTTACAAGAAAAATCTTTTAAACTGAGTAGATAAAAGATTTTTCTTGTAAATTTTAAACCAAAAATAAAAAGTTAAATATTATATTAAAAATATAAGTTGACATTATCGATATCGTTAAATGAGAAACTTACTTTTTTATAAAAATACTAAATTGATAGAAATAAAATTACAATAATTATTTTTTATCATTTTTCTTGTGTAAAGCGGTAACATTATTTTCTTGCTGTCTTGCTTTTAATAAACCTTCCAAAGCTTTTCTCACAAAATAACTTTTAGATCTTTCTTCTATTTGGCAAATTTCTTCTAGCAAACAGACTAAATCAGCTGGAATTTGTGCAGAAATGGTAATAAATTTTTCTTTCATATGTTTAAATAGTTATTGATTAATATTACAAAAATAAAATATTGCTTTTTAAAATCAAAAATCATATTATGGAGCTGTTGCATCACTAATTATATTTTACGTTAAGTTAGTTATGCAACAGTGCCATTAAGTTTTACATTGAGCCGATATAAAACGATTATAATTTCAAGCTTTATCAATTAAAAAAAGACAATATAACTTAAAAAATAATTTTAAATAACTTTTTTTTAAAAAAGTATTTTTTTTTCAATACAAAATAAAATCTATAAAAGTGTATCATAATAAGAAAAATAACATTTTAAACTTATCTCAAAACAACTTATCCGACTTGATTATACAGCTTAATATCGAAAAATTTCGCAACAAACAAATTTGGCAATGGCTTTATCAAAAAGGGGTAGATTCTTTTTTTAAAATGTCCAATTTAAATAAGAAAACCCAACAAATACTCGATGAAAAATTCACAATTTCTCGACCAAACATTAAAAATATCATTCAATCACAAGATGGCACTTGCAAATGGTTAATTAGTTTTAGCGATTGTAAAGAAGTAGAAACGGTTTTTATACCAGAAGAAAACAGGGCAACACTTTGCATTTCTTCGCAAGTTGGGTGCACTTTATCTTGCAAATTTTGCCATACCGGAACTCAAACTTTAGTTAGAAATCTTAGTTTTGACGAAATAATAGCCCAAATTTTAGTTTCTAAAGATCATTTACAAGATTGGGAGAAAAATAAAATCACCCACATTGTTTTTATGGGAATGGGCGAGCCCTTTTTTAATTATGAAGAAGTTAAAAAAGCTATACACATTATAAACGATAAAGATGGGCTGAATTTTTCATTAAATAAAATAACCGTTTCTACCTCGGGTTTATCACCAGAAATCATCAAATCTGCTAGCGAACTCAAAACTAATTTAGCCATTTCATTGCATGCCACCAACAATTCTTTAAGAAGTGAAATTATGGCTATTAACAAAAAATATCCACTAGAAAACCTAATGCAGGCCTGCAAAATATATCAAAACCTCAATCCAAAGCAAAAAATTACTTTTGAATATACTTTATTAAACCAAATAAACGATAGACAAGAGCAAGCTTTAGAATTAGTTAAACTAATTAAAAAATACAATCTAAATGTTAGAGTTAATTTAATTCCATTTAATATGTGGCAAGGTGTGATTTATCAACCAAGTTCAATTGAAACAATTAAAGAATTTCAAAAAATTCTTAAACAACAAAAAATAATTGCCACCATCAGAAAAACAAGAGGAGAAGAGGTCTTGGCAGCTTGCGGACAGTTAAAATCTGAATCTATTAGATTAAAAAGTTTATCGTAGAAAAAACAACAACAAAATAATGTTAATTGCTTGCACCAAATAAGGTAACATAATATTTTTCATCTCGTCAACAAAATATTGTCGCTTCACCACTATAACAATTGAAAAATCCTCTGATTTTTCTTCGAAAAGCAAAAATTCTTTGTTTTTATTGCTAAAAAAAGAAAATATAATTTGCCATTTTGTTGCAGAAAAAGAAAGCTTATCTTGATTAATGATTTTTTGAAAATCTTCATAAGAAGAAAGTAAAATATTATTTTGAGATAAAATCATAAATTCTTCATTTGGAGTTTTAAATTGAGATAATTTAGTTAATAATTCTTTTATTTGCACAGAAAGCACAGAAGTACCTACAACATAACCTTTTTCGCTGGTTAAAGTAAGAGAAATTGGCAAAATATTTTCATTACTTATAACGCCAACTATTGGTGAAGAAAAAATTATTTTACCAAAATTTTTATTAGAGTAATCCAAATATTTACGCGAAGATAAATCTATCGGTTTATTAATTTTTCCAGAACTGCTCGCTAAAAGATAATTATCATTACCAACCCAATATAACACAGTAAAAAGAGATAAATCATTATCTTTAATTTGACCTAATTTATTTATTTCAGATAAAACAGTAAAAATATCTTCTGATTTATAAATTTTCTTTTGTAAAATATGTTGATTAATCTTAACAAGAGCAAATTTTGCATAATCATCGACAAGTAAGAATTCTTTAAAAATCGATGTTGATAAATATTTATATTGTTGCAGTTTATAATCAACTAAATTTTTTGTTGAAACAATACAAGAATAGCAATTAACAGTAAAAATAATAACAATCAGCAATAAAATTGCTTTCTTTTTTGACAACATTTCGATAAATTAATAATTAATTATTTTCATAATTGTTATCAATAAAATCAACCACCAATTGATATTCTTGTTTTATTTTCAATAAAATATCATGTTTTTTTTCTAGATTGGCTTCTGAATTTTTTTGAGCCAATTCAAAAATTTTTGCCAAATCAAAAGCACCTATAGATCCGCAGGCTCCTTTTAAGGCATGAGAAGCCATATACCACAAATTATTATCATTAGTTTTTATGGCAGTTTCTAGTTTTTTAATATTAAAGTTGGCATTTTCAATGAAAATTGCAAATAATTCTTTTTCAAATTCACGATCATATTCGATAATTTTTCTTAAAACCTCTGTGTCAATTACTGTTTTTTTATCATTCATAAGTAAAAATCTCCTTTTTATTATTAACAAGTTTTATCAAAGATGGGTTTAATCTTATTTGTTTTTTTTTAAAATTCTGTTCATTAATTTCTAACTCTAAATTTCTTCTACCAATTTGAATTTCTATATCTCCTCCATTATCAACAAAAGAAGCGGAATGAGAAATTGTTAAAATATCATTTTCAATAAATTTATTATTCCAAAATTTAAAAGTTTTCATTTTATTGTTGGCAACATGGACAACTGAACATGTTTTTAACATATTAAAGTCTTTAATTTCGCTTTCAAAATCACGAATTTTTGTATAATCAAGTAAAATTTGATCTATATCGTTTGTTTTCATAAGTTCAGTAAGATTATCGCTACCTAAATAACAAAAAAACCCAGATTTTAAATATGAATCACCAAATTTTGCAGTTTTTGTTGTGTTATAAATGTAAGAAGTTAATTTATATTTAAGATACTCCAATTCTTCTTCATTTTGCATTGCCAAGCAATTTATAATGCTAAATAAATAGCATATAAAAGCAAGAATTATTATTTTTTTTTTCAAAAAATGAACCATAAAACTAAAAAAGAGACACTATATTTAGATATTTAAATATTAATAATAAAATCATTAATATTGCCAAGAAATCTTCATAAAATAAGACTTCCCTATATAACCATTTTGATTGTATAAAGAACTTCTAAATTCTTGGTGTTTAGTATTTAAAATATTTTGCACACCAAAACTTAAATCAAGATTTGCAGAAGGTAAATAACCAATTCTAGCATCATATCTCCAATAAGAAGGGATGCCTTTGTTATTTGTTCCGTTAATATTTGGTAAGCTATCGACATAAAATAAGAAATTATCAAATTCAATATTGTTAGTAATATTATAAAAAGATTTTAATTTTATTTGTTGCTTTGGTGAAGAGCCTTCATTAACAAATAAAGAATCACTGATGCCAAAATTAGTATTTAGCTCGGTAGAATCTTGATTATATTTTAATTTCATCGTTAAATAATCATAAGATATTTCGGTTCTTAAATTGTTGTTATATTTATATTTTAAAACACTCTCAAAGCCAAAAACATTTCCTTTGCCTTTATTTTCAAACCAATTATTGTTGCCGTTGCTTTCGTTGGTTCTTAAATTTTTATATTGATTAAAGAATATAGAATTATCAACACTAAGACTATTATTAAGTTTCATTCTTTGACCAAACTCATAAGAATAAAGCTTTTCTACTTTGAAATTTTTATTGCCTTGTAAATTAAAATCAACAGCATTTAAATCAAATTCCCCTCGTGTAGGAGTTCGAACAGATTTTGACCAAGAAGACCAAACAGTTTGATTTTGGCTAGGATAGTAAGAAAATTTAATATTTGGTTGGTATTGAAAATTCTTAACAAAAGCATTTTTTTCGGTTTTTATACCTGCGGTTATATTAAATTTATCGTTAAAAATGAATTTATTTTGAATAAAGCCAGAAAGAATTTTATTATTACGATAACTTGGAAAATATTGTAATTTGACATCTGCATTATTAACATCATCAATTATTTGTCTATAGCCTAATCCCCAAATGAATTCATTGTTTTTATTGAAATTATAAAAATGTTGTAAGTCAAAATTTATCACCTTGTCTCTTATTTTTAAAATATGATAATTATTATAATCTATATAACTATTTGCTAGGATATAAGATTTATCATTAATATTATGAGTTATATTTGCTATAATATGACCACTATCGTCTTTTTTGTCATTATTCATATTATTGATAGTAAAATAATTACCAGTATTTGTTTTGCTAAAATCTCCAGAAATTGATAATTTATTAGATTTATCTAAAAAAGAATTGTTATCGTAGCGAAAACCAAATTGATTTTGCTTAATATGATCTTGATTATTAAAAGTATCTTTTACCCTATCTAGACCATCTCTATTAGAATTTTTAAAATAAAAACGATAACTTTGATCTTTTTTAAGCTTATCGCCATATCTTATTTCGGTAATTGATTTATTATAATTGCCAATATTTTGAGATAAATAAAAACCCTTGGTATCTTGAGATTTTTTTGTAATAATGTTAATAACCCCATTTACTGCATTTGAGCCCCATAAAGCACCTCCAGAACCCCTAATTACTTCTATTTTTTCGATATCTTCTAAAATATAATCATGCTTGTCCCAAAAGACACCAGAAAATAAAGTTGAATAAATAATTCGCCCATCAATCATTACTAATAATTTATTAGAAAATTGACGATTAAAGCCTCTTACAGTAATAGCATAGCTGTGACCATTAATTCTTGCTACTTGCACTCCTGGTATTAGTCTTAAAGCTTCTGGAATAGAATTTGCCCCAGATCTTCTTATTTCTTCGGAAGATAATTGATAAATTGCCGAGGCAGAATCAAAAGAGTTTTCTTGTTTTTTATTGAGTGAAAAAAAGGTTGGATCGAGATCTGTTTTTTCTAAATTATTTTTTGCATAAACCGCAGTAAAACAAAAGGTAAATAATAAAGAAATAAATATTTTAAAAAAATTTAACATAACCAACATAATTTTGACATAAAGAATTTTTATTTCTCGAAGGATATTTGTTGCTTTCAAACCAAAGATATTGCATAGAAATATAAGTTTTTACATTTAAAGAAGAAAAAATTTTTTTATAAAATCTAGATCTAACAATTTCAGTAGCCCAAAAACAATAATTTACTTTATTTTGTAATTCTTTAATAAATTTAGCAAAGAGATTTTGAAGAATTATTTTGCTATACAAGCGATAATTGTTATCGATAACCAAATTAGATAATTCTGATATTTGCAAGTTTTTTCGTAAATCTATTGTTGGTAAAAATTTTTCATATAAAAAATCGGTATTAGCAACTTCTTGCGATAAAATACTAGAACTTTTGCCTTCTGTTATCTGAGAATATAAAAATTTACAACCAGCGATTACTTTTTGGTTATTGTTTAAAACCAATAAAAATTCGGCTTCATCATCGAGCAAAGAAGATGTTTCAAGGCTTTTAATGTTTAATTCATTAAACATAATGTTGTTTCTTAACTCTAAAAATTGCTGAATAAGATTTTTATCTTTAGTGAAGACAATGTTAAGATCGAAATCATCGATATTAACATTTAAACATTTGTAATGTAAAGAATTTTCAAGTAAGACTGACATAGTAAAATATAAAAATAATTCAAAACGACATATTATCATTTAAACATTTGTAATGTAAAGAATTTTCAAGTAAGACTGACATAGTAAAATATAAAAATAATTCAAACCAAAACAAATTTTTATCTAAATAAGAAAATTATGATGACAAATAAATATTTACCAAGTAATTTTTATCAAATTAAACAAACTACCTTCGTTTTAATCTTTTTTAAAAAAAATGAAATTAATTAACAATACATTAAACAGTAAAGATTTAAAACAATCATATAAAGTATTCTCATCACAAATAATTTTTTTACTTATTTCTTGGATAATATTAACAATTGTCACCACTAATTCTTTTTATCGATTAAATCTTAATAAAGAAATAAAATTTACTTCTCAAAGCATTGAAAGAACTATAACTTCAATCTTTCATAACATCGAAAATGAACTAAATATTTTAGGCGATCAGTTAACTAAACTTAATTTAGATAAAAATTTAAATGCCATTCATAATATCGTCAGCAAATCAGATTATATTAAATATTTTTCTTTAAATGACTATTATGATACAGTCAATTTTATTGATTTAAATTTTAACAATGAGAAAAATGTATTGATAGATTCTTCTGGTATCTTAAAAAAAACTAGACCGATTAACAGTCATTTTCCATTAGAAGATCTCTCTTTTGGTGGCTGGTCACTGAAATTTGGCCATGTTTTTAATGTCGAAAACAATATTAGCAAATTTAGTTTATTACCGATTGCTTTAAGGGTAGAAAAGTCCAATCTAGATTTATTTGGTATATTAACTGCCAAGATACCTCTAGAAAGCATACAGCAACAAATGGATTTTGTCATTCAAGATAGTAAAATATGTTATTTGGTGCTTGATAATAATTTTGATATCTTAACCAAATCTAACGATATTAAAGATCTCAGCAATTATAAAACTAAATTATCTGAAAATTATTTGTTAAAATCAACTGTAAAACGAAAGGGCATAGTTTATAATGCTAATATTTATAACTTAAAAATCGATGATTGTCATTTCAAATTACTACAAAAATCAAAAGAATATAAATTTATCGTTTTAAGCGGTTTTAATGAAGTAAATTCTTTTTGGGAATTAACCGTTAATATCATTAAAAACAGCTTACAGTCTATGATTGCCTCATTTTTATGTATATGGTTAATTTACTTTTTTTACAAACAAAAAATTATACCATTTTTTGAAGAATTGATTGCTTCAAAAGAAATAGCAGAGTCTGCAAATTCGGCAAAAAGTCAATTTTTATCTAATATGACACACGAAATCAGAACTCCAATAAATGGCATTATCGGCATTACTAACATTTTAAAAGAATCAAACAATTTAAAAAAAGAAGATTTTAAAAATATCGAAACCATCAACAGTTCTGCACAATCTTTAATGCTTATTGTCAATGAAATACTAGATTTTTCAAAAATAGGAGCAGAAAAAATTAATATCGATAATAAACCACTAATATTAAGAGATTTAATTGATGATATAGGCAACATAATGGTTGGCAATATAGGAGATAAAAAAATTGAAATCATCATTCATGTTAATCATAACATTCCTGATTATATTTTGGCAGATATTTATCGATTACGTCAGATTTTAATTAACTTAGTCAACAATGCCATTAAATTCACTAAAAGCGGTTATATTATTTTAGAGGTTTTTACTTATCAAAAAAAAGAAATTAATTATTTAAAATTCAGCATTAAAGATACCGGAATAGGCATTCCGAAAGACAAAATAGGTAATTTATTTCAACCATTTACACAACTAGATATGTCTAGTTCTAAAAAATATGCTGGCACAGGTTTAGGCCTTTCTATTTGTAAAGAATTACTTGAGTTAATGGAGGGTAAAATATGGGTTTCAAGCGATCAATCTTGTGGTTCAGAATTTTCTTTTAATTTACCATTATTAGTAGATGGGAAATCAGAAAAAAATGCCGACAGAATTGCTATTGAAAAAATCAAAGATAAAAAAATTCTTATTATAGATATTAACAATATTTCTGTCAAATATTTAGAGAAAAAATTAGAGAACTTATCGGTTTCTTTAGAAATATTAACCAATATGAAAATTAAAAATAATCAACAAGTATTTTTAAATATCGCAAGTTATAATCCAGATCTAATTATTATCAACTACGATCGCGATAATTTTTATCGCATTAAAAGCTTTATAGTGGCTTTTAAAAACAACAACGAGCTCAAGAAAATACCAGTTGTTTTAATAATTTATCAAGAAGATTATATTAAAGAAAAAAAGATACTACAAGATATCTTTACTAAAATTATTTTTAAGCCACTAAAACATAAAGAATTCATTTTGTCAATCATACTAAGTCTCAATCCAGATTATTTAACTAGCGACATTGGCAATGTTACCAAAAATAATCAAGAGGTGAAAAAAGAAATTTTGGTATGCGAAGATAATGAGGTGAATTTAAAAATAATGCTGTCAATTTTAAAAAAATTCAATATCAATGCAGATCTCGCCAAAAATGGCAAAGAAGCAATAAATAAGTTTATGCTAAAGAAGTATGAATTAATTTTTATGGATTGTATGATGCCATTTTTAGATGGTTATGAAGCAACCAAAAAAATTAGAGAAATTGAAAGATTAGAAAATGAAAACAAAAATTATAAACCAGTATTTATTATCGCTACCACTGCTAATTATGGCTTGGAAGAGAAAAATAAATGTCTACAAGTTGGCATGAATGAGATGATTTCTAAGCCTGTTGGATTAGAAGAAATAGAAAGAGTTCTAGAAAATATTTAGATAGAATCAAAAAAGTGTTGACGATAAGAATTGTTTCAATAAAATTTATATTGTTTTGTTTTTAAATTTAACCATTTTTTATGACTATAGAAATAAAAACACCAGTTCTTGGCGAATCAGTGGCAGAAGCAGCAATTGCTAAAATACATAAGCCAGCTGGTTGTGTTGTGAAAACCGACGAAATCTTATTTGAGCTTGAAACCGACAAGGTAACTCTCGAAGTTAATGCTCCAACTTCTGGCACTATCACCGAAATAAAATTTAAAGAAGGTGATAATGTTAAGGTTGGCGATATTTTAGCCATAATGCAAGAGGGCGAAACCGCTCGAGCTATCGTTCAAACGAGCTCTTTGGCAACTAATCAAGTATCGCTAAATGTTGGCAACAATTCTGTAGCAAACAACACTCACCTTTCTCCTGCTCCACAAAAACTCGTTGCCGAAAACAATCTTAACCCACAAAACATTGCCGGTAGTGGCAAAGATGGCCGAATAACCAAAGGCGATGTTTTGCAAGTTTTACAAAATCAAATACAAAGC
This sequence comes from Rickettsiales bacterium, assembly GCA_947503755.1. Taxonomy (GTDB): domain Bacteria; phylum Pseudomonadota; class Alphaproteobacteria; order Rickettsiales; family UBA1997; genus CAILUF01. Next base: position 43,804 of record CANNFC010000002.1, on the reverse strand, counting down.
ACTCAAAGCACTCAAAACTCTGCCAATTTAGCTTCTGCTAGCAAGCAAACCGAAAGAGTAAAAATGTCAAAACTTCGTCAAAAAATTGCCGAAAGATTAAAAGAATCACAAAATACCGCAGCTATTCTTACCACTTTTAACGAAGTTGATATGTCTGCGATTATGGCATTAAGAAACGAATATAAAGATACTTTTGAAAAAAAGCACTCGGTTAAATTAGGTTTTATGTCTTTCTTTGTAAAAGCTTGCATTGTGGCTTTAAAAGAAATTCCTGCGGTCAATGCCGAAATAGATGGCACCGACATTGTTTATAAAAATTTTTACGACATTGGTGTGGCGGTTGGTTCTCCACAAGGCTTGGTTGTGCCAGTGTTAAGAGATGCCGACAAACTAAATCTTGCCCAAATTGAAAAAGGCATATCTTTTCTTGGCACCAAAGCCAAAGAAGGCAAACTCACTTTACCCGATCTTGCTGGGGCAACTTTCACCATTTCAAATGGCGGGGTTTATGGCTCGTTAATGTCAACTCCAATCATTAATCCTCCGCAATCGGCTATTTTGGGCATGCATAAAATTCAAGAAAGACCAATGGTTATAAATGGCGAAATCAAAATTCGCCCAATGATGTATCTGGCTCTTTCTTACGATCACCGCATTATCGACGGCAAAGAAGCGGTAACTTTCTTGGTGAGAATTAAAGAATTACTCGAAGATCCAAGAAGAATTGTTCTTGATATCTAAACACTATGGCTATTTTTGCTCATCGTGGCTTGGTTGATGTTGAAAAAAATATCTATGAAAATAGCTTAAAAAGTTTGCAAAATGCTCTTGATGCAGGTTTTTTAGCTATAGAATTTGATATTTGGTTTATCGATCAAAAACTAATCATAAGCCACGACGAGCCAAAAAATAGTCAATCTTCGCTTAATTTGTTTGATTTTTTGCAACATTCTTTATTGCATAACAAAAAATCTTTACTTTATTGGCTAGATTTTAAAAATGTTTCTTTACATAATGCCACAGAAATCGCCATTCAAACCAAAAATATTATTGAAAACCTAAATTTACCTCTTAAAAATTGCTATTTTGCCCCATTTATCACCGACTATCATTTGGCAAAACAAGTTCATACAAAATGGCAAAATATTTTTAGCGATTTTTCTTTTATGGCAGTTTTAGAGCACGAAAGCCAATTTAACGAATGTCAAAAATTTATTATCGAAAACCAAATAAACCATTTATCAATTAATCACCATTTATTAAAAAACCAATTTATTATGAATTCCCTAAAAAAGAACAGTCCAAATATTAAATTATTTGCTTGGACCATTAAAAATCGCGAAACTTATCTAAATTTACAGCAAAAACAAATAGAAAATTTTGCCAGCGATATTGTATTATAACAAAGTTTTATACCATTTTCATTTTTAAATAAAATTCTAACAAAATATTTTTGAGATAAAAAATTTAAAAAACGATTACCTGTATACCTATACAGGTACAGGCTTTTTGAAGCTTTTAGCCAAAAAGATGAAGTTAGAATTTTATTTAAAAATGAAAATGGTATTTTAAAGCATCTGTAGCTCAACTGGATAGAGTATTGCTTTCCGAAGGCAAGGGTTGTGGGTTCAATTCCCGCCAGATGCACCACATTTAAAATATTAATTTTTATGCTTACACAACAAATCAACAATATTAAAACCCAATTCAATCAATGTTTAGAGACCAAGCAAAACCTTGCTTCTCTCGAACAAATCAGAATCAATTTTTTAGGCAAAAAAGGTTTGGTCACCGCCATTTTTAGCGAATTAAAAAACCTTAACGACGAGCAAAAAAAAGCAGTTGGTCAGCAAGTCAACGAACTAAAAAATCACATCACCAACATTTTAGAAAACTTAAAAAACGAACTTTTACAAGCGGAAATCAACCAAAAATTAACTGCCGAAAAACTCGATCTCACCGCTCCAGCACTGCCCAAAAATCTCGGTCTTTTGCACCCAATTAGCAAAACCATTTTAGAAGTTAAGCAAATCTTTAACAATCTTGGTTTTATTTTTGCCGAAGGCCCCGAAATTGAAGATGATTTTCACAATTTTACCGCTCTAAATATGGCAGAAAACCATCCTGCAAGGCAAATGCAAGACACTTTCTACCTCAAAAACTCGCCTTTATTGCTACGAACTCACACTTCTAACACTCAAATTCGCCACATGAAAAACCACCAACCGCCCTTTAAAATCTGCTCTTTGGGCAGAGTTTTTCGCAAAGATTCTGACCCAACTCACACTCCAATGTTTCACCAAGTCGAGGGTTTTGTTGTTGATAACAATATTAATATGGGTAATTTAAAATGGGTTTTGCAAACATTTTTATCAATCTTTTTTAACACCAACAACTTGCAATTAAGGTTTCGCCCCAGCTTTTTTCCTTTTACCGAGCCTTCTGCCGAAGTAGATATCAACTATTCTTTACAACAAGGCCGAATCAAGGCTGGCTTGGGCGATAAATTTATGGAAATTTTAGGTTGCGGTATGATTCATCCTAATGTTTTGCAAAATTGCGGTCATAATTCTAGCAACTTGCAAGGCTTTGCTTTTGGCATTGGCATTGAAAGATTGGCAATGTTAAAATATGGCATCACCGATTTAAGATGGCTTTTTGACAGCGATTTGCCATTTTTGCAACACTACTCCTTTAAACTACATCAAATTAGCTAAATTATGAGCAAAAAAACAGCATATTGTTGTCAATCTTGCGGGTCGATTTCTTTTAAATGGGCAGGAAAATGCTCAGAATGCAATGCCTGGAACAGCTTGGTCGAAGAATTTGCCGAAGGCGGCAACAGTTCGCATTTCAGTCATCAAAAAACTGCCCCAAGCAAAGAACAACACAATTCTTCTGCTTTACAATTAGTTAATTTATTGGGCGAAACTTACGATTTTCCCCGATTACCCACCAGCATCACCGAGCTCGATCGCACCTTGGGCGGAGGCTTGGTAAAAGGCTCGGTGGTGCTAATTGGCGGAGATCCGGGCATTGGCAAATCAACCTTATTGTTGCAAACTGCCAATAGTTTGGCAAAAAACAACAATTGTGTAATCTACATTTCTGGCGAAGAATCTATTGATCAAGTTCGGCTTCGTGCCAAAAGGCTAGAGGTTGAAGCCACCAACATTCAACTAGCTTCCAACACCAATGTGGCAGAAATAACTTTGGGCATCAAAAAACAAATCGAAACACAAAAACAGCCAATCGTGGTGATTATTGATTCTATTCAAACTATGTTTTTAGAAGGCTTGTCTTCTGCCCCCGGCACCGTTTCGCAAGTTCGGGCGGCCGCGGGCGAACTCACCATTTTTGCCAAACAAAATGCGGTTACTTTGCTGATTGTCAGCCATGTCACCAAAGATGGGCAAATTGCTGGGCCAAAAGTTTTAGAGCATATGGTCGATACCGTGCTTTATTTTGAGGGCGAAAAAGATTTGAATTTTCGCATTTTACGGGCGGTTAAAAATCGCTTTGGCCCCGCCAACGAAATTGGGGTTTTTGCCATGAACGAAATTGGCTTAACCGAAGTTTCAAACCCCAGCGAATTATTTTTAAATTCTTACCAACACCAAACCAGTGGCACCAGTGTTTTTGCGGGCATCGAAGGCACTCGGCCAATTTTAGCCGAAATTCAGGCTTTGGTGGCACCTTCTTTTTTGCCAACCCCAAGAAGAGCGGTGGTAGGCTGGGATCTCAACCGTTTGGCAATGATTATTGCCGTTTTAAACAGCCGATATGGCCTAAATTTGTTTGATAAAGAAGTTTATTTAAATGTGGTGGGCGGGCTAAAAATAATAGAAACCTCGGCAGATTTGGCGGTGGCTTGTGCCTTAATTTCGGCAAGCAAAGATATTTCTTTGCCCGCAGGCACTTTGGCAATTGGCGAAATTGGGCTTACCGGCGAAATTCGTATGATCGGCAACCTCGAAACTCGCCTAAAAGAAGCCCAAAAACTCGGCTTTAAAAACTGCCTGATTCCGCAAGCCAACACCAAAAACAAAAGCTTTCTTGCTACCAAAAAAAACCTCCCCGAGCTTAATTTTATTGAAGTTTCGCATATTCGAGATTTAGCCAAAATCATTACTATCAAAAAGTAGAGTATGAAAAAAGATTTTTTTATTATTTTTTTAGGTGCAATTATACCTTGGGTGATATATTTGATAATTAACGATATAATAGAGTTAGCAAATTTTATAGTCACTACTGGTGCTTTTGGTGCAGCGATTTACGCTATTTATTATCAACATCAAGAAAGCAAGAAAGCAGAAGAAAATTTTAACAACCAACTTTCTTTACAAAAAGAAGCGGCACTTAAACAAGAAATTATCGGGGCTTGGCAACTGCTTGCCAATAAAGCCCCTGGCAATTCTGGCAAAAAAGAAGCCATCGAATTTTTAGCAAGCCAAGTTTTGCCATTACATCACATTGATATGTCT
>CANNFC010000002.1:0-38857 GCA_947503755.1 Rickettsiales bacterium | reverse complement strand
TTGAAAACAGAACAGATGAAAATAATCAGCCGATTTACCCAAAAAACAACCAAAATTATCGCTATATAAAACTTATAAAACTTAAATAACCCAAATTATGAGCAGTTTTGTTGCAGATATTTTATATCATTTCCACAAATAAATACCGCACTTCGATCTAAATTCCCGCTGCTTTTAGTGCAGGAATTCAGATCGAATGCGGTGCAAAATTCCCCTTTTTTAGAAGGGGTGGAGACCGCAAGGTCGACGGGGTAGTGTTAGGAGCCGATTTTCGGCCGATGTTTTTTCGAGGGAATACGAGATCTACTTGCCGACACTACCCCGTCCGCTATCGCGTCCACCCCTTCTACAAGAAGGGGAATATCCGAGATCTACTTGCCGACACTACCCCGCCCAGCTTATCCGCGGGCACCCCTTCTTGTAGAAGAGGAATTGTGCATCGAGAACCGCTTAATGCTATCAAGCCACACATTAATAAAAGCAGTAGGAATGATATATATTTTTAATCAATTTTAATGAAAATGCCTATCAATTTTATCGACGAACTAAGAGCACTAAATTCAGGTCAAAAAACATCTGAACAAATATTTTTAGAAAAAGTTTTAGCTATATTAAAGAAAGATAGAACAACAACAGAAAGCGATGATAAATTACTGCCTCTTTATCTAAAAAAATTAAACCATCTTTTATTATCAAAATAGTATTTATAAAGATTCTATCGCACTTCAATTATTAAAAATCGAGACTGCCAAAGAAATTAAAAAAATAATAAGCAAATATGAAGGTTTTTTTCAATCAGATGAATTGCAAGAATTTGCAAAATCAATATTACAACAAACGGCAACAATAACCGATTTTCAGAGAGATTTACATAGCCATCTTGAAAGTGAATTACTTTTCAGGAATATTATCTGGCTATGTGAGTGTGGCAAAAGAAGGTGTTATAATTAATGAAAAAGATGACATAAAAAACCTCGTTGGAACTGGTGATATTGTGATAACAATTACCGATCCACAAACCAAAAAAATAACCCAATTTGTTATTGAGTGCGACGGAGCATCTCATCAAAAAAAAGACGATAGCAAAAGAAATGCTTTATTAACAATGTTTTGTGGCGATAGATTTTTAATCATCCCTCACTTATCTGGTTTTGAATAGCATCTTAAAGTCAACCCTACAGAATTAAATGACTTTATTAAAACAATCAAAAATTCAGATTGCTTTAAAAAGGCAGTTAAAACAAGAAAGAATTCACCTTCTTTGAAATCAACAAAACCAGCTGAACCAGCTAATACTTCAAATCAATTTACAGCATTAGCGGGAACAGCAGATGCAGGTGAAACAGAAGTGCCAGAAAAAGCAATTAAACAAAATGAACAAATAGAGCAGAAAGTGGAAAAATTATTAGAACAGATACAAAATGGGACTGTTGCATCACTAATTTATTTTACTTTATTTGCCATTTTTGGTATAAATTTCAACTATTTTTAGCCTAATATGCTTAATATGAGGCTAAAAATAGCCAAAATTTCTTCTCAAAACTAGCAAAAAATTAAAACAAATTAGTGATGCAACAGTCCCAAAATCAAGAAACCAAACAAACAACAATTGACAATTTAATAAAAAACTGCAAACAACCAAAAGATTTTTCTGGATTTTTTAAAAATAAATTCAAAAATATTTTAGCAAACGATACCAAACTAGCACTAGATATTTTATGTGATGTTTCACAAAATCAAACTTTACAAAATGATTTATTTGAATTAGCGAAAGATGATATTAAAAAAATGTTAAAATATGGCATTTATCATAATTTATTTGACCAGAAAAAATTTATTCAAAAAATTTACTCTACATTAAAACCAAGTTTAGGAGAAATCAGTGCTATTTTAGATTGTATATCACAAAATTCAAAGTTCAAAAATTTTATTAACGAATTAGATGTTTTGATACCCAAAGAAGATCGAAATATTATGTCAATAAAAAGTAAACTTATTATTTTGTCTATAATTGGCCATGCAGATGATTTAAATATAAAAAAATTAATTGGAGAAATATTATAAAAATAAAGAAATATAACTAACAGAATTGTTTTAATATTTATGTACTGCATTTTCTAGTGACAATATAAATGCTTTTAATCTTTTAAAAAAATATTTACAAGAAGAAGCAAGGGGAACAGAGTCTAGTGGAATAGATCTTTATCCTCTTTTTGTTTATGCTATTGCTACAAAACAATTAGATTATTTTAAATTATTGTTAGAAAAAACAGAAGATTTTAACTTACAAAACATAAGAGGTGAATCTCTTTTGTTTATCGCATGTCATGCTAATCTTTCAGATATAGTAGAACTATTGTTAGAAAAAGGAGCAGATGCTAACTTAAAAAACCAAATGGGTGATTCTTTTGCTTTGATTGCAGCATGTTTAAATGATTCTGCAAGTATAGTAAAATTATTGTTAGAAAAAAATCCTGCTCCTCATGTTAATTTATGAGATAAAAAAGGTCTCACCAGCTTGATGTTGGCAGTTCATAAAATGTTAAAAATTCAAGTAGAATCAAAACCAATATCAAGTAAAGCTCCAGTAGAAGATGGAAAAAAATATTTTGAAATAACAATATTATTACTAGAAAAAGGTGCAGATCCAAGCATTCATAAAAAAGATGAACAAAGCCCATCAGAACTTATGCTATCAATGAGAGAGTTAAGACCAGAAGATACAGCAAGAAATGAGATCTGTCAAAAGATGTTAAAATATGTAAAAAAACCGAATCAAACACTAAACGAATGTCAAGTAGTTCAGTTAGATCAAAGATACTGTAGATCTGAGTGTAAACCATAAATATTGCTGGACTTTTTCTTCATAAGGTATATTTTTTAAAAAATTTATTATTTCTTCTATTTCGGTAGGAATTATTCTTATAATAATTCCATAAATAAATATCACACTTAGATCTAAGTGTGATATTTATTTATGTAAATTGATCCCAACCCGTCACTAGCGAAATCTTTTTCATTAGAGCCAAGAAAAGTCAATGCTGGCTTAAATATAAGACAAGGACCTGCAAAATTGGCATTAACAGATCCCGCTATGCCAAAAAAATTATCTGGATTAGAAGAGTTAATATTAAACGGATTATGTAAACTGAGTTTTGTCATCAAACTTTTATAACCTATTCTGCCGATACCGTGAATCGGATCTTAGAATCGGATCTTACAGGGACCACAATCACCAAGAGCTCTTTTGTCTATTGTTAGGCTGTTTATTCTTGCCATAAGCGATAAATAATGCTATCTTGTAAGGCCAAAAACGAAGCATCTAAAATATTTTCGGCAACTCCAATGGTTTGCCAAGTTTTGCCTGTTATGGTGTCGAGGCTTTGAATTTGCACCCTAGTGATTGCTTTGGTGCCTTTTTGTGAAGTTAAAATTCGCACTTTATAATCAATGAGTTTGATGTGTTTTAATATTTTATATTTAAAAATCAGCGATTTTCGCAAAGCTTTATCTAGAGCATTAACTGGCCCATTACCTTCGGCAACTTTAATAATGGTTTTTTGATTTATTTTAATTTTAATTACCGCTTCAGAGTTAATAGCAAAAACATTACGATCGGTAAGTTTTTTTTCGTCTTGCACTTTAAAACTAATTAGCTCAAAAAAATTAGGTAAATTATCTAAAAATTTACAAGTCAATAAGGCAAAACTGGCATCTGCCGTATCGTAGGAATATCCCAAAGATTCTTGTTGTTTTACCAAACTAACCAATTGATTAACTTTTTCAGCAGAATAGTTTTTGTCAAAACCCAAAGTTTGCAATCTGGCGATAATGTTTGATCTGCCAGCTTGGTCGGAAACTAAAATTTGCCTTTGATTGCCAACCAAATCGGGGTTGATATGTTCATAAGATTGCGGATTTTTATTAACCGCCGAAACATGCAAACCGCCCTTATGAGCAAAGGCAAACTTACCGACATATGGGGCAAAATCGTCGCTGGCTTTGTTAAGAATATCGTCTAGCAATTTTGAAATTGGCACTAGTTTTTTTAAATTTATTTTACCTAAATCGTAGCCCATTTTTAAACTTAATGTAGGAATAAGACTAATTAAATTAGCATTTCCACACCTTTCGCCCAAACCATTAATGGTGCCTTGCACTTGACAAACACCGGCTTCAACCGCCATAATAGAGTTGGCAACCGCATTGCCTGTGTCGTTGTGGCAATGAATGCCAAGTTGGCTACCTGGTAGGTGTTTTACAACCTCCAAAACGATGCTTTTTATTTCGCTTGGCAAAGTGCCACCGTTGGTATCACATAGAATAATCCATCTTGGGTTGGCCTGATAGGCGGTTTTTAAAACCTGCAAAGCAAAACCAGGATTAGCTTTATAGCCGTCAAAAAAATGCTCGGCATCAAACATCGCCAGCTTTTTTTTTGCCACAATGTGTTGTAAAGATTGCAAAATGATTTGTTCGTTTTCTTGCGAAGTGATTTGTAAAGCATTTTTAAGATGAAAATCCCAGCTTTTACCAACAATGCAAACCGCCGAAGCAGAACTGTTGGTAAGGGCATTAAGACCAGGATCGTTTTCGGCAGAAATGCCGTTTTTTTTGGTCATACCAAAAGCCACAAACTTGGAATTTTGCAAACTCGGCAATTTGGCAAAAAAATTATCATCGGTTGGGTTGGCACCTGGCCAACCGCCTTCGATGTAGTCGATGCCCAGCTTATCAAGAGCAAAAGAAAGATCTATTTTATTTTGCACATTAAAGTTAACAGTGCTAGTTTGAGCCCCGTCTCGTAAAGTGGAATCGTAAAGATAAATTCTTCTACTCATAAACTAGTTTGCTCCTTACTATTTTTTAGAATTTTTGGTTTTTTTATTGGTTAATTTTGCAATATCTTCAACATTATCAACCGCAAGAGATTCTTGACTAATTTGCACATGACTTAAATGCGAAACCACCATTTCTTCAATTCGCAACATCATATCTTCATATAAAACAAAGGCTTCTTGTTTATATTCGATTAACGGATCTTTTTGAGCATAGGCTCGTAAATTAATGCCTTGACGAAGTTTATCGAGAGAAAGCAGGTGATCTTTCCATTCGTTATCGAGCACGGTAAGAAAAATTTGCTTGGCTATTTCGGCAAAATTTTCTGCTCCAATATTGGCGATTTTTTCGACAAATAAATTGTCAACCGCAGTTGTAATTGCTTGTATAATGTGTTGTTTGTCATCTTGCTTGGCAAGCTCAACTAAATTTAATTTTAGTGCATAAATTCTAAATAATTCGGCATCAAGAGAAGATAGCAACCATTGCTCGGGATAGCTATTTTTTGGCATAGCATCTGCACATAAATCGAGAACAATTTGGTTGCTATATTGCAAAATTTGTGGCAAAATATCGGTTTGCGAAATAATTTTATTTCGTAGTTGATAAATATTTTTTCTTTGAAAATTAATAATATCGTCAAATTTTAAGAGATTTTTTCTGATTTCATAGTTGTGAGTTTCAACCTTTTTTTGAGCGGTTTTTAAGCTTTTTGTAATCAAACCATGAGTAACTGGCTCGTCTTCTGGCAAAGATAAACCAGCTAAAAAATTAGTCATTTTTTCTGAATAAAAAATTCTCATCAAATCATCGTCAAGAGCCACAAAAAACCTAGAAACCCCCGGATCGCCCTGTCTGCCCGCCCTACCCCTAAGCTGATCGTCGATTCTTCTGCTTTCGTGCCTTTCGGTGCCTAAAACCAACAAACCACCAGCATCAATCACAGTTTGTTTATCGGTTTTAATTTTTTCTAAAATTTCAGCAATTTTTTTGGGATCGGTATAGTTTTTGATTTCAACTTCTGGATTACCGCCAAGCATAATATCGGTGCCCCTGCCTGCCATATTGGTGGCGATAGTGATAGCTTTTACCTTGCCTGCTTTGGCAATAATTTCGGCCTCTTTAGCATGATATTTGGCATTTAAAACTTGATGTGGCAAATTATTTTTCGTCAATACTTTTGAAATGGTTTCGGATTTTTCAATGCTTACCGTGCCAAGCAAAACCGGCTGTTGCTTTTCATGAGCTTCTTTTACTGCCTTAACAATTGCCCGATGTTTTGCTTCGATATTTTTATAAATTTCGTCGTTAAAATCTTTTCTGGCAATTGGTTTGTGAGACGGAATTGAAACCACAGATAAATTGTAGGTTTCGTCAAATTCTACCGCTTCATTGCTTGCCGTGCCCGTCATGCCCGCTAGTTTATTGTAAAGTCGAAAATAGTTTTGAAAAGAAATAGAAGCAAGAGTTTGATTTTCGTTGCGAATTTTTATGTTTTCTTTTGCTTCAAGTGCCTGATGCAGACCATCAGAAAACCTTCTGCCTTCTTGCATTCTACCTGTAAATTCGTCGATGATAATTACAGAATTATCTTTAACAATATAATCGGTTTCATTTTTAAAAAGATAATGGGCTTTTAATGCTTGATTAAGATGATGAACTAAAGAAATATTGTTTGGCTCGTATAAAGAAGAATCGTGATTGATAATTTTTTGTTTTTTCAGCAAAGATTCAACATTTTCAATGCCTTGTTCGGTAAAAAAAACCGATCTATCTTTTTCTTCGATCTGAAAATCTGCTGGTTTTAAAAAAGCAATTAAACTGTTTATTTGTTGATAAAGTTGCGAATTATTGTTGGTTGGCCCAGAAATAATTAGCGGAGTTCTGGCTTCGTCTATCAAAATTGAATCAACCTCGTCGACAATGGCAAAATTTCTTCTTTGCACCATATCGTTGAGACTATATTTCATGTTGTCTCTTAAATAGTCAAAGCCCAGCTCGTTATTGGTAGCATAAGTAATGTGGCACTGATAAGCATTTTTGCGATCGAGATCGGATAATTCGTTGGTAAGACAACCAACAGTTAAGCCCAAAAAACGATGTATTTTGCCCATCCATTCGGCATCTCTTTTGGCTAAATAATCGTTGACAGTAACGATGTGCACACCTTGATTGGTAAGAGCATTAAGATAGGTTGGCAAGGTTGCCACCAGTGTTTTTCCTTCGCCTGTGCCCATTTCGGCTATTTTGCCCTGATGCAAGATAATGCCACCCATCAATTGTGCATCGAAATGCCTCATGTTAAGCACTCTTTTACTAGCTTCTCGCACCACGGCAAAAGCTAGTGGCAGTATTTGTTCTAAAGTTTGCCAAGCAGATAGTTGATTTTGCAAGTAAACAGTTTTTTCTTGTAATTGAGAATCAGAAAGATTAAGCAAATCGGCCTCTAAACTATTAATGTGAAGCACAAGAGGGGCGATATTTTTGATAGTTCTGTCATTGACCGAACCAAAAATTTTTTTAAATAAACCGTTCATCATAATTTTAATAAATAATTTTAATATCTGCTCCGCAATTAATCAGCTTTTCTGCTAAATCTTCGTAGCCTCTTTCAAGATGATAAAGCCTGTTAACAATAGTTTGCCCTTTCGCCACCAAGCCCGCCAAAACCAAAGAAACAGAGGCTCTAAGATCGGTTGCCATCACTTCTGCACCTTGCAAATTAACAACACCTTTCACTATTGCCAATTTGTTGTGATACTCAATGTTGGCACCCATTCTGTTTAGTTCTAACACATGCATAAAACGATTTTCAAAAATATTTTCTTCAACGCAACTCACCCCATTTGACACAGTCATTAGAGCCATAAATTGAGCTTGCATATCGGTAGGAAAACCCGGGTAAGGATTGGTAGAAATATTGGTAGCATTAATGGTTGCACCGCTACTCACCTCGACAACATCGTGTGCTATCGACTTAAATTGCAAACCAGCCTGTTCTAGATCTTGTTTAAAAGAGTTTAAAATATGACTTTCTAGATTATGTAAATTAATTTTACCACCAGTAATGCCCGCGGCAATAGCATAGGTGCCAGCTTCGATGCGATCGGCAATAATTTTATGTATTGCAAAATGCAAAGAAGAAACACCTTGCACAGTAATTTGCGAACTACCTACACCACTAATTTTTGCCCCCATAGCAATTAAACAGTTTGCTAAATCAACAATTTCGGGCTCTCTAGCACTGTTAAAAATATTGGTTTCACCCTCTGCCAAACAAGCAGCCATCAAAATATTTTCTGTTGCTCCAACCGAAACTTTATCAAAATGAATTTCCGCCCCTTTTAATTTTCCTTGCACCCTGCCCTCAATATATCCTTCGTTGAGCTGAAAAGTTGCCCCCATTTTTTCTAGGGCTTTTAAATGCAAGTCAACTGGCCTTGTGCCAATGGCACAGCCACCTGGCAACGAAACCTTAGCATAACCAAATCTTGCCAAAAGAGGGCCTAAAATCAAAATAGATGCCCTCATTTTTCGCACTAAATTGTAGTCGGCAGAAGGATTGTTGATGTTGTGAGCTTGCAATTCTATTACTCTAGCCTTGTTGCCAGCATTGGCATTGTTGCCATTAAAATTAATTTCAACCCCTAAACTTGCCAACAAATTAACCATAGTTGCAACATCAGAAACATGAGGCAAATTACCAAGAGTAAGCTTTTCTGCAGTTAAAATAGAAGCAACCATCAAAGGCAAAGAAGCATTTTTCGCCCCAGTGATATAAACATCGCCGTTTAAAGCTTTGCCACCAGTGATTATCAGTTTTTTCATGTTTTATTTCTCGTATTTTTCCACCAAAGCATTCAACAACTGCACACCAAAACCAGTGGCACCTTTTTTTGCCAAAACATCGCCCTTACCTTTCCAGGCAACACCAGCAATATCGAGATGAGCCCACGGAGTGTCACCAATAAATCGTTGCAAAAATTGAGCCGCGGTAGTGCTACCAGCACCTCTACCGCCACCAACATTTTTCATATCGGCAACATCGGAGTTAATCATTTCGTCGTATTCTTCACCCAAAGGCAATCTCCATAATTTTTCACCAGTTGCCAAACCGCAATCTTGCAAAGATTTTGCCAAATCATCGTTATTGCTAAATAAACCAGCATAACAATCAGCCAATGCCACAATAATAGCACCTGTAAGAGTCGCTAAATCAACAATAAATTGCGGTTTAAATTTGGTGTTAGTATAGTGCAAAGCATCTGCTAAAACCAATCGACCTTCGGCATCGGTGTTGATAACTTCTATTGTTTGTTTCGACATAGAAACAACCACATCTCCTGGTTTTTGAGCGGTGCCAGAAGGCATATTTTCGACCAAACCAATAACACCGACCGCATTTACTTTGGCTTTTCTTTCGGCTAAATTTTTTAACAAACCAACTACCACCGCCGAACCCGCCATATCGGTTTTCATATCTTCCATATTGTTAGCAGGTTTAATCGAAATGCCACCAGTATCAAAAGTAACACCTTTTCCTACAAAAGCTAGAGGGGCTTGATTTTTTTTGCCACCCATCCATTTCAACACAACAAGTTGTGATTTTTTTTCACTACCTTTACCCACACCAAGCAAAGCATTCATACCTAATTTTTGCATTTGCTTTTCGTCTAAAATTTCAATTTCTAAACCTGGCACAGCAATTTCACTGCAAAACTTGGCATAAATTTCGGGATCGAGCTTGTTGCTTGGCTCAGAAACCAAATCTCTTACCAAATAAATATTGTTAGCCAAAATTTCGAGATTACTAAATTGTTTTTTTACTTCCGAAAATTTACCAGTGACAATTGTAAAATCTTGCAAAGACAGTGTTTTTTCTGTTTGTTTTTCAAAAAAATATTTGTTAAAAATATAAGATTGCAGTTTCGCCCCAAAAGCTAAATTAGCAAGAGCATTTTCAGAAGCCTCAAAATGAGTATTTACAATAGCTTCTTGATATTTACCGGCATTCAAAGTTGCCACAATTTTGCCACCAATTTTTTGCCAATCAACCACATTTAGGCTTTTGAGATTACCAGCATTAATAACAAGCTGTAAAACATTATCGATACTCACATAACAAACCTGCAACGGCTTGTTGCTAAACTGCGGATTATTTTGAGCTAATTCAATAATTTCACCACTGGTTTCGTTAGCAACAACATGCACATTGATGCTTGCTTTAACAGCAGATTTTTTAGCTTTTTGAAAAGATATTTGCATATTAAATTTAAATAAAATTGAGCATTATGGCACTGTTGTATTCTAAATTTGTTTTAATTTTTTGCTATGTTTTCACGGAGAAATTTTAGTTATTTTTAGCCTCATATTAAGCATATTAGGCTAAAAATAGCTGAAATTTATACCAAAAATGGCAAATAAAGTAAAATATAATTTAGAATGCAACAGTGCCATTATATAATAAATTAAAATATTATTTCTTTACAAAATCAAAATCAACGATTTTATTTAACAAATTATAAAAACATCTTGCTTATAAAAAAAAGAGCAATAAAATTTTTCTTTGGTGAGAATGGGTAGTATTCTTTTTTAATGGGTCAGATTTGAAAGAAAGCAGCCCAAAAATTGCAAAACTAGGTCATTCTCACTTACATTTGCACCACCATTTGCACTAAAAAAATTATGTCTTATTTAGTTTTAGCTAGAAAATATCGCCCCCAAAATTTTGGCGAACTCGTTGGGCAAGAAGTTTTAACCACCACTCTAACCAATGCCATCATTCACAACAAACTGCATCAAGCCTATATCTTATGTGGCATTCGTGGCATCGGCAAAACCACCACTGCACGCATCATTGCCAAAACCATCAATTGCCTTGACATCAGCATGCAAAACACCGCCATGGCTTGCGGTAAATGCAAAAACTGCCTTGACATCAGCAAATCACAGCATCCAGATGTCATCGAAATTAATGCCGCAGATCATCGTCGCATCGACGACATACGCGAGCTAATTGCCACCGCAATTTATTCGCCGATATTTGCCAAATATAAGGTTTATATCATCGATGAAGTGCATATGCTTACCGAAGAAGCTTTTAATTGCTTGCTAAAACTGCTAGAAGAACCACCAACCCATGTTAAATTTATTTTGGCTACCACCGAAATTCGCGATGTGCCACAAACCATTCTTTCGCGTTGTCAAAAATTTAATCTCTCTCGATTAAGTTCTGCCGATATGGTAAATCATCTACAAAAAATTTTACAACAAGAAAACTTCACCGCCGAAGAATCGGCCTTGCAAATCATTGCCAAAATATCAGAAGGCTCGGTGCGAGATGCTTTGTCTTTTTTAGATCAAGCCTTGGCAATTAATGCCTACACACAATTTTTACCAACTTCTGTTGTTGCCGAAATGCTTGGTGCCAACAACCAAGATCAAAATCTAGCCCTAATTTCGGCTTTATTGCAAGGCAACATCAACGAATCGTTAATAATTTTTCACCAAATTCAACAAAGCAACAGCGATTTAATTATTATTGTCAAAGATTTATTAGAAATTATTCACAATATTTGCATCAGCAAACTCAATATTGCAAGCAACTTCAATTATAGCCAAAGTCAACTCGCCACCGTCAAACAAATCGCCCATCAAACAAACCTTAATCATTTACTTCGCTGTTGGCAGTTAATCAATAAATCTATTCACGAAATCAACACAGCCTTGCTTCCTGCCCTTGCTTTTGAAATTATGCTCATTAAAATTGTGCACATTTTATCGTTGCCCGATCTCAAACAAACTTTGCTTGATTTTAACAACCTAAATCATACAAATGCAGAACAAAACAATCTCAACACCGAGCTTGTCAAGAATATTTTACAAAGTTTTGAAGGGGCAAAAATTATTTAATTTTCTATGGTTTTAACTCTTTTTCTTGTGGCAATTGGCGGAGCTCTTGGCTCTTGTTTGCGGTTTTTGCTGGGCTGGTATTTTACTTATCACACCAAAACTAATTCTTTGTTAATTGGTTATTCTTCTTTTCCGTTTGCCACTTTTTTTATTAATGTTCTTGGCTGTTTTATAGCTGGTCTTGCTTTTGCTTTTTTTAATTATCATTTAAATCACTACAATCTTAAAACTTTTTTTTTGGTTGGTTTATTGGGCGGTTTTACCACTTTTTCTGCTTTTTCGCTCGATTTTTTACGTCTTTTTTTGGCAAATCAATATTGGCAAGCTCTAATTTATACTTTTTCTTCTTTATTTTTTTCAATTCTAGCAATGTTTGCTGGCTATTATCTCGTTACCAAGTTATGAATCTTGATTTAGAATGGCTTTTTTTTAATCAGCCCCTGCCCTATCAAGAAACCATCAACAAAATGGAAGAGCAGGTCAATTTAATCATTAATAAACAAGCAAAAAGTCAAATTTGGGTTTTAGAACATCCTCATCTCTACACTGCCGGCATCAGCTCTAAACCAACAGATCTGCTTAATAATTCTGCCGAAATTCCTATTTATGAAACCAATCGCGGTGGCAAATACACCTACCATGGTCCAGGCATAAAAATTGTTTATGTTTTGCTAGATCTAAAACATTTTTTTTCACCAAAAAACCCCGATATCGCTAGTTTTGTGCATTTTTTACAACAGTGGATTATTGATACTTTACAACAATTTAATATTTTTGCCGAAACTCGACCAGATCGTGTGGGCTTGTGGGTGCAAAATAGCCATCAAGAACAAAAAATTTCTGCCATCGGCATTAAGCTAAGAAAGTGGGTTAGTTACCATGGCATCGCCATCAATATTGATCCAGATCTAAAATATTTTCACAACATCGTGCCTTGTGGCTTATCTTGGCAACAATATGGAGTTACTTCTATCAAGCAACTTCAACCAAATTGCAATCTAGAAAATTTCAATCAGCTCCTTCAAAATAGTTTTTACCATACTTTTCATAAAAGAAACCCCTAATACCATTTTTCATCTTTTGGTGCGAAGTGTCAAGCGGTGTTCGATCTAAATGCCCCTTCCCGTGGAAGGGGCATTTAATAAACTTCGTTTAAATTTTATGATAAGGATGATTGTTAATAATTGTTTGGGCTCGAAAAATTTGTTCGCACAGCAAAGTTCTTACCAACAAATGAGGCAAAGTAAGCAAACTTAACGACCAAATTAAACTAGTGTTTTGCTTTAAATAATCACTCACCCCAAAAGCTCCGCCGATAATAAAGTTAAGTTCAGAGGTTAACATCATTTGTTGCTGTAAATAATTAGCAAACTGCTTACTAGAAAGTGCTTTACCTGTTTCATCAAGTAAAATATTGGTGCTGTGCGGTTTGCAATATTGTAAAATCGCTTCTTGTTCTTGTTGTTTTATCTTGGCTATTTCGTGATTTTTGCTGAATTTTAGGTTAATTTCTTTTAATTCTACTTTATATAATTTTATTCTTTTCAGATAATTCTCAAAAGCAATTTGGTAGCCCATATCGTCAAATTTGCCTACGGTAATAATGTTAATTTTCATTTGGCAAAGAAAATTGATAATTTTTGTCAACAACACAGGCAGTTACTGTGAATATTTTTTCCATCTCTTGTAAAATTTTTTGGCGATCTTGCAAGCCATTTTGACCGCCGTTGATTATTTTGGTGATGGCAACAATGTTTTCTTGATCTGCCAAGGTATTCAAATTATTTTTTTGCCAAAACCAACAAGCCGATTTTATGCTAATTTCTTTGTTATTGCTTAATAAATCTGGGTTATTTAATAAATCGTTGTTGCCAAACAAATGTTGCGACAATTGCTGATAATTCGCTTTGCCAGTAATCTGAATCAAGCCCCTTCCTCGATATTTATAGCCATCTTTACTTGCCACATCGCCATTGCCTAAACGGTTGGCATATGCAATGCTCGCAATAGCTTCTTGATTGGCAGAATGATTGTTGTTTCTGCCATATTGACTGGCTAAATTATTGTTAAAATATTTTGGCCACAGTTTAAGCAAAGCAACATCAGTATAATTAAGATTTTCAGCAAGTTGCAAACAATAATTGCTTTCGTGGCAGATTTGTGCCAAAAAATGTGCCAATCTAATATTGCTGTCGATATGATAATTTGGCAAAACTTTCGCCATTTCTTCTGCCCACAAGTTGTTTTTTTTATTGATTTTTAAAGCAAGAGCAATTTTGGCTTGATCCATAGTGTTATAATTTAAAAGATGGTATTAATCGATATATCTACTAGCTTTGCTAATTTTTGCCTTTCTAACATTTTCGGCTTTTTTAGCTTGCTTAATAGATTCTTGTTTTTCTTGCTCTAAAATGTCGACGATTTCAAAAAAATTATCAAGCCATTCTTGTGGATTTTTATTTTCTGCTTGTTGCATAATTTCTTCAATAATAGAGATTTCTTCTGGCGAAGAAGATAAAATTTTTAATATTGGTAAATGATTTTTTAATTCAAAATTAACAAAAACCGAATCAAAATCATTTTTTAGCAAGAAAGTTTTTTCTGGCTGATCGCCAATATAAGGAGCGATTTTCGCCTCTTCTTCGCTTAAATTAAGAGCTTTGGCAATATTTTGAGGATCAGAATTTATGGCACCAATAATTTTGGTATGACTGATATCGTTGATTTTTGCAAGCAAGCTATTTTGCACATTTTTTTCTTCATCATCAACAATAAAAACCGTAATACCAAACTTTTTTTCTAGATTTTCACAGAATTTAAAAAATATCTGCTCTAAATAGCCATTGGTAAGCATTTGTAAAGGATCGCGAAAAACAGCAATAACTTTATTTTCAGAAGACATTTCGATAATTTTATGCAGTAAATATTGCAAAACAAAACTAAACATAGTTTGATCGGGCAGGATTTCGCTTAAATTAAAGGCTAAATTGGGATTTTGCCAGTTTATTTCGCTTTGGTGATTAAAAATATCATAAAAACTTGTAAGCTCTAAATTGTTAAATGCTTGCCAAATATCTTGTTCTTCTTGAAATAAATCTTTTAACTGCAAAAAATCAGTTATTTTATTATCAATAGCAATGTCAAGCTTTTGATTGATGATTATTCTGTGCTGTTCGGTGATATTTTTGCTATTATTTGCCAAAATACTAAACAAAAATTCTGATAAAAAACGATGATTGGTGTTGTTATCTTCTAAAAATAACGGATTAAGAGCGAGTTTTTGCTCTAAATAAGAAATATTTCTTTTACTTGGCAAAGGCAAATAAAAACTTTCGCCCGACAAAGCCGAAATAAAAGGTAAATTGTTGTTGTTAAAATCAAAATAAAACAAGCTATGGTTGATTCTTTTTGCTTGGGCAAGCAAAAAATTGGTGATAGCTCTTTTGCCAGAATTTTTATTGCCAAAAACCAAAGTATTGCCAAACGAATCGTAATGAAAATTAAAAAAATAGGGGTTTTTCATAATGGTGCGAAAAGTTGCGATGGCAGGGCCCCAAGAATTGCCATTTAACTTACCAGAAGAAAAAGAATGTAGAGTAGAAAAAGTAGCAAAATAGCTAAGAGGAGCGATTTTTTGACGTTTTAAAAAAATAAAATTGGCAGGCAATTGAGACCAAAAACAATGTTCTAAAAAAATATCTTCTCGAATGATTGGCACACCTAAAAAACGAAATTGCTCGGTAATTAATTTAACATCTTCTTCGAGATTTTTTAATACATTGTTGATTATCATAATAGTTGTTTGTATTTTGGCAAAAACTATTTTTTCTTTGTCTTCTGTTTCTTCTGGTGTTGATTCTTTTTTATTGCCGTCGTCAAAAGCAATATATTTATCTAAGCCAATTACTTTGGCAAAATCTAGACTTTCCGAGAGTTTTAAAACCTCGTATTGATCTTTTTTTACTTGGGTAATATTTTTTTTATCAGCAAAAAAATCAAGCGATTGCGAAATAATAAACTCGCACGGTAGTTGCAAAATTTTATCTAAAGAACGAAGATTGAGATCGAAATATTCTTTTAAACTAAACATTGCCGAAAAACTTTTGCCTTTATTGGTGTTGACCTCAATTTGTCTGCCCCCAAAAATCACTTTATTTTGTGATATTTCTTGACAAATTTCGTTAGTAACTAGCGGATAATAATCTTCTTGTAAATTGCAAATTTTACCAAAAAATCGCATAATTTCGGAATAAACAACCTCATTCCATTCAATTAAACCAAGTTTTTTCGCCCCATGATCGCATAAAAAATCGACAATTTGATTGCAAATATTATTTAGTTTTTGATGAGAATTTTCTAGATATTTCTGGTGGGCAAACTTGGTGGTAAAATAAGAAAAAGAAGAGAAAAAAGTTTTAAAATTAACCACCGAAGT
This sequence comes from Rickettsiales bacterium, assembly GCA_947503755.1. Taxonomy (GTDB): domain Bacteria; phylum Pseudomonadota; class Alphaproteobacteria; order Rickettsiales; family UBA1997; genus CAILUF01. The sequence goes on along the minus strand of CANNFC010000002.1, from coordinate 22,671 downwards.
ATCAAAGCCTTCAATGACAATGCTAATGTATAGCTCGTTGATAAAATCGTTATGCCAATTGTTTTTTTCTTCCCAAAAGTCGTTAATTTTTTTAGTAAAATAATTATCAAAATCTCCTTCGGGTGAAATATTTTTTCTTCTTCTAATAGTGGTAATCCAGATAGCGATATTGTTGGTGTCAACATAAGTTTTTAAAGCATAGCGAATAGAATCGCGTAGGTTGGTTAACTCGTGTAAAATGGAAGAATTATTATAACCAACCAATCTAATTACTTGAATTAACTCGCCGTTTTTGGTGATGATGGTGTTTTGATTGTAATGCGAAACAAAAGGTAAAAAGTTATATTGTTCTTGTTCTAAGGGCTTTTTTTTAGCATTACCAGCACTAGATTTTTCTGTTTTTTTAGATTTTAATTTTTTGAAATATTCTTGTAAAACAGAAAAATTTAAGGACATTTTTTATCTATTTTCAATTGGTAAATAACTATTTTGCACCGATCCTGTATAAAGCTGTCTTGGTCTGCCTATTTTAAAGGCTTTATCTTCGATCATTTCTTTCCATTGAGCTATCCAGCCAGCACTTCTGGCAATGGCAAAAATCACTGTAAATAAGTTGTTTGGAATGCCGAGGGCTTTATAGATAATGCCAGAATAAAAATCGACATTAGGAAATAATTTTCTAGAAATAAAATAATCGTCGTTTAAAGCTATTTTTTCTAGTTCAAGAGCGATATCTAGAAGCGGATCTTTTACCCCCAATTCTCCTAAAACTTCATAGCAAGATTTTTTTAACACCGAGGCTCTTGGATCGTAGTTTTTATAGACTCGATGACCAAAACCCATTAAACGAAATGGATCGTTTTTATCTTTTGCTTTGGCAATGTAGTGAGGAATGTTGTTGATGCTGTTAATTTCTTGCAACATTTCTATCACTTCTTCATTGGCTCCGCCGTGCGCTGGACCCCACAAAGAAGAAATGCCAGCACCAATGCAAGCAAAAGGATTGGCACCAGAAGAGCCTGCAAGCCTTACGGTAGAGGTAGAAGCATTTTGCTCATGATCGGCATGCAAAATAAAGATTATCTCCATTGCTTTGGCGATAGTTGGGCTTACTTTGTAGTAGTGAGTTGGTTTAGCAAAAAGCATATGCAAAAAGTTTTCGGCAAAACCAAGATCGTGCCTAGGGTAGATTATTGGCTCACCAATAGAATATTTATAGGCCATAGCTGCCAAAGTTGGCATTTTCGCAATAATTTTATAGGCAACATCGTCTCTGCCATCGGCATTAGAAACATCGACAGTTTCATGATAAAAAGCAGATAAAGAAGCCACTGCACCCACCATAATTGCCATTGGATGGGCTTTTCTGGGGAAGCCTCGATATAAAATATTGAGTTGCTCGTGAACCAACATATTATTTTTTACCGATTGGCAGAACTTTTGATATTGTTCTTTATTTGGTAATTTTTGGTTTAAAAGCAAATAAGCAACTTCTAAATATTCGCTATTTTTAGCTAAATCTTCGATGTCATAACCACCATGTCTTAACAAACCTTTTTCGCCGTCGATGTAGGTTATTTTTGATTCGCAAGAAGCGGTTGACAAAAAACCAGGATCGTAAGTAAACATACCGGTTTCTTTGTAAAGAGAAGTGATGTCAATCACACTTTGCCCAATAGAAGGCTGATGAATTGGTAAAATTATTTCTTGATTGTTTGGCAGAATTAATTTAACAGTTTGAGACATATAGTTTAATTAAAAAATAAAGTTAATCCTAGAATGGCAAATAATAAAGACATTAGCCAAAATTTTCTCACCACTTTGGTTTCTGACCAGCCTAATTTTTCGAAATGATGATGAAGTGGAGCCATCAAAAAAATTCTTTTTTTGGTTAATTTATAAGAAGAAACCTGTAAAATTACCGATATTGCTTCTAACACAAAAAGCAAAGAAATAATGAAAAAAATAATTTCTTGTTTGATAATGATAGCAATCAAGCCCAAAACAGAACCAATCGCCAAACTACCCACATCGCCCATAAAAATTTTTGCCGGTTTATGATTAAAACTTAAAAATGCCAAAACCGCCCCAATAAGAGCATAACAAAAAAAGATAATTTCTTTGATATTATTAATGTGCATAATGTTTAATTTAAAAGCAAAAAGTGGGTTGCCAACAGCAAAAACAATCAGCACTAAACACAATAAATTAATGACCACAGGCACCGAAACCAAGCCATCTAAACCGTCTGTTAAATTTACTGAATTCGCAGAACCAACTACAACAAAATTAACAAAAATAATGTATAAAAATAATGGTAGCAAAATTTGTGTATCAAGATGAAATGGTAAATTAATTTGCGGACTTAAATGTAAATTATTCACCTTTCCCAACCACAAAAAAACCAAGCCGATCATTATAAATTGCAAAATAATTTTATATTTACCTGCAAAACCTTTGGGGTTATTTTTAAACACTTTTAATACATCGTCAATCAAGCCAATGCCAGCAAAAAAGAGCATTGTTGTTAATAAAATTAAAATATATTGATTAGTTATATCGATAAAAACAATAGTAGTAAGCAAAGTTGCCAAAACAATAAAAATGCCACCCATAGTTGGAGTTGATTTTTTGTTGGCTAAATGCTGTTGCGGGCCGTCGTTTCTTATTGGCTGAAATAACTTTTTTGCTTTAACAATTTTAATATATTCTTTAATGCCAAAAAAGGCAACAATATAAGCAAAAAGAAAGCAATAGAAACTCTTCATCCAGGCGATTTGCATTATTTCTAAACCGTTTAGCATAGAGAAGTTAAATAATTAATGATATTTTCCATTTTTATACCCCTAGAACCTTTAATATAAATAAAGTCTTTGTTTTGCAACAAGCCAAATATACTACAAGCAATTAAATTAGAGTTAGAATAAACAATTAAATTAGTATTTTGTAATTTTGCAACATAATTTGCAATAGATTTTGTAAAATTCTTGCCTACTAAAATTAATAGATCTGGTTTTTGTTGCAAAGCAAAATCAAGCACCTCTTGATGAAGCTCTAAAGATTTTTCTCCCAACTCTAGCATATCGCCTAAAATCAAAATTAGACGATCATTTTGCAAAATTTGTTGATAATTTTTTGCATCAAGAATGCCAGATTTCATAGAAGCAGTACTAGCATTGTAGGTGTCATCTAACACAAACAACTCTTTTTGCAAACAAGATAAAGTAATTAATTTGCCCCGACCAGCAGAATTGCTGAAAGTTTCTAATGTTTTTAAAGCAAGATCTAAATTGATTTTTAGCAAATGCAAACAAGCCACAATAATAATTGAGTTGCTAATAATGCTTTGATTGATGCTGTTTAATTGATAATTGAAAGAATGTTTTTGATGCTTTGCAACAATTTGACAGCTATTGATGTTGTTAATTTTGGCATTTGTAATTGTATAATCTGCCTCAACAGAAAGATCGTCGCTAAAACTAAAAATATGAGCAGGAGAAATGCCATATTGCAGGGCTTGCTCATATAAAAATTGATAATGCAGATTGTTTTTATTAATCAACACTTGTCCAAAATTTTTATTTAGACCAGCAAAAATTTCGGCTTTTGCCAAAGCAATTTCTTGTTCGTTGTTAAAAAACTCGATATGCACTGGTTTTATGGTGGTGATGATGACAATATCTGGCTTGGCTAATTGCGATAGCGGTTTAATTTCGTTGGCATGATTCATACCCATTTCAAAAATAGCATAATCGCAATCATTAGGCATATTCGCCAAAGAAAGAGGCAGACCAATGTGATTGTTAAAATTACCTTTGCTAAAATAAGTTTTGCCAACAGAATTTAAAGACAATTGCAACATCTCTTTTGTGCTGGTTTTGCCTATGCTACCTGTGATGGCAATAATTTTGGCAGTAGTTTGTTTTCTTTTATATGCTGCCAAGGCAGATAAAGCCTGCATAGTGTTTTTTACAACAACCAATCGGCTTGCATCAAGATGAGTTAAGTTGTTTGTATCGCTGACAATTGCTACTTTTGCCCCATTATTTAGAGCGGATTCAACAAAATTATGACCATCAAAATTTTGACCGCTAATTGCCAAAAAAATACCATCAACAACTATTTTGCGACTATCTAAAAAAATTTCTGTTGCCAAAATATGGTTGGTAATTTTTGCAAGCAAAAAATCGTTTAGAGCAATATTTAAGCTATCGCTAGACCATAAAAAATTATTATTTTGCATAAGATTTTATTTCGGTTATTTGCTGATGATTAAATCTAGCCCCATATTGTGTGATGATTTTTCCTGCTAAAAAATTTGCAAATTTTGCCGATTCCAATAAGTTATAATTTTGTTGTAAACCATATAAAAAACCAGAGGCAAAAATATCGCCAGCCCCCGTGGTGTCAAGAGGCTTGATGTTATCGGTTGGCACCTGAATAATTTGTTGATTATTGACCACGAAACAACCATTGCCACTATCGGTGATAACAATGGTAAGCTTTGGATTAATTTGACAAAACTGCTGAATTTCGCTTAAACTAAATTGCTGATTAGAGCATAAATTGGCAATTTCAAGCTTGTTGGCAAACAATAAATTTAGCTTTGGCAATAAATTTAAAAAATCTTGCTTATGGCGATTTACACAAAATAAATCAGATAAAGAAAAAGCCAATTTAATGTTGTGTTGCAAAGCCTGCTTGATGGCATAGTTAATAGCTTTTATGGTGCTTGGTTTATCGTATAAATAGCCTTCAATATAGATGGTATGAAAATTTTGCCAAGCAATTTTTTGCATATCAGCAATTGCAAAATCGCAAGCAGAAGCCAAATGGGTTGCCATGGTTCTTTCGCCACTTTCGCTTACCAAAATAAAAGAGCTTGCCGAAACTTGATTAGCAAGGTTTTTTCCGATAAAATCAACCCCATTTTCTTGCAAAGAAGCAACAAAACTATCAGCATAATTATCGGCACCAAGCACTCCAAAAAAACTCGTTGCCACACCAAACAAACCAAGAGTTGCAGCGGTATTTCCAGCAGAACCGCCCGCTAAAATTATGTTTGGGCTAAGTAGATCGGCAAATTTTTTGGCTTGATTTTGCTCTATCAAGCACATCGAGCCTTCAACTAAACCGCTATCAAGCAAAAATTGTTTATCGACATTGCAAACAATATCGGTGATAGCATTGCCGATAGCTAGAATATTTTTGTTCATATTAAGATAATTTTAAAAAACTTTTTTTTGCCAACTGAAAGTTCAAATTCTTGAGCTTGATTAAAACTATGAAAAACATCAAGAACAGCTTGTTTGTTTATTTTTACCGCCCCGCCCTGTATTAGTTTTTTTGCCTCACTTTTTGAAGGGCTAGCTTTAATTTCAAGCAAAATATCGGTTAATTTTTTACTTTCATTGTTTAATGCAAAACTAAAACTCGGAAAATTTTCTTTGCTGACAAAAATTGCCCTGGCCCTCTCTAATGCTTCTGTTGCTTGTGTTGACGAATGACAAATTTTAGTTGCTTCAAAAGCTAGAATTTCTTTGTTTTGATTAATATTTTGGTTTTGACAAAAATAAGAAATTTGCTCTAAATCTAGGTCGGTGAAAAGTTTCAAAAATTTTTCGACATCATCATCACAAACATTACGAAAATATTGAAAAAATTCAAAAGGATTAAGCAAATCAGCACTTAACCAAACCGCTCCATTTGCGGTTTTACCCATTTTTTTGCCATCAGCAGTAGTAAGAAGAGGAGAGGTAAGGCCAAAAACTGGTCGATGCTCTTGCTGTTTGTGGGCATAGAATTTGCGAATTAGTTCGGTGCCGTTGACAATATTGCCCCACTGATCGGAGCCACCAATTTGCAAAGTGCAAGAATGCTGTTGATAAAGTTGCAAAAAATCGTAAGCTTGCAAAAGCATATAGTTAAACTCTAAAAAAGATAGCGGCTGGTCTCTTTGCAGGCGAAGTTTTACCGAATCAAAACTCAACATTTTGTTGATAGAAAAATGCTTGCCGATATCTCTTAAAAACTGCAAATAATTGAGGTTTAAAAGCCAATCTTGATTATTGACTAAAATTGCCGAATTTGCTAGTTTTTGATTGTTAAAATCTAAAAAAGAACTTAATGTTTGCTGAATTCCTGCGGTATTTGTGGCGATCTGAGCCAAACTTAATAAGTTTCTTGCCTCATCTTTACCAGAAGGATCGCCAATTTGAGTGGTGCCACCGCCCACCAAAACAATAGGCAAATTGCCGTGTTTTTGCCACAAGCGAAGCATCATAATTTGCATTAAACTACCCACATGCAAAGATGGAGCGGTGCAATCAAAACCAATATATGCAACCATAGGCTTGCCGTTGTTTTGAGCATTAAGCAGTTGCAAATCGAGCTCTTCTAGGTTGGTGCATTGAGCAAAAAAACCTCGCGCAATAAATTGTTGTAAAAATGTTGATTTTACATTCATGGTTATGAAAAAAATATTTTGAGTTAATTTTTGATGATTTTAAATCAAAAAAACAATTTAGCTATATTTTTATTGTAATTTATTTTATTTTTTTACTTGCTTATAAAAAAACATTTAATTAAAATTTGTCAAAAAATACTATTTATTTTAAGCGGATGTGGCGAAATTGGCAGACGCACTAGACTTAGGATCTAGCGCCTCACGGCATGTGGGTTCAAGTCCCTCCATCCGCACCAAAACTAACTTGACAACACCAAAAAACTCACAAAAATATGCCTGAAGAATCAATACTTCCTGTAAAAAACACCTTTGTTCATTTTGAAAAAACCGATCCACAATTACCTAGATCGCAAAGTGCACCAGCAATAATGACTACACAACAAAATCCAGAAGAACTAAAAACAATAAAGCAAAAATTACAAGAACTTATTAATAAACTAAATCCAACAAACGGTTCACCAATATCTTTCGAACAATATTTAGCTGAAGAATTTAAAAAAAATCCAGATAATTTTGATTTTTCTCAATTTAATTTTTTAAGATGCGATGTTAAGATATTTGGCTTAAATCAAGAAACATTCAATTCTGCTGTTGAAAGTTTAGATCAGATGAAAAAATTATACGATTTTTTAAATCAAAACAAGGGCAAAACAATAACAAGAGAACAACTAGAAACACATACAACACCAAAAGCATATTTCACAGATGAATTAGAACAATATTTTCGATTATATGGTCCAATAAATGGCGAAACAATAACAATACCTTGTTATGCAGCACCTTTAGAAGAACCACAAAAAAAACTCTACCAAGATGAAAACACCGAAATTTTGGCAGAGTAAAAATATTGTTGCTATTTTTCTTTTACCTTTTTCTTGGCTGTATTTTGCTATTTTTTTACTCAAAAAAAAGCTAACCAAACCTCAAAAAATCAATATTGCCAGCATTTGCATCGGCAACCTCATTGCTGGCGGTTCTGGCAAAACACCTGTGGCACTTGCTTTAGGCAAATTATTACATCAGCAAAATATTGATTTTTCTTATTTAACTCGAGGTTATTTAGGCAAAAAAAATCAACAGCATTTTTTTTGGCAAAATCAAGCTCAAAATATTGCCGACGAAGCCTTGTTGCTAAATCAAGTTGGCAATGTGGCGGTGAGTAAAAATCGCTATTTAGGGGCAAAAATTATCCAACAACACCAGCCAAATTGCCAAGCCATCATTTTAGACGACGGTTTGCAAAATTTTACTTTACAATATAGTTTAAAATTATTAGTCATCGATGGCCTCATTTTGTTTGGCAATAATTTTTTATTACCAGCGGGCCCTCTCAGACAAACCATTGCAAGCGGTTTGGCTTTGGCAGATGCTTTTGTTGTGATTAATCACAGCGAAACTTTACAGCAAATTTTAGCTTCTCAAAATAAGCCAATATTTTTTGCCAATCTTGTTATAAAAAACATCGAGCTATTTTGGCAAAAAAAGTTGTTTGCTTTTTGTGGCTTGGCCTATCCAGAAAAATTTTTTCAACTACTCAAAAAACATAATTTACAACTAGCAGAAACCAAAGTTTTTGCCGATCATTATACCTACAGCAATACCGATCTGCAAAAAATTATCAATCATAGCAAAAGTTTTGGTCTCACTCCCATCACCACCAAAAAAGATTGGGTAAAATTTTCGGCAGAAATACAACAGCAAATCGCTTATCTAGATATTGAATTAATATTTGACAACGAAGAATCGCTAGTTAAAATGATTAAAAAAATTTTATAAAACTTTAATTTTGTGTTAAAACAACTTCGCTATTTACTTGAAACAATCTTGGTGCTTTTTGGGCTGATGGTTTTTCGAATTTTTCCTGTTAATTTTATTGGCAATATCGCTGGTAAAATAGCCATTTTTGTTGGCAAAAAATTAAAAGTGCAAAAATTAGCCTACAACAATCTATCTTTAGCTTTTCCACACAAAAACAACAGCGAAAAACAGCAAATTCTAACCAAAATGTGGTTTAATTTGGGCAAAATTATTGCAGAATTTGTGCATATCGGCGGTATGTCTGGTCAAAAATTAGCCCAATTTGTTGCCATAAATCAGCAAACTCAACAACAATTAAAACAACTAAAGCAACAAAAAACTGGTGGCATTATTTTTTCTGCACATTTTGGCAACTGGGAAATTGGCCCTAAAACCCTGCTAAATCAAGGCTTAAAAGTGCATACCGTTTATCGCCCGCTCAACAATCCTTGGGTCGAATTTTTTACCGCTAAACTTCGAGGGGTTTCTTTGATTAAAAAAGGCACTCAAGGCAACAGGCAAATTATTAATGCCATCAAAAAAGGTGAATGGGTCATTATTTTAGCCGATCAAAAAATTAGTGACGGCATTTTGGTTGATTTTTTTCATCAACCCGCCATTACCTCGGCTTCACTGGCAAAAATCGCCCTTAAATATCAAGTTCCTTTGGTTTTGGGTTATATTTTACGAAAAAATCAACAATTTTCTTTTTCGCTACACCTAGAAAAACCGCTTGCAGTAAACAATTTAAGCAATAATCAACAAAATCTACAAAAACTTACTTTACAAATAAATCAAAGCTTAGAAAATATCATTAGCAAAAATCCAGAACAATGGTTTTGGGTGCATAACCGCTGGAAAAAATAATCTTTTATTAATCTATGAAAAAAATTTTTAGTCTTCTTTTATTATTTTGCACTTTTTCTTGTGCTTTTTTTAACAACAAATCAAGAGATATTGCTATTAACAGCAACCCAACCAATGCCCAAATCATCATCGATGGTCAAAGCCATGGCTACACTCCAGCAATTTTAAATTTACCTGTCAAAGAATATAACATAACCTTAGTTAAACCAAATTATGGTTCTGCTAATTTTAACACTCCAATTTGGTGGGGCACTTTTCCTACCAATATTTATGGCTCAACAACCGCCAACGGAGTTAGGTGTATGCTTGATTCTGCAGTGGTAATCACTTTTTTTACTGGTCATTGTGCCGATTTCAAACAAAAAGTGCATAACATCACTATCAACAACAATCAGCAAAACATCAACACTCCACAAACAACTCTCAAACGATATTATTAATTTTATGCCAATTGCTAAAGAAAATTTATTTGCTCTTTTAAAAAAATCTTTTCCTTCTGCCGAAATTATTATTGATTCTTTAGTCGACGATAACGATCATTACAGCATCACAATTATTGACAGTTCTTTTGCCAATCAAAGCAAAATTATGCAACACAAAATGGTTAACAAAGCACTCGAATCGGTGCTTAACACCAACATTTTACATGCTGTGCAAATCAAAACCATTGTCAAAAACTAGATATCATTTTTTGAGGAGAAATTTTAGTTATTTTTAGCCTTGTTGCGTTTAGCACAACTGAAATAATCGTGTTGTTGCGTTTAGCACAACTGAAATAATCGTGTTGTTGCGTTTAGCACAACTGAAATAATCGTGTTGTTGCGTTTAGCACAACTGAAATAATCGTGTTGTTGCGTTTAGCACAACTGAAATAATCGTGTTGTTGCGTTTAGCACAACTGAAATAAAATATGGTCTAGACACTTTTAGACTAGACCATTTGTTTTTTATCTTGCAGAAGAACCAGCTGATCGTGCTGAATTAAACCAGCTGATCGTTCGTGCTGAACTAGGTGCTGAACTAGGTATAAATAATTTAACAGGGTGGTTCTGAGCTCTTTTTAATAGTCGTCCTAATCTTGATCCATCTCCTGGCGCTGCTAGCATGTTTTCTTCTATTTCTCCCAATCCTGAAGGTACTGGTATCTTTCGCGGTTCACTCACCGAAGTATATAATTCTTGAACAACATCTAGCATTCCTGAAGACAGTAGCCTACCATTACGAGGATTATGTCTTTTTGATTCTTCTAGCAGATTATCTAAACTTGTTAAAATTGATGGAAAATCTTCTTGTGACATAGTATTACAAATACTTTCAACTTCTTCAAGACTTAAATTATTCAAGATTTTATGCTGTGAATCTGCTGAAATTTCTTTTGCCTGATCTGCAGTGATAGATCTAAGGCTAACTTTAATATCATTCAGATATTGTTGTTTTTGTTTCATATTTTAAAATTAATTAAAGTTCGTAAATTGTTAACGATAAAAAAAATCGTTGATGATATTTTTTCAATTAATAAAATAAATTTCAAGAGTTTAAATCAATTTAATTGCTTTTAATTTTAATAATATCTAGGTTTATGTTCTAGTCTTCATCTAATACCATTTCTCATATTTATATAGCTTATAAATATGAGAAATGGTATAATTGCATGAGTGCAAGCGAGTGGTAATTTATGGTTTTTTTCGCCCCCCAGCCGAACCGAACTGCCAATGGCGGCTTGACTATCCATTCGAGATGGGAGTAATTAGATAGCACAGATATTATCTCCACCTTCCGCAAAAAAAATTATTTTGCAGGAGAGTTATTTATACAAGCGATAGCCAAGTAAAAAATCTTTAAGATTTGCTGGTTTTTTACCAGATTTCTGCACTATTTTTGGCAAAATATAACCATCTTGACAATAAATTGCAAAGTTTTTAGCAACTTCTCCAATTTGCTGATTGTGATTGCAAGCAATAAAATCTGCATCAAGTATTTTTATTAATTCGCCATTATGCACAAAATAAGCCCCTAAACAACCGCTTAAAGCCAATATTTTTGCCAATAATTTTTCGCCTGTTTGTGAAAAATCAAGCAAACACTCATCTTTACTAATTTTTTTGGCAAAAGTGGCAAGTTGATGATTTTGCTTTTCATAAAAAACATTATTTTGCTCTATTTTTGGCAGTAAATCTAAAAAAAGTTCGGCACCAATTTGAGCTGTTTTGCTTGCCACTTCTTGATAGGTTTGATTTTTAATGCCAACATTTTTTTTGCTAACAATATCGCCACTGTCAAGCCCGGCATCCATTTTAATGATACAAACATCTAGGTCTAACTCTTGGTTCATAATCGATCGCTGAATTGGAGCAGCCCCGCGAAATTTGGGCAAACTTGAAGGATGCAAATTAAAACAACCAAATTTTGTAGCTTGCAAAATAGCTTGCGGAAGCAATAAACCATAGGCAATCACCAAAGCCAAATCGGCATTAAAAGCTAAAAATTGCTCAACAACGGATTTTTCTTTGAGGTTTTCTGCGGTAAAAACTGGCAAATTATGCTCTATCGCCAACTGATGCACTGGTGTGAGTTGCATTTTCTGCCCCCTGCCCGCCACTTGTGGGGGCTTGGTGTAGACTGCCACAACTTGATGCTGTTTTCTTTGCAAAATATTTTGCAAAGTTGGCAAACCAAAACTGGCGGTGCCCATAAAAATTATTTTTGCCATATTCTAATTTTTCTTTTCTAGTTCAAATTGCACAACATCGGTGCGATTAGCCACAAAACCAGCATAACAATAACTTAAATAAAACTGCCATTTTCTTACAAATTCGAGGTTAAAACCAGAATATAAAACCGTATTAATTTGTTGATTAAAATTGTCTAACCAAATTTTTAGTGTTTTAGCATAGTCAAGACCAAAAGCGGTTTCGCTTACAATGTTAAAGTTATATTTTTTAGCTAAATTTCGTATGATGTTTTTTGTTGGCAAAACTCCGCCTGGAAAAATATGTTTTTGAATGAAATCAACTCTGTTTTGATATTGCTCAAAAATATCTTCATCGATAGTGATAATTTGCAAAACCGCCTTGCCTTTGCTAGCTAAACATTGATTTATTTTGTTAAAATAGGTTTCCCAATATTGTTTGCCAACCGCCTCAAACATTTCGATAGAGACAATATTTTGATAAACATTGTTTTCGTCGCGATAATCTTGTAGCTTAACCTCAAACTGTTGATTTTTGTGAAAATTTTCTTGACAATATTGCTGTTGTTGCTTAGAAAGAGTAAGGCCAGTTACAGAAAAATTATGTTGAGTTGCCAAATTAGCAAAACCGCCCCAACCGCAACCAATTTCAAGAATTGAGCCTGTTTTTAACTTATTAAGAATGTTATGATATTTGTTGATTTGGGCTTGTTGCAAATCGTCTTGCGGTGACAAAAATAAACCGCTAGAATAAGTCATAGTTTGATCAAGCCACAAACTATAAAAATTATTGCCAAGATCGTAATGAAATTCGATATTTTTTTTACTGCCTTTTTTGGTATTTTTATTAAACCAGCATTTAAGATACAACCACCAAGCTTGCCAACGGTTTTGATGCAAAAATTCTTCGAGATATTTGCTGTTGATAGTAAAAAAAGCTAACAAATCTGGCAAATTCGGGCTAGACCATTGATTGCGAATATAAGCCTCGCCAAAGCCAATATCGCCATCACTAAAAAATATTGAAATATTATTTTCGTCTAAAATAATAATTTCACAAATATTGCTGGTATCTTCGCCAAATATTTTTTTTTCACCATTAGGAAAAAGAATAAGCAAAGATGAGTGTTTCACTTGCTTTAAAGCTTCAAAAAGTAAGTTCATTGCTTAATTATTAAAAACTTGTTGAAAAATATGATCGACATGCTTTAGATGATAGCCAATATCAAACAATGATTGCAACTTTTCTTTGCCTAATTTGTTGATTATTTCTGGTTCTTTTTCAAGTAAAGACAAAAAACTAGATTCTTCTTTTCTCCAGATTTTCATAGCATTTTTTTGCACCAAAGCATAGGCTTGTTCTCTAGAAATGTTGGCTTCTTCGATTAAAGCCAGCAAAACTCGTTGCGAATAAACCAAGCCACCCAAATTATCGAGATTTTTTTGCATATTTTGCGGGTAAATCAACAAATTTTCTACCAATAAAGTGAGTCGGTGCAAAGCAAAATCAAGAGTGATGCAACAATCAGGGGCAATGAATCGCTCAACCGCAGAATGAGAAATATCTCTTTCGTGCCATAAAGCAACATTTTCTAGGGCAGGAACCACAGCACTTCGCACCATTTTTGCCAAACCAGTGAGATTTTCGCTTAATACCGGGTTTCTTTTGTGAGGCATAGCAGAACTGCCTTTTTGTCCTGGGCTAAAAAATTCTTCGACTTCTAAAACTTCGGTTCGTTGTAAATGCCTAATTTCAACCGCAATGTTTTCGATGCTAGAAGCAATAACCGCCAAAGTGGCAAAGAAAAAAGCATGACGATCTCTTGGAATTACTTGAGTAGAAATGGTTTCAGAAATCAAGCCAAGCTTGTTGGCTACAAAATCTTGCACTTGTGGAGCAATGTTGGCAAAAGTGCCCACCGCCCCCGAAATGGCACAAATAGCAATTTCTTGTTTTGCCATTTTTAAACGTTGTAAATTTCGCTTAAATTCGGCATAAAACCTAGCCATTTTCAAGCCAAAAGTGGTTGGCTCGGCATGAATGCCGTGCGATCTGCCAACACATACAGTATTTTTGTGTAAGAAAGCCTGTTTTTTTAGAGCTTCTAACAGTTTTTCTAACTTAGTGATTAACAAATCGCAAGATTGTGTTAATTGCATCGATAAAGCAGTGTCAAGCACATCAGAGCTGGTCATGCCATAGTGAATGAATTTAGAATTTTCGCCAGTAAGTTCGGCCAAATGGGTGAGAAAAGCAATAACATCGTGCTTGGTGGTTTGCTCGATTTCATCGATTCTTTCTACATTAAATTTGCCACCAGCTTTGGCAAAATTTTGCCGAAGCCTGCCGGTGGTGCCCGCTGGAGCAATGTTGAGTTGCTCTAAACACTCGGTGGCAAGCATTTCGATTTCAAACCAAATTTGATATTTGTTTTCTGCCTGCCAAATAAAGCTCATTTCGGGCAAAGAATATCGCTGAATCATAACTTAAAAGATAAAAAAATTAAAAACATCATTTTAAAATTACTTTTTATCAAAAGCAATGTTTTTGATGAAGTTGCATGGCAATACCAATTCCATTAATTAAAATAATACTATGGTTTTAGTTAATGGAAATGTTATAATATCTATTGTTTCAATTTATATTAATACAGCATTTTTTTATAACAAAAGAACAAGAAGAGATTGAAAACAAAAATTCCTTTTCTAGAATTTGAAAGCTTATAATATCATTTCCCGTCTTTAAATCTTATGCAAAACAACCTAACCAAACAAGCTTGTTAATTAAAAATGTTAAACAAGCAACTAGCAAAACATTTCAATAAATCAACTAAAAAAGGCTTTAGCTTGCTTGATGCCTCGATTTTATTGATTATTTTTGCCCTTGTTGCTATTAGTTTTTTGGCTGTAAATAGCTTTGAAAACCTCTATAAACAAACAAAAGTAGATTATAAAAGAATACAAAACATTAAAAATAAAATCGAAGCACTCAAACTAAAAAATAGTGCAGGATGTAAAGAGGGTGATTGTAGATATATGGTTCTGCCCTGCCCTGCTACTGGCGGAACCGGAGAGGAAGTGGCAAGACAAGCTGAAGGTTGTGCTGGACTAACAACAAAAATTATAAAAATAAACAATATTGATTATTACTATTATTACGGCGAAATACCTTATGTAACTTTAGGTATTGCCAAAGAAGATGCTATTAATCGCTACGGCAATTTTTATGGTTATTTAATTCCTGCATTAGGCACTAGCGATTTTGCACCAGATGGCTTTGCCAATTATAAAATTTTTGACACTGGCGATAAAACAACCGCTTCTTTTAGCGATTTTAGTAACACCAATCAATTTAGCGACACAACCACTGTTGCAGAAAGCACTTCTGAATTATGTAATATTCCAGAAAATCAACTTTATGAAGACAAAACACACAGTAGCAGAACTGGCATTTACAAAACAATTTCTAACGGTGAATCGTTAAATATAACTTCTTACCAATGTCAAGAAGACGTTTTAAAACAATATGTTTCCGATTTAACCAACGATACTTTTAATGCATCTTTAGATATTGTGATTAAATGTTTTTCTGGTGGTTCAGATTTTACAATAAGCAAAGCATGCCAAAAAGCCTGCCTTAAAAATACAAAAGGTTTAAGAGAGGAAGGGAAAAATTTTTGCAACGCTTTAGATAATAATAATTGCTCAGTAAATTGCAGTATATTAGATGGCATTATAGATGGTGTTAATGGATATTATAATGGCAACATCGATCAAAATAGTTGTCAAGGCGATTCAAATAAATATCAAACCACCACATTTAATTGTGGATGTGCGGTTTCTAATATCGACAGAACTATCAACGATGCTAAATATTTTGATTCCACTAGCAAAACCTGTTTGGGTAAAATGTGTAGAGTGTTAAGCAGAACAGATCTTGCTACTATTTTATACAACAGCAGTGTAATTAAAGATTCTTCACAAGCCAATCCCACTTTGGTTGAATATAAAAAGACAGCTCAAAAAGGTTTGTTATCTTGTGCTTATGGCTATAACGATAATCTCGTCCCACTTAATTATTTATGCGATACAAACAATAACACAATCACCATTAACGGCTCTTGTGCCGCCAATGAATGCTTGGTTCCTTTAACAAGTGGCACCGCTGGTGCTTTAGCACCTTCAAAAGTAAGTCACACTCAACAAATTTATTGCCTTAAAGGTTATGTATCTAGTGCAGGAGCTCTCACTGCCAACTGCCTAAATAACGATTATGCCACCGCCACTACCGGCAAAATCACTGGTGGCAGTTGCACCAGAATAACCTGCACAAATCCAAACACCACTGGCTATAAAGTAACTGGCTTAACTAATTTTGATTATACCGATATAGCAATCGAAACTGCTGGCCTAACTTGTGCACCTGGTTATGATGGTATAGCCAAATACAAATGCGAAACACACAACACACCTGCAATTTTTGAAGGTTGCAACCGCATTGCTTGCCAAATTTCTACTGGTGAAAACAATATTATCAACAACTTTGGTGCTTATACTTATGCAAATACTGGCTTAAATTATACAACATACATAAGAAATAACAGTAGTTATAACGATAGATCTAACAATCCGATAATAACTTCTGGAACTACTAGTATTGTTTACTATGACTGGGATAATGAAAATATTTTAGATACCAACAGATCCGATGGTGTGATTATTAATTTTAACGGTTATTATAAAGCAACTAGAACAGGAGTTCATTATTTTGGTGCCTATACCGATGATGGAGTGGTCATTAACTTAAATGGTCAAAATATAGTTTATTCTTGGCAAGATCAAGGAACAACATTAAGATCTTCTAATGGTATTAACTTAAATAATGGCGATATAGTTCCTTTAAACATATGGTGGTATGAAAATGGTGGCGGAGCTGTTTTGCAATTTACTACGAGCGACAATGGTTCAAATTGGCAAGCAGTACCAATTGCTAATCTTCTTACCTCAAATATCATTTCTGGCTCTGTTGCTCTCGATTTTTCTGCCTCATCATTAGCTTCTGGCTCGCTATCTTGCAATACTTCTTTTGGCTATACACCTATTACTGGTTCAAATATAAGTTATACTTGCCCAACTCGAAATAATCTAGCCATTCAAGGTTGTGGCCCTGCCTATTATAGCGATCTTGGTGTGTGGCTTGAAGCCAAAGATAACACTTATAACTCTTTTGGTAGTAATTTAAGTAATATTACTACATGGAAAGATTTAAGTGCTAATAAAATTAATTTTACCGCTTCAAGCCCTGCTTCGCAAAACCTTAGTGCTATAAATGGCAAACCCGCTCTTAATTTAAGCGGTCAAAGTTTTTCTGCCACCGTTGATAAGGCGAAAATTATTAGCAACAACACCGACTCTACCATTTTTATTGTGCAAAAATCAGAAAATGCCAGCAGAAATTCAAGCTTGTTGTGGCAAGATGGTGCTAATAAATTAATGCAAATATCTACCGATTCTGCCGATAACGGCAAATTTAAATTCGATTTTTCTCCTACTGCAAGCTATAAATCATCAAATCAATCTTATAGCACAAGCCCAACTTTAATATCGATAGTAAAATCTATTAGTGGCACGATTGCTTATCAAAATGCTTTGACAATCATCAACAACAACACCGCTTCTAGCATTTCTTCCACCTCTGGCACTCTTACTATTGCCAACGATTTTGTTGGCAAATTAGGCGAGATTATTATTTATAAAAGATCATTAAACAATACCGAAAGAGTTAATGTGCAAGATTACTTGGCAACTAAATGGGGATTCTCTCCAAAAATTTGCACAAGAATTACTCCAAGTGTCTATGGTTATGTAACAAGGGATACCACAATCGCCAACGGGTTTGCTAATCAAACAGTGGATCATCAAGCGCCTTTAACTTGCGATAGAGGCTACAACGGCACCATTTCTGCCAATTGCCCGCTTTATGGCGGAGATGCTAGTGTTAGTGGCAGTTGCAGTATCAACAAATGCTATGTAACTTTTAATAAAGATAATTCAGTAGGCGGATCTACTCTAGCAAGCACCACTCCATATGATCATGGCACCGCTTATAGCACTATTCTTGCCGATGCCTCAACTGCAAATCTTGGTGCAACAACAAACACTGGTGGAGCAAAATGCCCTTATGGTTATAGCAAACCATTGGTTGATAGTTTTTTTTCTGCAATTGTTAACAGTAAATTAGATTGCACATCTAGTGGCTCAACACTCACTGTTGGCACTTGCACCATCAATAGATGCAATGTTTTAAATCCAAACATTGTTGGCGGAAGTGGAACTTTAACAACCTTTACTCATGGCGATCCGATTACTTGCAAAACTGGCTTTACTCAAACAGCTCCAATTACTGCCGACTGTAATAATATTTTACTTGGTAGGGTTTTTGGCGGAAATTGTGTGCCAAACGAATTTTATAATATCGGCATAGCTTCTTCACTCACTTTGTGGCTAGATGCTAACGATGCCAGCTCTATTATGAAATCAGGAACGGCACCAAACGAAAAAATTGGCACCTGGATAAGCAAAATAAATAGTGCTGGCGGAACTACAACCGAAGTTACTCAAGGCACCGATGCCAACAAACCAACCTACAAAACAACCTCTGCTAATTATAACAATATGCCGGTTATTAGTTTTGATGGCAATGATTCTTTGTTTACTACAACACAAAATATGATGCCAATTACTAATGGTTCAGATAGTTACACTATGATTGCAGTGCATAAAATAAATTCTCCTAGTACCATGACTTTATTTGAACAAAATTCTAACTCTTTACAAAATTCTAAGAGAGCTGGTATGTTATTTATGAATAATTTTGCTTATTTTTCTGGAGAAAATGCCGATTATTATTGTAATAATATAGCAAATGGTTGCATTAGTTCCAACAATAGTCTTGGCAACATTTCTAGCATGAGTATAAATAACATCAATAGTGCAAGTAGTTATGTCAATATTTTTAATAATACTGACAGTAAAATTAAAAGTGACAACTTAAATAAGTTGACTACTGGTAATGGTTATTTTGTTGTCGGCAGAAAATTGAATAATATAGAATATTATGCTGGCGAAGTTGCAGAATTAATGATTTATAATAAATCTCTTAGCGATAACGAAGTAGCTACAGTTCACGATTATTTAGCCAAAAAATGGCAATTTTGCTCAATTACTGGCGATGCAAATGGTAAAATCATTGGTTGGGGAGCTTATAAATTTGGCGATAATATTATTAATAGAAGCAGTAAAAAAGTATATCTATCTTATACAACAACCACAACTAACATTCCTTCTAATTATTCTGTTTTATGCAGTGCTGGCTATACTGGAAGCCCACAATACAAATGCATTAACAGCACAATAACTTTAAGCGGTTGCACACCACCAAATACAATCAATATATCTTTATGGTTAGATGCCAAAGATAATACCCTTTCTTCTTTCGGTGAAAATAATCCGCCTTCTGCAATTGCTTTATGGAACGATATCAAAGAAACCACTACCACAAAATTTAATTTTAGCGGTGGTAATGCCACTTATGTTACTGGTGCAAATGGCATCAATAATAACTCGGCAATTAGTTTTAGCGGTAGTTCTACCTTAACATCAAACAATGCTGATTTAAGTAAATTAATTAACACCACTTCAAAACAAGCTACAATTTTTATTGTGCAGCAAGCTACATCTAACGGTGGCAGTAGCTTTTTATGGCAAGAAACTGCCAATAATTTATTTAAGCTCGAAAATTATACTACAAGCAATCAAACCAAAATAACACTTGGCAACGCTGCCTACACCTCAACTTCAAATACTTCTAGCAACGATCCCAGAATTATCTCCATCACTGTAAATGGTAATGCCGTTAAAGCTTATCAAGATAACAGAGAAAATAGCAATAACAATAGTTTTACAGTTCTTGATACAACAACCACAAACTCTCTTACTTCTGCAACAAATGGTGTTTTAAAAATTGCCGAGGGTTTTAGTGGCAAAATAGGAGAAATAATCGTTTATAATACAGTTCTGTCAGATGCCGATCGAATAAATGTGCAAGATTATCTCGCCACTAAATGGGGCTTTACTAAAATATGTAGCATCTCTAATGCAAGCGATACTAGCGGTGTAAAAACTACCAAAAATATTTATTTGCATAATGAAGCTATGCTTTGCCAAAGTGGTTTTACCATGGGAAATGCCAGCACCAGAACTGCTACTTCTGGTTTTGCCATGAATGCAAACTGCACTCAATATGGTGGCGACTATAATTCTTTAAGCAATGTTTCTGGAAATGGCAAATGCTATCTTAACTGCACTGTGCCTAGCCAAAGCAGAACTGATATTATTTTTGGCACCTATAATCATAACACCGCAGTGCAATGTGCTACTGGCTATAGCAATGGTTCTAATGGCACTTCTGTAGTTTGCGGATTAAACACCGATGGAGTTGTGCCAACTTGTTATCGAGATTGCACTGTGCCAACTAGACCAGATTTAGTAAGCGGAACTTATAAACACAATCAAAACATTAGTTGCAACACAGGATACAACAGTCCTGGCGGCTCGACAGTTGTTTGTAATGACAGTAATTATGCTGGTTGTTCTACCAACAATTGCACCGTTAACTTAACTAACGGCAATCAAACTATAACCGCCACAACAGCCACAAGTTGCCAAGGTATTTTAGATAATCCAAATTTAACTTGTGCTTTTGGCTATAACAAACCAACAACTCCTACCACAGATACAAGTATTTGCAGTAGTGGTAATTTTATTTGTAGCCCAAATAACGGCACCACCACAATTGGCGCCTGCACTTCTAATAATTGTGTTTTTACCGAACTTGAAGCCTTGGCAAATAATATTATTATTAATTCTCCACTTGGCATCAACACCAATTTTTCTACAACCATTAACGGCACCAACGTTAGGTGTCTTCCTTTTTATTACGGATCGCCAACTATAAGTTGTTTAGCAGAAACCGAAACCATAACCAATCCTTGTCAGGCAAATACTTGCAATATCACTAATGTTGCCAGTGCCACCAATTCTGCAAGTAATTCGCAAGTAACACACGCCAACACTGTTTATTGCATCAATGGTTATAAACCAGTTTTAAACTCTGGCTTTTCCACTTTAACTGCTCAATGCTCTAGTAATGGCGGAGTTGGCTCTTTAATAGGAGGTAGTTGCCAATCGGTTGCATGCTCTATTGATTTTGATGCTAACAACAAAATAAATGGCTGGAAAGCTTATCAAAAAACCGCAAGTTTTACTGGATCTACCTCTTTTTCTTATACATATACACCAAGCCAAACAAACATTGCCAATATTGAGTGTAATACCGCTTCTGGCTATGTCAAAACCGCCACCAATATCACCTACACTTGCGATGCTGATGGCTTACAAATGCAAGGTTGCACTCCACCAATAACCAATAATCTCACTTTATGGCTCGAAGCCAAAGATAACACCTATGGTTCTTTTGAAATCGAAAATGTTGCCAACAATACAACCATCACCAAGTGGAATGATCTCAAACCAACAGGACCAAAATTTACTTTTCAACCAATTTATCCCAACAATTCTTATCCTTGCACTTTTGGCAAAGCCTGCACTAGCAATGTTTCTTATATTACTTTAGCAAATGGCACTTTGTGTAATAATCAATGCAAAACCGGCGGCGATATTTTATTTAAAAACCAAACTAACGGCATTAATAATGGTTCGGCAGTTGCTTTTAACGGCGATAATTCGTTGCTTGGTTTTTATGCTAGCAACAATAATTTCAATATTTCTCGTTCCGATATTGCCGGCAACGATCAAGCAACCATCTTTATTGTGCAACAAGCCGACTCAACCAAAAATGTCAGCAATTTTGGGTGGAGTAGCGAAGGAAACTATACCAATTATAATGGTCATGCTTCTTCTACAGTGAGCCAAACTGGAGAATGCTCACCAACGGAGCAATTTATTGTGCCTGCAACAGGCACAAACGGTGCCAACTTTACTAGCTGGACAAATTCAGCTGGTACAAAAACTTTAAACCAAAGAAATACACCTCCAAAATATGCCAATAATATTTTCGGGTCTTCTCCTGCATTATTTTTTGATGCAGGCAATTCTTGCTTACAAACCCCAGCAAATCACACAGTTTATAAAAATAACTTTACAGCAATAATTTATGCTAAACCTACCAGCACCACAGAAACCCATACAGAATCTGCTAGAGGAACGGCAGCTTATTGTGAAACTGGTTGTTCTAAATATCTAATTTACCCAGAATATGGTGATTATTATGGAATAAGTTATGCAGGAGTAGGTGTAAGTGTTGGCACCAATGCAGTAGAAATAGTGGAATTTGCAACTGCTCATATGCCAGCACTTCTTAGTATTGTTCTTACAACTGCCGAACAAGCAAATTATGTAGATGGAATGATAATTACCATTCGTTATAATAATAAAATACGTTATTTAAAAATTACCGATATTTATGGAGGAAACATTAAAACAAAAACCAGAACAGACAATGCTGGTTTTTTTAATGTTTATTTTCTTCCTTATACTATTAGTTGCGGTTCCAAGGTTAACGATTCCAATTTTAACTGGAACCACGGTTATTATCGAGGCTATGTTGGTAATATCTATTACTACAACTCTGCTCTTAGCGATACTACATTAAATAGCTGTATTTCCCTTGGCGGTGGTGAAAGAATGCTATCTTCAGTTTATGATAACAATAAAATATTATTTGATTTTTCTAAAACCGATGCAACTAATTATCGTGCACAATCTGGTAGTGT
>CANNFC010000001.1:0-74460 GCA_947503755.1 Rickettsiales bacterium | reverse complement strand
CCATTTAATTAAAAAAAACTAAAATTATGAATCATCAAATCAAGCAAGCAACGCAACAAGATATTGAGCAAATTCTCAAAATATGTAGTAGCAACTTATACAAAAATAATAAAGAACAAAGCATACAAAAATTAGAAGATTCTGGTTTTTTAATTGCTGAATATACATTATATCAATGGCAAGAAACAATATCGGATAAAGATTCTTTAACTTTAGTTTATAAAGAAAAAGATGATGTTGTTGGTTATTTGAATGGTTTTAATATAAAGAAGGCAGAAATAGTGGTGCAAAACAATATTTTATCTTTACCAGAATTAACCGATATAAATGTTGAAAAAATCTTTTATTATCGACAAATTGCTAAAAAACCAAATACTACCAATATTGGTAAAGATTTAGTTTTAACTATGATTAACGAGATATCGAAAAGAGGTTACCAAACTATTGTTTGCAAAATAATCCATGCTCCTATAAAAAACTCTACCTCTATTAATTTTCACACAAAACTCGGTTTCAAATGTATAGCAGAAACTTATGAAAACAATTATTTAAAAGGAATATATCGTTTTCAATATTAGTTTTTTTGTTAGCAAAAAACGAGATAGGTTTGGTAAATTCCAAATATAACAGCACCATTTTTTAAATGTTAAGTTATTTAAACCAATGTTTTTAGCTATTTTTGCTGTTGCAAAATGTAAATTGTTATTTTAAAATTTAAAAGAAAAAAATATCTTTTTATGCTTCATCATCAATTTAATCATCAGCAAATCGAAAAAAAGTGGCAAGAAATCTGGCGAAAACAACAAGTTTTTTGCTTTCAGCCTCTAAAAAATGCTCCAAAATATTATGTGCTAGAAATGTTTCCCTATCCTTCTGGCAAAATTCATATGGGGCATTTACGAAATTACACCATTGGCGATGTGGTGGCAAGGCATAAAAAACAACTAGGCTTCAATGTTTTGCACCCCATGGGTTTTGATGCTTTTGGTTTGCCTGCCGAAAATGCCGCTCTTGAATATGGCTTGCATCCCAAAAACTGGACTCTACAAAACATCGAAATAATGAGGCAAGAACTACAAAACATTGGTCTTGCTCTCGATTGGCAACGCGAAATAATAACCTGTCTTCCTACTTATTATAAACACGAACAAGAAATTTTCTTAAAATTTTTAGAACACGGTTTGGCATATCAAAAAGAATCTTTAGTTAATTGGGATCCTATCGACAACACAGTGTTAGCCAACGAACAAGTTATTGATGGCAAAGGTTGGCGAAGTGGAGCCGTGGTTGAAAAGAAAAAGCTCAAACAATGGTTTTTAAAGGTTTCTGATTTTGCCTGCGATTTATTGCAAGAACTTAGCAATCTCACAGGCTGGGATGAGCGAGTTTTATCAATGCAAGAAAAATGGTTAGGCAAAAGCACTGGCTTGTTGCTTAATTTTGAAATTAAGCAAAATTCACATCACATCAAACAAATCAAAGTCTACACCACTCGACCCGAAACTATTTTTGGAGCCTCTTTTATCGGCATTTCACCGCATCATCAAATAGCAGAAGAATTAGCAAAAAACAATCCAGAAATTGCAAAATTCATCACCACTTGCAATCTTTCTTCAACTAGCGAACAAGATCTTGAAAAACAAGAAAAAATCGGCATCAACACTGGTTTAGTAGCCATCAACCCTGCCAATCAACAAGAATTACCAGTTTTTATTGCTAATTTTATTTTACTTGAATATGGCGAAGGAGCAATTTTTGCCTGTCCCGCCCATGATGAGCGAGATTTTGAATTTGCCACCAAATATCATTTACCCATCAAACAAGTGGTGCAAAACACTTTCTGCGAAAATTTACAAGCAACCACCCTGCCCTATTGTCAAAGCGAAGGAACCCTAATCAATTCTGGTTTTCTTGATGGTTTAAATTGTCAAGAAGCCAAGCAAAAAATCAATCAACACTTTGTTAAGCTGGGCATCGCTTGCGAAAAAACCAATTACCGCCTTCGTGATTGGGGCATTTCTCGGCAAAGATATTGGGGCTGTCCTATTCCTATCTTATATTTATCCGATGGTTCGGTAGTGCCAGTTCCGTCAAATCAACTACCTGTTGAACTGCCCGAAGATATCGATTTTTCTAAGCCCGGCAACCCTCTTGCCAATCACCCAACCTGGAAATACACCACCTACACTTCTCCTTGTGGCAAAACTTCTCCTGCCATTCGCGAAACCGACACTTTCGATACTTTTTTTGAAAGCTCTTGGTATTTTTTAAGGTTCGCTTCTCTTACACCAGACAAACCATTTGATAGCCAAGAAATATCCCAAACATTGCCAGTTGACCAATACATTGGTGGAGTTGAGCATGCAGTTTTGCACTTGCTTTATGCTCGATTTTTTGTAAAAGCCCTCAAAAAATGTGGCTACCTTAATTTAACCGAGCCTTTTTTAAACTTACTTACTCAAGGTATGGTCTGCCATGCCACCTACAAAAACCAGCAAGGCAAATGGTTGCATCCTAAACAAGTTGATTTTTCTAGCACTCCACCACTTGAAATTGCCACCAAACAACCAGCGATAGTTGGTCGATCCGAAAAAATGAGTAAATCAAAAAAAAATGTCGTTGAACCAGCCGAAATAATAGAGCAATACGGTGCCGATACCGCTCGGCTATTTATGATGTCTGATAGCCCAGTTTCAAGAGATCTAGACTGGTCAAATGCTGGCATTGAAGGCTGTTTTCGTTATTTAACTCGCTTGTTTAAGCTTTATCAAGGTTTCTTGCCTCATTTACCAGCCAAAATCACTTATTTTGATAGCACCAACAATCAAAATTTCAACAGCACACAACAAGAATTATTAGAATTAATTCACAAAACCATTTATGCAGTAAAGTTGCAATATTCAAAAATATTGTTTAATTCAGCAATTGCCAAAATTCGAGAACTTTCAAACCATCTCGAAAAATTTGTTGTGCAAAGCCCTCTTGATGCCAATTTAATGGCTTTCGCTTTAGAATCTTTGTTAATTTTACTCAATCCAGTCACCCCGCATCTCACCGAAGAATTATGGCAAATATTAGGCAAAACCAACCTGCTTGCCAACCAGTCTTTCGTTGTATTTGATGAAAATTTATTACAAAATAATACCATCAAAATTGCAGTGCAGGTTAATTCAAAATTAAGGGCAGTTCTAGATGTTGATGCCGAAATAACTAACCAAGAGCTCGAAAAATTATGTTTGGCAAATATTAATGTAGCAAAATTTTTAACCAATAGCAACATCAAAAAAACCATCATCGTACCCAAAAAACTCGTCAATTTTTTAATTTAATTCATCAAAAACATATTGCTTTTAATTTTTTGAGAACTAAAATTTTTTTAATTTTTTAATTTTAAATTTTTCAACCAAATGAACATTCATGAATATCAAGCCAAGTCTTTATTAAAAGAATTTGGCATCGCAGTGCCCGAAGGCTATCCTGCATTCACTGTGCCAGAAGCGGTAGAATCTGCCAAAAAATTACAAGCATCAGGTTATAAAGTTTTTGTGGTAAAAGCTCAAATTCATGCTGGTGGCAGAGGCAAAGCTGGCGGAGTAAAAGTAGTCAAAACCATCGACGAAGTTAATGAAAAAGCCAAAGAAATTTTAGGCAAAATTTTGGTTACTCACCAAACAGGGCCCGAAGGCAAAGAAGTAAAAAGACTCTACATTGAGTCTGGCTCAAATATTAAACAAGAATACTACCTATCTGCGGTTGTCGATAGAAAAAGCAAAACCATTGTTTTTATGGCTTCCACCGAAGGCGGGGTTGAAATTGAAGAAGTTGCCATTCATCATCCCGAAAAAATTGTAAGTACCGTTATTGATATTGCTACAGGCATTCAACCTTGCCACACTCGCAAACTAGGTTTCGCTCTTGGTTTTTCTGGCGAAACTCTCAAAAAATTCAGCAAATTAGTGGTTTCTTTATATAATTTATTTTTAGCCAAAGATGCTTCACAAGTCGAAATCAACCCGTTAGTTGAAACTCAAGAAGGCGATATTATCGCTCTTGATGCCAAAATTAACTTCGACGATAATGCCCTATATCGCCACGAAGAAATCAAATCTTTAAGAGATCTCGACGAAGAAGATCCTCTTGAAATCGAAGCCTCCAAATATGACCTTAACTATGTAAAAATGGATGGTAAAATCGGTTGTATGGTTAATGGCGCCGGTTTGGCGATGGCAACTATGGATATCATCAAGCTTTACGGCTCTTCACCTGCTAATTTTCTTGATGTTGGCGGTGGTGCAACCAAAGAAAAAGTAACCGCGGCCTTTAAAATTATTCTTTCCGATCCAAATGTCAAAGGTATTTTGGTAAATATTTTTGGTGGCATTATGCGATGCGATATTATTGCCAATGGCATTATCGAAGCCGCTAAAGAAGTGAGTTTAAATATTCCTTTGGTGGTTCGTCTTGAAGGCACTAATGTTGATTTAGGCAAAGAAATATTGGCAAAATCTGGTTTAGCAATTATTCCTGCTAACGATCTAGATGATGCTGCCCAAAAAATTGTTGATGCTGTTAAATAAAATCAATTCTCTAACTGTTGGTTATGCTTTACAACAAGCCAAACAACAGTTAGAGAATATCGAAAATTCTTATCTAGATTGCATTTTGCTTTTGCAAAAAGCCACTTCTTTTTCAAAAGAACACCTTATCTTTAATCAAGATCAACCAATTTCTATTTCTCAATTCAACATCTTCTGTAAATTAGTTGCAAAAAGAAAAAATCATCAGCCCATAGCTTATTTATTGGGGCATAAAGAATTTTTTAATCTCGATTTTTTTGTCAATAAACACACCCTAATTCCTCGACCGGATTCAGAAATTTTAGTAGAACAGGCAATAAAATATTGTCAAGATAATTTACCAACATCAAATAATCATTGGCAAGTTTTAGATTTATGCTGTGGCTCTGGTTGCTTAGGGATTGCATTGCTAAAAAATATTTTTAACAGCTCATTAGTTGCTTGCGACATCAATAAAAATGCTGTGACAATAGCAAGAAAAAATGCTAAAATTCATCTATTAAAAGATCGTTGCCAATTTATTACTAGCAATTTATTTTCTGGCCTCCCAAAATATGTTGATTTTTTTGATTTAATCATCACCAACCCGCCCTACATTGAAACAGCAAAAATCACTACTTTACAAGCAGAAGTACAAAATTTTGAGCCATTTCTTGCCTTAGATGGCAAAGAAGATGGTTTATATTTTTATCAACAAATTGCGAAGCTAGCTAGTGATTTTTTAACCTCAAAAGGTCATTTATTTACCGAAATTGGCTATCAACAAGCAAAATCGGTACTAGAAATTTTTCAACAATCTGGCAAATGGCAACACATCAACAACTACAAAGATTTATCTGGCATCACCAGGGTTTTGCAATTTCAAAAAATCTAAAAATACACAAAAGCACTGGAAATAAAATTCCCCTTTTTTAGAAGTGGTCGATTTTTTCATAAGCGATAGCTTATGGAAAAAGACCAAGGTAGTGTATTGAAGATTGCAAAGTATGCTTGAAACATATTTATAGAGTAGATAATGATCATGGAATATTAACTTTACAAAGTTTAAAATCACCTACTACTGGTAAAGAAGTTGTTTTTAGAGGGAGTTTTGATGAAAAACATCTAGATGAAAAAGCTACTTTATTAAATGGTGTAATTGAATATAAACAACAAGAACATTATACAAAAATTACTGTAAAAGATGGTAGAATAGTTTCTATGTTAGATTATTTTCAAAAAAATGAGGTAACGATACAATCGTATTTTGATTTTGAAAATACACAAAAATCTTCTGTAAAATCTTATCAAAAAGGAAAAAAACATGAAGTTAATATTAAAGAAGTTGCAGAAAAATTTTCAACACAAATACCAAAATCTCTTTCTATTGGAGCTAAAAATTTGAATTGTATTGATACGTTTCGAGAAAATTGTATTAAAGAAGTGCAAAAAAAAGTCGAAAATACTAATTTGCCTCTTCAAAGTGCACGAAAAATGGGTGCGAAAACTAAAAGAAACAGAGGAGAATCAAAAAAACAAGGGGAAACAGCAAAAACAAAAGAAGAAGATGCAAGAAATATCGATGATTTGGTTGAATCTATTGATGGTCGAAAAAGTTTTCTTCAAGATGCATTAAAAGCTCGTCAAACAAAATTATCCGCTTCAAGCGCAACTAAAACAATGCCAGCAGAAAAATAACCAACTAAGAATTCATCACCATCAACAATAGATGTGGATGATGATGCAGATACTTTGGTGCAACAATTTTATGAACAACAACAAAAACTTTGTCAACAATTTAACACAAAAGAAAAAAGAACTCCTAAAGGAACTATCAAAATATCTCAGGCACGCGAAATTAAAGAATTTGCCGCAAATTTAACTAGGGCATTCTTAACATAAATGGATTATGCACCATCTCAAGATAGCGATACAAAAACCGCCTCTTCTCAAGTATCTTCATCTGGTTCAAAGCCAGCAACAAC
The DNA here is from genome assembly GCA_947503755.1 of Rickettsiales bacterium. Taxonomy (GTDB): domain Bacteria; phylum Pseudomonadota; class Alphaproteobacteria; order Rickettsiales; family UBA1997; genus CAILUF01. Next base: position 67,919 of record CANNFC010000001.1, on the reverse strand, counting down.
TCCTAGCGCAACTTGCTCTTTACCTAAGAAAGCTAATTTTTATAGTATATTTGAAGTTAGTTTCTTATCAGAAGTTTTACAAGCTGTATCTTTTATTTTAAAAGAAGATAGTCCAAAACATGCGACACATAATCCACAAACAAGAGGTTATTATTATAATTTACTGCATAACATAACCGATACTAGCAATGTTAACGGCATTTGTTTAGAATATTTATGCGAAGGACTGCACCTTACCCATGAGCAAACAGAAAAACTTACAATGAAAATTCTCAAAAGAGCCAAAGATAATTATGATCTCCCGATGGATGAATTTGCTCGTCTTTCAGCCTTGCAAAAAGCTTATGAGCAAGCAAATAGATCTTATCAAGCAGCAGAAGAAAGATGGCTTAGTGGCGAAGCTTTAAAAGAACAACATCGAGATATGTTATAGACATTAAAAAAGTTATTTAAGAAAAAATATTTAATTACAAAACTTGCAAAAAAAATTTTAGAAAATTAAAATGATATAAATTTAAATTTATAAATAAGTCACAAAAAAATGTCAGAAAAAATTAAAATTGCCATTGTTGGGGCTTCGGGCTACACTGGTGTTGAGCTTATTCGCTTGCTTTTGCAACATCCACAGGTCGAAATTTCGGCTCTTGTTGCCAACAGCTATGCCAATTGCGAAATTAGCTCTATTTATCAGCATTTAGCTTTGCAAAATTTGCCAATTATGCAAAACATTGAAGCAGTAGATTTTAGCAAAATACAAGCAGTTTTTATGTGCCTGCCCCACACCACAACCCAAGAAACTTGCCTAAAACTACTTGTCAATAAGAAAAATCAGCATCTAAAAATCATCGATTTATCAGCAGATTTTCGCCTAAAAAACACCGACGATTATCAAAAATGGTATCAACATCAGCATTTAGCCAAGCACTTGCAAGAAAAAGCGGTTTATGCTCTCACCGAAATTTATCGCCACCAACTTGCTAAAAAACAAATAATCTCTTGCCCTGGTTGCTATCCAACTTCGGTTTTGTTGCCCTTGTATCCGCTGTTAGTTAATAATTTAATCAACCCACACAACATTATTATCGATGCCAAGTCGGGCACTTCTGGGGCTGGCCGATCTTTAAAAACCAACAATTTATTTTGCGAAGTCAACGAATCGGTGAAGGCTTATAGCATCGGCAACCACCGCCATTTAGGCGAAATTTCGCAAGAACTTAGCTTGGCTTGTAATCAAGAAGTTAATCCAGAATTTACCCCACATTTATTGCCAGTAAATAGAGGCATTATTTCTACTATTTATGTTGATATTTTACCAAATTTTACCCATCAAGATCTCAAAAATTGCCTAGCCACAAAATATGACGGCGAATATTTTGTACATTTAGTTGAGCATTTGCCGAGTTTAAAAGATGTCGTCAACACCAATATGTGCCTCATCAATATTTCTGCTGGCAACAATAAAAACAAAGCAATTATTGTGTCGGTGCTAGATAATTTGGTAAAAGGAGCTTCGGGGCAAGCAGTGCAAAATTTTAACAATATTTTTGGCATCGACGAAAGAACTGGCCTAAATTTACTGCCAATTTTTCCATAATCAATATAAAATAAAATTTTACAAATTTTTAGTTGCCAAAAAAAAAATCGATGTTAAAATTAACTTTTAAAAAAGCAAAATATTTTTTTATAAAACATTATAATTATTTTTTTCATGCAACCAAACAAAGCAAAACCAACATCGCCTCACCTGCAAATATATCGTTGGAATATTTCTTCTCTCACTTCTATTATGCACCGTTTAACTGGTGTTACTCTTTATGTTGCTTTGGTTTTTATGGCTTGGGGCATTTTTTATTACACTTACAACACCAGCCCAAACAACAAACTTGATTGCGACTGTTTTTTTACTCAAATAGTTCACATTTTATTTTGCGGAGCAATAATTAGTTCTGCTTTTTGTCTATACTATCATTTTTGCAACGGCATTCGTCATTTATTTTGGGATATCGGCAAAGGTTTTGAACTAAAAACTGCCAAAAAAACTGGTTACTTAGTTATTTTTTTAGCTCTCCTACTCACTATAATCACGGTTTCTATCGCTGTTTATCTTAAATTTTTCTAAAATATGAAAAAAACAAAAATCGCTCCTTCCACCAAACATGGCTTTCAGCACTGGTTATTACAAAAAGTTTCTGCTGTAGCTTTAATTCCTTTGGTTATTTGGCTAATCCTTTCTTTTGTCAATATTGGTCTTGATCCACAAGGTTATTTACCAATCTTTTTTTCTTACCCTCTTAATGCTTTTATGGGAATATTATTTTTCTGTTTTGGCTTTTATCACGGCTCACTAGGCTTGCAAGTTATCATCGAAGATTATATCACCAACAAAGCTAAGGTGCATTTTTATGTAATGCTGGTTAACTTTATTTCTATCACCACCTCTGTTGCTGTTTGCATTGCCATTTTAAAACTTCATATTACTAATTAATTATGTCTGACAAAAAAATTGCCAATTATTCTGTTACCGATCATCAATTCGATGTTTTAGTTGTCGGCGCTGGTGGTGCTGGCTTAAGAGCAACTTTTGGTATGGCTCAAAAAGGTCTAAACACCGCTTGCATTAGCAAAGTTTTTCCAACTCGCTCTCACACTGTGGCTGCTCAAGGTGGCATTTCGGCAGCTCTTGGCAATATGGGCGAAGATGACTGGAGATGGCATATGTTTGACACTATCAAAGGCTCCGATTGGCTTGGCGATCAAGATGCCATCGAATATATGTGCAAAGAAGCACCCGATGCTATCATTGAACTTGAGCACTACGGTGTGCCATTTTCTCGCACAAAAGAAGGCAAAATCTATCAAAGACCATTCGGTGGCATGACCACCAAATATGGCGAGGGCGGGCCAGCTCAACGAACATGTGCCGCCGCCGATCGCACTGGGCATGCCATTTTGCACACTCTTTATCAGCAGTCTTTAAAACATAATGCAAAATTTTTTATCGAATTTTTTGCCCTCGATTTAATTATGGAAAATGGTGTTTGTCAAGGAGTAACTGCCATTTCTATGGTTGATGGTAATATTCATCGTTTTAAAGCCCAATTGGTTGTGTTGGCAACTGGCGGTTATGGTCGAGCCTATTTTTCTGCCACTTCCGCTCACACCTGCACTGGTGACGGCAATGCTATGGCTTTAAGAGCTGGCTTGCCTTTACAAGATATGGAATTTGTGCAATTTCACCCAACAGGCATTTATGGATCTGGTTGCTTAATTACCGAAGGGGCAAGGGGCGAAGGTGGTTATTTAGTTAATTCTGCTGGCGAGAGATTTATGGAAAGATATGCTCCATCTGCTAAAGATTTAGCCAGTCGCGATGTGGTTTCTAGAGCGATGACCATGGAAATTATAGAAGGCAGAGGAGTTGGCGAAAACAAAGATCATATTTTTTTACATTTAAACCATCTCGATCCCGCTGTTTTACATCAAAGACTACCAGGTATTTCTGAAACTGCTAAAATTTTTGCCGGAGTTGATCTTACCAAACAACCAATACCAGTATTGCCAACAGTCCATTACAATATGGGTGGCATTCCAACCAACTACAAAGGCGAAGTTCTTAACATCAAAAACGGTCAAGCAACCGTGGTGCCGGGCCTTATGGCAATTGGTGAAGCGGCTTGTGTTTCTGTGCACGGTGCCAACAGGCTCGGCTCAAATTCTTTGCTTGATCTTGTGGTTTTTGGCAGATCGGCAGCCATTAGAGCTTCTGAAATCGTTAAACCAAATACCAAACAAGAGCATTTCACAGGCAACGAAGGAGAACAATCTATTGCCAGACTCGATAAAATCAGATATGCCAAAGGTGCTTTATCGACTGCAAAAATTAAGTCAGAAATGCAAAACTGTATGCAAAAACATGCTGCAGTGTTTCGCACCGAAAGTTTATTGCAACAAGGTCAAACTAAAATGCAAGAAATTTTTCATAGTTTTTCTGATCTTGCCATCAGCGATAGAGGTTTGATATGGAACTCCGATTTAATTGAAGCCTTAGAACTCGATAATTTAAGATCACAAGCACTGGTAACTATCGCTTCTGCTTTAAATCGCAAAGAAAGCAGGGGTGCCCATGCTCGAGAAGATTTTAAAGAAAGAGACGATGAAAACTGGCTAAAACACACTATTATGTGGTGCAACGAGGTTGGTTCTTTAAAAATCGATTATCGCGAGGTGATTTTAAAACCTCTTACCAACGAGGTTTCTGCTTTCCCTCCTAAAAAAAGAGTTTATTAATTTTTTAATGATTTTTTATGAATAAATTTCTCCTAGGATTATTTGTTTTGACATCCGCATCTAGTCATGACCCAGACAGAACTTATTCTTCTATTAATAAAGAAAGTAATGAACATATCAGACTTTTGACTCCGCCATTGGGTGATTTTACAGCAAGAATAACAAAATCTAACTTAGAATGTCTTACATTTTTGCAAAAACAAAATTTGTTTTTAACATTATTACCACCACAAATAAAAACAATTACCAATGATGCTATCATTTCTATATTACATACTATTAACGATCCAGAAAAAGAATATATTCAATTAATAAAACATCTTAAGAAAAAATCTTCTCAACAGCTGAAAAATGATTTAGCTTTAGCAAGCATTATGGGTGTAGCTGGAGATTTAGCTCCCACAAATACTCCAGAATATCCTGGCGAGGTTAATGCTGTTGTTTATGGTAAAAAAATTAAAATATTAGATATTGATAATCTTAGTCTTGAAATAGAACCATTAGAATTTTTTTTATACGGTGTAGATGCTTTTGAAACTAGTTTACAATCCTTAGAAGATGATGATTTAAAAAAAATAGCTTTATTAAGATTACAAAAAATCTTTCCACAAAAAACAAAAGCAGAAATAAAAACAATATTTGATGAAAAAATAGAACTAATTAAACAAGCAACAACAAATCGTGTCATAGAATCTTTTTTTAAAAATCAAGATAACTATAACCAAATTTTAGACTTCCAAGATGGAAAGATTACCATCAATCAAATTAGTTCTCAGGAAGTCATAAACTGGCTAAATGAAATGTCAATATTTAATCAGAAAACTCTTATGCTTGAATCTATTCAATATCATCAGTTATCTTCAGCAAATGCAAAACCTCTTTCCTCAGAACCAAAAATATTAGAACTATAACAAAAAAACATCAAAAAAATAAACTTATTAATCAACATAACAAATATATGGCCGAATTTACTCTTCCTAAAAATTCCCAAATAGATAAAACCAAAGGCAAAACTCACAAAGCTAGTGCTGATGCCAAAAACATTTGCACTCTTGAAATTTATCGCTACAATCCCGAAGATCCCCAATATCAAAATCCCTACATCGATCGTTTCGAAATCGATATCGATAAATGTGGCCCAATGGTGCTTGATGCTCTCATCAAAATCAAATCCGAGCAAGATTCTTCTTTAACTTTTCGCAAATCTTGTCGCGAAGGTATTTGCGGTTCTTGTGCTATGAACATTGATGGTAGCAATACTCTTGCTTGCACCAAATCAATTTCTGATTGCAAATCTAATGTGGTAAAAATTTACCCATTGCCTCATATGCCCGTTATCAAAGATCTAGTGCCAGATCTTAGCCATTTTTATGAGCAATACAAATCTATAAAACCATGGATGCAATCGCCAGAACCAAGCAATCTCAACTCTGAAAGATTACAATCACCAGAAGAAAGAGAACAGCTCGATGGTTTATATGAATGCATTTTATGTGCTTGTTGCTCTACTTCTTGCCCTAGCTATTGGTGGAACTCCGAAAAATATCTTGGCCCAGCTGTGTTGTTGCAAGCTGGTAGGTGGATTTTTGATTCTCGAGACGAAGAAACAGAAAAAAGGCTCGACGATCTCGAAGATCCTTTCAAACTTTATCGTTGCCACACCATTATGAACTGCACTCAAAGTTGTCCGAAAGGCTTAAATCCTGCAAAAATAATTGGCAAAATTAAACAAAAAATCGCAGATCGCAAATCTTAATCTATGAACAAAAAATCAATAGCTATCATTATGGGTAGCCAATCTGATTATGCTGTGATGCACCATGCCGAAGAAATTTTGCAACAATTTGATGTTGCATTTGAAACTCTAATAGTTTCTGCTCATCGCACTCCGCACAGGCTATATCAATTTTGCCAAACCGCCAAACAACAAGGTTTTCAAATTATTATCGCTGCCGCTGGTGGTGCCGCTCACCTACCCGGCATGGCTTCTGCCCTCACCGATTTGCCTGTTTTGGGGGTGCCAATTGTTAGTCGAAATATGTTTGGTTTCGATTCTTTGCTTTCTATTGTGCAAATGCCTGCAGGAGTTCCGGTTGGCACCTTGGCAATTGGTGAGTCGGGGGCAAAAAACTCTGCTTTGTTGGCAATTGCTATTTTGGCTTTACAAGATGAAAAACTTGCTATAAAATTACAAGAATATCGACAAAAACAAACCGATTCTGTTTCTTTATATCCAGTTAAAAATGCATAATAGAATTTTTATACCATTTCCACTAATTAAAATCACACTTCGATCTAAATTCCCCTTTTTTAGAAGGGGTGTCTTTTTTGCGATAGCAAAAAAGACCAAGGCAGTGTTGTGAAACAAGGAAAAATGCTAATTCAAGTCAAATTCCTACCGTGGCTTGCCGACACTACCCCGTCGACCTTCGGTCGCCACCCCTTTTCTAAAAAAGGGGAATTTTGCACCACACTTCTATCTAAATTTCCCTTCCACGGGATGGGGAATTTAGATAGAAGTGTGGTTTTAATTAGTGGAAATGTTATTATTTCTACTTTATCAATAAATTTTTTCATAGAAAAATCCCTAAAAAACTATATTGAAAAAATTAAGAAAAACATCTTGCTTTTTTAGTGTTTTTTGTTAAGATATTTTTAGTTATAAATTATTCATCACAACTCAATGTTTACTATTAAATCTTTTTTTACCTATATTTTACTTGCTTTTGTTGCTACTAAAAAAGTTTTTTTTAAATCTTTGGGGCAAAAACTTTGTTTGCAAGATCCTTGGGGTTCCTCATGGCAACCACCAAAAAATAATCAACAACCAACACAAAATAATCAAAGCAACAACAAACAAAACAATCAAAATAATCAGCAAAAACCACCGAAAAATCCAAAAGATCCCTTCTTTTTTAATAATCTTGACGATATTTTACAACAAATCATCAAAAAATTTTATCATAACAACCAGCCAAACTATCGCAACATTGCCATTGCTGTTTTTGCTATTTGGTTGTCGCTTGGTGTTTATAAAGTCAACCCAAGCGAAAATGGGGTAGTGCTATATTTTGGCAAATTTTCACAAGTGGCAAGCCCTGGCCTAAACTATTACCTGCCCTATCCCGTTGGTCAATTAATCAAAAAAAATGTCACCGCCGTCAACATCGAAGAGTTTGGCTTTTCTTCTCTTGAAAACAAATATCTAAATCGCAATCTTAATGCCGAAAGCCTAATGCTTACAGGCGACGAAAATATTGTTGATGTAGAATTTCAAATACAATGGCAAATTTCTGATATCAAAGATTTTGTTTTTAATATCGCCGATCCTTATCAATCAATCAGGCAATCAGCCGAAAGCTCTATGAGAGAAATTATAGCCAGAAACCCAATTGCCAATGCTCTTTCTGATGGCAAATTACAAATCGAAGACGATGCCAAAAACTTACTACAAGAAGTTCTTAATTCTTATGCTTCTGGCATCAGAATTGTTAAGGTTCAACTAAGAAGGGTCGATCCGCCTTCGCAAGTAAGAGATTCTTTCTTAGATGTGCAAACCGCCAAAGCCGATAAAGAAAAAGAAATCAATCAAGCTCAGGCCTATGCCAACGATATCATTCCAAGAGCCAAGGGCTTGGCATCACAAATGAAAGAAGAGGCCGAAGCCTATGCCAAACAAGTGGTAGCAAATTCAGAAGGTGAAGCATCTAGGTTTTTAGCGGTTTATAATCAATATGCTAAGTCTAAGCAAGTGACGAAAAAAAGAATTTATCTCGAAACTATGGAAAAAATCTACAGCCAAAATGAAAAAATTTATATCGATAAAAACATCAGCAAAAATATGGTTATGCCATATTTCTTTGATAATCAAAATTTAAAAAAATAGCTTTTTATGTCTAGTTTGCAAATAAAAATTTCTGCCATTGTTTTTACTTTTTTCTTGTTGATTTTTAACACTTTTTTTATTGTCGATCAAAGAAAACAAGCATTGATTTTACAGTTTGGTAAGGTCATTAAAACTGTCAACACCGCTGGCATTTCTCATAAAATTCCTTTAGTGCAAAATGCTATTTTTTTTGATAAAAGAATTATTGATCTTGTCTTGCCCGAGCAAGAAGTTATTGCTTCCGATCAAAAAAGATTGCTTATCAATGCTTTTGCCAAATATAAAATAGTTGATCCTGTCAAGTTTTATACCACAGTTGTCAATAATCAGGGCTTAGCCAATAAACTTGCCGGCATTCTTGATTCTAGCCTTCGTCAAGTAATTGGTGAAATTTTTTTAAACGAGCTTCTCACCGAAAATCGTGGTAGCATTATGAAAGATATCAAAGATGTGGTTAGCAGTTCTTCAGAAATTTTTGGCATCGAAATTGTTGATGTACGCATTATGCGAACCGATTTACCAAAAGAAAATTCCGATGCAATTTATGGTCGAATGCAAACCGAAAGAGAAAAAGAAGCCAAAGAAATCAGAGCAAAAGGTGCTCAAGAAGCCCAAAAAATCAGGGCAGAAGCCGATAAACAAAAAACCATCATTGAGGCAGAAGCAAAAAAAGATGCCGATATTGTTCGAGGTGAAGCAGAAGCGGAAGCTAATAAAATTTATGCCTCTTCTTTTGGTAAAGATCCTGAATTTGCCGATTTTTATCGCTCAATGCAAGCCTATCAAAAATCTATGTTAAACGAAAATAACAAAACAAAAATGATAATTTCTTCTGATGGAGAATTTTTTAAATACTTTGGTAATAAATAATGTTATTTCAAATATTATTTTTACTCTTTTCTTTTTTTATTTTTGCCAATCTAAATCAATCTTTTGCACAAGAAGTTAACAAGCCAGAAATCAATAAAACAGAAAACAAATTTAATAATCTCGAAGAAGTTCCAAACAAATCTCAATTAATTCCTAGTTTTGCCGATTTAATCGAAAATTTATTGCCAAGTGTCGTTAATATTTCTGCCACTCAGGGCTCTAAAAATCAAAACTCCATCGTGTTAGACAGCAATATGCTAGGCAACTTTCCGCCCACCCCTATTTTTGAAGAGCTAAAAAAACAACTAGACAAACAAATTATTGATAAGAAAAAAATAATCTCTATTGGTTCTGGTTTTTTAATTTCTAAAGATGGCTACATCGCCACCAATTATCATGTTATCGAAGATGCCCTTGAAATCAGCATTAGCTTGCAAGACAAAACTTTTTATAAAGCAAATTTAGTGGCTTTTGATCGCAAATCTGATTTAGCTTTGTTAAAAATTAACCCAACCAAAGAATTAAAATTTGCTCGTTTTGGCGATTCTTCGAGAGTAAAAATTGGCGATTGGTTAATTGCCATTGGCAATCCTTATGGTTTTGGCAGTTCGGTTTCTCTTGGCATATTATCTGCCAGAGGCAGAGATGTTAGCTCTTCTCAATCAGACGAATATTTGCAAACAGACACTTCTATAAACAAAGGAAATTCTGGTGGCCCTCTTTTTAACAGCAAGGGCGAAGTTGTAGGCATCAGCACTTCTATTTTTTCTCCTTCTGGTGGCAATGTTGGCATTGCTTTTGCCACTCCTTCTAACAATGCTTTTCAAATTCTCAAGCAACTCAAAGAGCAAGGCGAAGTTGTTAGAGGTTGGATCGGTGTGATGGCACAAGATTTAAATCAAGATTTGGCTAATTCTATCAAGTTAAACACTTTAAAAGGTGCTTTCGTTAGCGATATCACAAAAAATGGTCCTGCAGACAAGGCGGGCATCATTCCTTCGGATGTTATTTTGCAGTTCGATGAGCAAGAAATTACCGATGTTAAAACCCTACCAAAAGTAGTAAATAAACTACCCATTGGCAAAATCGTTAAAGTGCTGATTTTTCGCTATGGCAAAACTCAAACTGTCAATTTAATTATCGAAAAAACTCCCAAAGAAGACGATAAAAAAACCACTATAAAACCAATTGCAAAAACCATAGGCAAGCTTTTAGGAATGAGTTTTGCTGAAGAAAAAATTACCAACAAAACAAATATCGACAATTATTTGGTGGTAAGTGCAGTCGACCCCAGATATGATGCCTATTACAAAGGTATTGCGGTTGGCGATATTGTGGTGAGTGTTAATCAACAAATTGTCACTAATTTTACTCAAATGCAAAAAATTATTAAAACCGCTCAAACTAGCGAAAAAAACATCACCTTTTTAATTAAAAAAGAAAATAATCTGTTGCCTGTCACCATCTCTTTGTTAAATTAGCAACAAAATTAAATTGGTCTCAAATTTTATGAAAAAAGAACAAACAAAATTCACTTCTTTTATAAATTATTGCAAAAAATGGCCTCATCTATTATTGCTAACCATTTTATTTCTTCTAGTTTTTCATGGAATTTGCTCTTTATACAATCTAGAAAAATTCTCCACAATCCTGCTTTACATTGTTAGTTTTGTTGGCTTTATGCCTTTTTTTTGGCAAATGTTAAAAAAATTAATCACCGGCAATCTCACCGCCGATCTCATCGCTTTACTCGCTTTTATTTTGGCAATTTATTTACAACAACCTTTCACTGCAACCCTGATTTTATTAATGCTGGTAAGCGGTTTAGCTCTCGAAGAATTCGCCTCTCATAAAGCTTCTTTTGCTCTCGAAAATTTAATGCAAAGAATACCCGCTTTAGCCCATCTTAAAAAAGAAGATAATTTTTTTGATATCAAACTTAACGACATCAAAATTGACGATCTTATTGCCATTTTTCCTTTTGAAACCGCCCCAGTTGATGGCGAAGTTGTTGAGGGTTATGGCAATATGGATGAATCTTATTTAACTGGCGAGCCTTATAAAATCAGCAAAACTACTGGTTCGCAAGTGCTTTCTGGCTCAATAAATGGCGAATCAACCATTGTTATTAAGGCCAGCAAATTAGCAGAAAACTCTCGCTATGCCCAAATTGTTGACATTATGAAAAAAGCTCAACAAGAAAAGCCTAATCTGCAAAAACTCACCGACAAAATTGCTGTTTTTTTCGTGCCTCTCACTTTGTTAATCGCTGGTTTATGCTATTATTTTACTTCCGATTTAGTGAGATTTTTAGCAGTTCTTACCATTGCCACTCCCTGCCCGTTATTAATCGCGGTGCCAATAACCATTATTAGTGCCATTTCTATAGCCGCAAAACAAGGAATAATTATTAGAGATGCCAGAATACTCGAATATTTACCAACTTGCACAACCGCCATTTTTGACAAAACCGGCACTCTCACCTACGGAGAACCAAAACTCACCACAATTGCCAACATCAGCAACTACACCGAATCGCAAATTATTCAAAAAGTTGCCAGCCTCGAAAGACATTCTCGCCACCCTTTGGCATCGGCGGTTTTAAACTATGCCAAAGAGCAAAAAATTATTTTAACCAATGCTAGTCAAGTAAGCGAAAAACCTGGTTATGGCATCAGCGGAATTGTTAATAATTTTCATCTTGTCATCACCAACAGAAATAATGCCAAAAATTTTGCCAATCATCAAAATTTACCGCCAAAACAAATCGGTTTAGAATGTGTAATTATTATCAACAACACAGTTTCTGCCATATTAGTTTTTGAAGATGTCGAAAGGCCCGAAACCGGCTCTTTTATTAGTCATTTAGGGTTAGAACATAATTTTTCTGAAGTTATTTTGCTTTCTGGCGATCAGCGAGAGCAGGTGAATTATTTGGGGGCAAAACTTGGCATTCATAAATGCTATTCCGAAAAATCGCCAGAAGAAAAATTAGCTATTGTCAAAAATTATAGCCAAAAATCACCAACACTATTTGTTGGCGACGGCATCAACGATGCTCCTGCTCTGCTTTTGGCAACCGCTTCTATCGCTTTTGCTAAACACAATCAAATTGCAGGAGAATCGGCAAATGCGATAATTTTAGAAAATAATTTATTAAAAGTAGATAAACTAATACATTTAAGCCTCGACACCCGAAAAATCGCCCTGCAAAGCGCTGTTGGCGGTATGTTATTTAGTTTATTTGGTATGATTTTGGCAAGTTTTGGCTATATTTCGCCAGCTCAAGGGGCGGTTTTGCAACAAATTATTGATGTTATCGCTATTTTTAATAGTCTACGACTACTCTTTCAGCAAAAAGTATCAAAAAAATAATTCGCTAAAACTACAATAATTCTTGAAATTTAAAATTATAAATGAAAAAATAAATTTCATAAAGCAATTTCATATTTTGTGTTTTTTAGATAAAATTGTATTTTGTTTTATAAATATTTTAAAAGACTATTTCTTTTTATATTAAAAACAACCAAAATTTATATGCCTACAACAACACAAGAAGAATCTATAAACAGTATTTTAGAATCATTAAATAAAATAAAAGCAATAAAACCTAAATTTATCGAACAATATTTGTATGTTCTAGAAGAAAGTCAACGGCTTTTTCAACCTTCTACTAGTTGGACGGATACATTGAGAGATTCATTAGGTCCAACTTATAGCGATTCTACACAAACGACAAAAACAATTGAAAAATTAAAATTAGATACAAAAAAGTTTTTAAACATAAGTAAACCTTCAGATCCAACTAAAAATGCTGGTGCTCAATTTCAAGTTGAGAATTTAATAAATGCAATAAAAAATGAAATGGGAATAACACCGCTTTCTCCGCAAACAAATCTTCAATCACCTGATGGACAACCTATGCAACAAGAAGAATGTTGTTTTATACAATGATTTTTTTTCACCATAAAATTATATTGCTTTTTTAAAGAATTATTGCTAAAATTATTGCAAATTTTTTATGGCACTGTTGCATTCCAAATTTCGCCATGAAACAGTGCTATTATCTTATCAAGCAAATTTTATGCCAAAAAGAACAGATCTCAAATCTATACTCATCATCGGTGCAGGGCCAATTGTTATTGGGCAGGCTTGCGAATTTGATTATTCGGGCACTCAAGCCTGCAAAGCCCTAAGAAACGAAGGTTATAAAGTGATTTTGGTTAATTCCAATCCCGCCACCATAATGACCGACCACAACATTGCCGATCGCACTTATATTGAGCCCATCACCCCCGAAGTTGTTGAAACCATCATTGCAATCGAAAAACCCTGTGCATTGTTGCCAACCGTAGGCGGGCAAACCGCTCTTAATTGTGCCTTGGCACTAGCTAAAAAGGGGGTTCTTGCCAAACACAATGTTGAGCTTATCGGGGCATCTATCGATGCCATCAAAAAAGCCGAAGATCGTGCTTTGTTTCAACAAGCAATGGATAAAATCGGCCTATCTACTCCCAAAAATAAATTAGTCAACAGTTTAGAGCAAGCAAAAGAAGCTTTGGCAGAAATCGGCTTGCCCGCCATTATTCGCCCTTCCTTTACTATGGGAGGTGCAGGTGGCGGTGTCGCCTACACAGTCGAAGAATATTTGCAAATTATTCAATATGGTTTATCTATTTCGCCAGTAAAAGAAGTGTTAATCGACAAATCAATTATCGGCTGGAAAGAATACGAAATGGAGGTTGTACGTGATAAAAACGATAACGGCATCATTATTTGCTCGATAGAAAACATAGATCCAATGGGGGTGCACACTGGTGATTCTATCACCGTTGCCCCTGCTCTCACCCTCACCGACAAAGAATATCAGCATATGCGAAATGCTTCTTTGGCTGTGCTTCGTGAAATTGGGGTTGAAACAGGCGGTGCCAATGTGCAGTTTGCGGTCAATCCAGAAAACGGGCAAATGACCATAATCGAAATGAATCCTCGAGTTTCTCGATCTTCCGCCCTCGCCTCAAAAGCAACTGGCTTTCCTATTGCCAAAGTGGCCGCCAAGTTGGCGGTTGGTTTTACTCTAGATGAAATCAGCAACGAAATCACCAATCACAAAACACCGGCATCTTTTGAGCCAACCATAGATTACATCGTCACCAAAATTCCTAAGTTCACTTTTGAAAAATTTAAAAGTAGCACCAATGTTTTATCAAGCTCAATGAAATCGGTAGGCGAAGTAATGGCAATTGGCCGATGTTTTGCCGAAAGCTTGCAAAAAGCCTTGCGATCTCTCGAAAACAACCTCAGTGGCCTAGAAGATGTTTTTATTAACTCCGACAATCACGAACAAAGACAACACATCATCAAACAACAATTAAAAATTCCCGCTTCAAATCGTTTGTTAGTTATCGCCCAAGCCTTTCGCGAAGGCCTAACCGCCACAGAAATCAACCAAATTTCTAATTACGATCCTTGGTTTTTAGAGCAAATCCACAATTTAGTGCAAACCGAAAAACAAATCAGCAGAAACGGCATTCCAAACGATCCGCAATATTTATTTAGCCTCAAAAAACAAGGTTTTTCTGACAAGCGAATCGCCAAACTTTGCAATGCTTCTGAGCAAGAGATTAGGCTATTACGATATCAATTTAACATTCATCCCATCTATAAAAGGGTCGATTCTTGTTCTGCCGAGTTTGCCACTACTACTTCTTATTTTTATTCAACTTATGAGTGATCTTAATTTTGATAGCATTCAACAAGCTCTAAATCGCATCGCTCCTTACATTAACCACACTCCAATATTTAGTAGCCAAAAATTAAACGAACTACTCAAAAACACCATTTTATTTAAAATGGAAAATCAACAAAAAGCCAATTCTTTCAAAGCCAGAGGGGCTTTTAATGCCGTGCTTGCCTATCGCGAAAAATTTGGTTTTTTTCCTAAAAAAATGGTCGCTTACAGCTCTGGCAACCACGGTTATGCTTTGGCTTTGGTTGGTAAAACTTTTGGCATTCCCACCCTAATTTTTATGACCACAAACTGCACTGCAAGCAAATTAGAAGCAGTAAAATCGCAAAATGCAGATCTGGTTTTGCTAAACACTAGGCTCGAAGCCATTTTGGCCTGCCAACAAAAAGAGCAAGAAGGTTATGTTTTTTTTCATCCATCCGATAACGATCAAATTATTGCAGGGCAAGGCACCTGCATTTTAGAAGATGCCCTCGTTACAGCACGAAATTTTGAGGCAATTTTTGCCAGCTGTGGCGGTGGCGGTTTGCTTTCGGGCTGTTTTTTAGCAAGCCAAAAAGTTTACACACAAACAAAAGTTATTGGTTGCGAGCCAAACATTGCAAACGATGCCAGCCTGTCGGTTCAGCAAAATAAAATTATCGGCTTTCAGCAATCGCCCAACACCGTAGCCGATGGGGCAAGAACTTTGCAAGTTTCTGATCGATGTTTTTTTTATCTAAAACAATTACATAAAATTTTAGAAATTTCTGAAGAAAAAATTATTTTTTGGCAACAACAACTCACTTTGTATTTACAACAAAATATCGAATACACATCTGCTTTGGCAATGGCGGGCTGTGCCGATTTTTTAGCACAAAACCAGCATTATCAACAACAAAAATTTCTAATAATTATTTCGGGTGGCAATGTTTAAACAATTATATCAACAACTTTTTTCGCAACAACAACAATTAACTAGCGGTCTGTTTGTGGTTTCTACCCCAATTGGCAACTTGGCCGACATCACTTTTCGTGCTTTATATGTGCTTGAAAATTGCCATACCATTGTGTGCGAAGACACCAGCAAAACCTTAACCTTGCTTAATTTTTTTGGCATCAAAAATAAAAAAACCATCACCTACAACGACCATAGCAACGAAAAAACTAGGCAAAACATTGTCGATCTCTTGCAAAATCAACAAATTGTAGCCTTGGTTTCTGATGCTGGCACTCCGCTAATTTCTGACCCCGGCTATAAACTAATTCGTTTTTTACAACAACTAAATTATCCAATCTACACCATACCCGGTTGTTGTTCGGCAGTTTCAGCAATTTCTATTTCGGGCATTGCTTGCGATCAGTTTTTATTTGCAGGCTTTTTACCCGAAAAAACCCAAGCAAAAACCACTTTTTTGCAAGAATTTCCCAACAATTTCAGTTTAATTTTTTTTGAAACCGCCAAAAGATTGCTAGATAGCCTCAACATTATGCTTGAAACTCTTGGCAACAGAAGAATTGCCGTTGCCAAAGAACTCACCAAAATACACGAACAAATTATTACAGGCACAATCAGCGAAGTCTTAACTTATCTTCAGGAAAACCCAAGTAAAATCAAGGGCGAAATAGTGCTATTACTCGAAAAATCTAGCCAAAATCAATATTGCGAAAATGATATTTTGCAAGATATTTCTTTATATTTGCCTTCTGCCAAATCAAGCAAAGATTTAGCCACTCAATTGGCTGTGAAATTTCATACCAACAAAAAAACGATTTATCAATTAATTTTACAACACCAACACCAAACCCAAACCCAAACCAAAACCAACAATGAACAAGAAAAAAAATAGCTATAAATTTGGCATTATTGCCGAAAAAATTTGTCTTTTTTTGCTATTTTGCCAAGGCTATAAAATTTTAGCCAACCGCTATAAATGTTTTGCTGGCGAAATAGACATCATCGCTTTACACCAAAAGCAACTAGTTTTTATCGAGGTCAAAGCAAGATCTAAACAACACAACATCGAACAAATATTGCTTGTCAAACAAATTAATCGCATAAAATCTACCGCCGATTATTTTGTAGGCAAAAACCTTCATTTATCTGACTTGTTACGAAGATTCGATTTTGTTGAATTTTCGCCTTTTTCTTTTCGACACCACAAAAACTTTTTTTAAAGATGATATAATACCATTTACATAAATAAATACCACACTTCGATCTAAATTCCCCATCCCCTGGAAGAGAAATTTAGATCGAATGCGGTGCAAAATTCCCCTTTTTTAGAAGGGGTGGATTTTTTTGCGACAGCAAAAAAAGACCAAGGTAGTGTTGGAAGACGATCGCCGATGTGTTTTCGAAGAAGATTCTACCGTGTGTTGCCGACACTACCCCGGCACTTCGTGCCACCCCTTCTACAAGAAGGGGAATTTAGATCGAAGTGTGGTATTTATTTATGTAAATGGTATTATATCGAAGTTTATACCATCTTTCATTCAACCAAAATAAATCTAGATTTTTAAGTAGCCAGCTATAAAATCATTTTTTTTAAAAAACAGCTTTAAAATAGTAAAATGAACAGCCTCTTTAATCAAAAATCACTCGATGTTACTAGTTATCACCAGCTCTCCGATGACGATATTTCAAACATCCAAAACAATATTTTAGCAAGATGGCAAAATGCCTGCGAAAATTCTTGTGGCATAGAAAACGAAATACAGCATCAACACAATTTTTTGCAAGATTTTTTTGTTAAAATCCTTGGTTATCAAGGCGAAACAGGCAATCAACACAATACTTTATGGTGGGAATCTGGCACCAACGACGGCAGAAGACCAGATGGCATTTTGGGCTTTAATTTGCAAAGCTACCAAAATCAAGATATCACCACAAGCAATATCAAAGCAGGCGATATTCGAGCAGTAATTGAGCTGAAAGCAAGTAATGTTAATCTTGATAAAAATCAAAACCGCAAAGGCCTTGCCATCACTCCCATTGAGCAGGGTTTTTTATATGCCCCAAAAGTTGGTGGCAAGTGCGAATGGGTAATTGTGAGCAACTTTGCCGAAATTCGGCTTTATAAGGCATCTGACTCTAGCAAATATCACTCGTTTTTTATTACCGAGCTTGCCAAAAATGCCAACAAACTAAAAGAATTCCACTTTTTACTATCTTTTGACAGGCTGTTTACCAAGCAAAATCAACAATCGCCGGTGCATAAAATTATTGTTGATCGCGAAGAAGAAAAAGAAAGAATTCAAGAAGATTTTTATAATTTATACAAACACAATCGAACAAGGTTAAAACAGCATTTAATTGAGGTTAATCAATTACAATCTCGCAAAGGTTTTTGCCTTTATGCATCAGATAAACTGTTAAGAAGAATAATTTTTATTGTATTTTGCCAAGAAAGGGGCCTAATACCGCACAATACATTAAGTAAATTTGTTAAAGAGCAGGTTTATGGCTCTAAATATAATCATCTAAAAGATATTTTTCGTTCTCTTAATATTGGCAACAATAAAAGCAATCCGCAAGTGCCAGCATTTAACGGCGGGCTATTTAAAGAAGATAAATTTCTTGATGAGCTTTGCATTGAAGATGAAGAAATTGATAAGTTGTTGTTTGTTATCGATTATGCATTTAGAAGCGATCTTGATGTTGAAATTTTGGGGCATATTTTTGAAAAATCAATTTCCGATCTACAAAACGAAGCCCAAGAAGACATAAACTTTGCCACAACAGAAAAAAACGAGCAAGAAAAATTTGGAGTCTACTACACCCCTTCTTATGTTACCAAATATATCGTAAGTCAAACAATTGGCAAATGGCTAAACGACAAAAAAACACAAATTGCCACAATTTTTTACGAAGGTTCAACAAAGTTTTTAGAAGAATATAAAAAAGCTTTGCTCTCTATAAAAGTGCTCGATCCCGCTTGCGGAAGTGGAGCTTTTTTAGTAGAGGTTTTTGATTTTTTAACCAACGAAGCCAGAAAATTAGGCATCAGCAATCATCATCAGTTTATTTTACAAAATAATATTTATGGAGTCGACATCAACCCAAATTCGGTTGAAATTACCAAGCTTTCACTGTGGCTAAAAACCGCCCATCACAAAGAAAAACTATTAAATCTCAACGATAACATCAAAATCGGCAACAGTTTAATAGAAGATGAAAACATCGCTGGTCGATATGACGAATACGAAGGCAAAGTTATTTACGAATTAACAGGCACCGCCAACGACATGATTGGCGATATTTACAAAGAAAGGCAAGCTAATATATTTAGCAAGTCGCTAGCATTTGATTGGCAAAAAGAATTTAATTTTAAATTTGATGTTATTATTGGCAACCCGCCCTACATTAAAGAAGACAAGCACCGAGAAATTTTTGAGCCACTAAACCCTGCTAATAAAAAGTATAAATCAACCAAACATTCGCCACAACAAAACAAGCCTCCTTTTGCTTCGCAATATTATCAAGGCAAAATGGATTTTTGGCAATTTTTTGCTTGTCTTGGGCTTGATTTATTAAACAAAAACTGCTACTTATCTTATATTGCCCCAAACAGCTTACTTACCAACCACGGAGCCTCAAAAACTCGTAACAAAATTTTGCAAGAAGCAACACTGATTTCGTATGTTGATTTTAACGATAACAAAGTTTTTAAAACCGCCGAAATTCAAACTATGATATTTTGCTTGCAAAAAACACCAACCGCCACACATATTGTAGAGTATTGCAAACTAAATAACACAACCGAAAAATTATTTACCCAAAAGCAAGTGGCAATTTCTGAAAGCCTCACAAAAAGCACTTTTGAAAAAATAGAGCTTGCAACCGCTGATTTACTTGATAAAACCATTCACTTTGTAAGTGATAATTTAAAACCACTTTTTGATAAACTCGAAAAAGTAGGTAACTATAGATTGAAAAAAGATGATATTTTTAGCACAATAGATTATTCGCAAGATATTGTTAATAAAAAAAGTAAAAAGATTCTTGGTAAAGATTTTAAAATTGGCGACGGAATTTTTAGCATCACCACAGCAGAAAAAGATGCTTTAAACTTAACTACACAAGAGCTTGAAATTATCAAACCAGAATATACCACCAAAGAAATTGACAGATATTTTGCCAATAATAAAAACACTAGATGGGCAATTTATACAAATTCCAGCTTTAAAAAACCAAATAAAATTAACAATTATCCAAACATCAAAAAACATTTAGATAAATTTAAAAAAATTATAACCTCAATGAATAAGCCTTATGGTTTACATTGTGCTAGAAAAGAAATAATATTTTTAGGGAAAAAAATATTAGTCGTTAGAAAATCAACATTAAGACCTCGTTTTAGTTATATTGATTTTGATTCTTATGTTGACAGAACTTTTAATATCGTCAAACCAAACGATATAAACCTAAAATATCTTACTGGGGTTTTAAACTCAAAACTTGTCGCTTTTTATTTAAAAAATAAAGGTAAAATGCAAGGCTCAAACTATCAGCTAGATATTGAACCGCTGTGCAAAATACCAATCATCATTGCAAGCCAAAAACAACAAACCGAAATTGTTCAAAAAGTTGAGTTGATGATGCAAATTAACAGCCAAATTGATTTTATTAACACTCAATTTTTTGAATTACTTACAGGAGAATTTGCCACAATAAACATCAATAAACAGCTTGCTAGGTGGAGCGAACTTTCTTGGGGAGAGTTTTTGCAAGCCATCACTTTACAAAAAATAAATCTCACTGCCAAACAAGAAGAAAAGTGGCTTGCTCGATTAAAAGAAAAGCAAGCCGAAGTCAAAAAATTGCAACTCACTTTCAACCAAACAGATGCCAAAATCGACGAAATGGTTTATGCCCTGTATCAACTCACCGAAGAAGAAATCTCAACGGTAGAGAATATTTAATTTTAATCGATCTCAATTCCCTGCACTAACGAAGGGGTGGCTGCGAATTGGTGCGGGGTATTGTTGGGAGACGATCGCCGATGTTTTTTCGAGGAAGATCCTAAGGTGGCTTGCCGACACTACCTTGGTCTTTTTTTGCTGTCGCAAAAAAATCCACCCCTTCTAAAAAAGGGGAATTCTGACCGAGTTTTGCTTGCCGACCCTGCCCCCGCACTTCGTGCTACCCCTTCATTAGTGCAGGAAATTATGACCGAGTTTTGCTTGCAAACACTACCCCTCCATCGCTTCGCCCGCCACAGAAGGGGAATTTAATTAGTAGAAATGGTATTAGTGAGGGCAGAAGACATTTTTGGGTAGCTAGATTTTGGGCTAAGCCAAATGTTTAAAAAATCTTTGGCGAATTCTAAACTGTCTACTTCAGAAATTTTTTGCTGCTCAAGAAAAATTGTTAAGTTGCCGTTTGGCATAAAAATTGCTGTTTTATTTTGGTTTTTCTTAACATCAACAAATAATTTATTGATATAAACCATATATTTTGCAAGTTGCTGTTGAGTGAGTTGGTTGGTTTTTTGCATTTCGGTAGCGGTTTTGTTTGCTAATTGCGAAGCAGAAAAATTTTTATGATAAGTTATGCTTAATGCCAAAGGTTGCTCGTAGTTGAATTTGCCATTTTTACTCCACAATTCGATGTGATAAATTTTAAAACCAAAAGCATTAAAACAATAACTGCCAACCATTTTGGCTTGTGGAATATTTTGTTTGATAGCAATATTTTGAGCGACCGCCAAATTAGCAAAAGAAAAACAAATAAAAACCAAAAAATACAATAATTTTTTCATGTTTTTTATTTATTCTCTTGCTTGTTTTAAAATTCTTTGCATTTTTTGTATTACATAAGGAAGCCCATAAAATATGGCTTCGCCGATGATAAAATGCCCAATGTTTAATTCGGTAATTTCTTTGATTTTTGCCACTTCAAAAGCAGTTTGATAGTTTAGCCCATGCCCGGCATGGCAAGATAAACCGAGTTTTTTAGCAAAATTTGCCGAAGCAACTAGTTGTTGATAGATTTCTGCGGTTTTTTGTGAGCCAAAACTATGACAAAATTCGCCAGTATGTAGCTCGACAATGTCGGCACCAATATTTTTGGCAATTTCAATGTGAGACAAATAGGGATTGATAAACAAAGAAACCAAGATATTTTGCTTTTTGAGAACAGAAATAAAATCGGCAAAATGTTGTTGATGCATTACCAAATTTAAACCGCCTTCGGTGGTGATTTCGTTTCTTTTTTCTGGAACCAAACAAACACTGTGTGGCTTAATGTTTTGAGCTATTGTTAACATTTCTGCGGTGGCAGCCATTTCGAGGTTGATTGGCAAATTAATTTTTTGCTTTATTTCTATTAAATCGAGGTCTTTGATGTGCCTTCTGTCTTCGCGAAGATGCACGGTGATGCCATCGGCACCAGATTTTTCAGCCATAATTGCCGCCTCAACCACACAAGGATGATTGCCACCTCTGGCATTTCTGATGGTGGCAACATGATCGATATTTACTCCGAGCAGTGTTTTCATAGTGGTAGTTTATCTAGTTTGATATTTTCAAAATTGTCAATATTTCTCATCCAGTTTTCGTTGACTTTCACAAATAAAAATAAATGAACTCTTGTTTTGACAAGATTGGCAATTTCTTGCTTGGCGAGCATACCGATTTTTTTTATCATTTCGCCATTTTTGCCTAAAATAATGGTTTTTTGATTGTTTTTACTTACTAAAATTGTTTGATGTATTTTAATTGATTTATTATCAAAAATTTGATAAGAATCGGTTAAAACATTGAGTTGATAAGGTATTTCTTGGTTGAGATGTAAAAATAATTGCTCTCTGGTGATTTCACTAGCTAAAAAACGATGCGAAGCGGTGGTTATTTCGTTTTGTTGATATTGCCAACCCGGTTGTTGACATTGTGTAAATAAAAAGCTTTTTAGTTGCTCTATGCCGTCGTTTTGTAGGGCAGAAATTGGAATGATTTGATCTAAACCTAAATTTTGTAGATCGGCAATAATTTGTAAAAGTTTGTATTTTTTTACTAAATCAATTTTATTGAGCACCACAGTGATGGGCAATTGTTCTTTTTTGAGATCAGAAATTATTTGTTGATTTTGCTTATTTATGCCACAAGAAACATCAACCACAAAACAAATGTGATCGGCTTCTCTTAGTGCTTGCCAAGCTGTTTTAACAATTATTCTTTCTAAAATTCTATGATCTTGAGGAATAAAAATACCAGGGGTGTCAATAATGATTAATTGGTTTTCTTCTTGATTAATAATGGCTTTAAGAGAAGTTCTGGTGGTTTGCACTTTTGGTGAAACAATGGCAAGCTTAACAGCAGTTAAAGCATTGGTGATGGTTGATTTTCCTGCATTAGGAGCCCCAACAATTGCGACTAAACCATGTTTTTGTTTTTCGTTGTTTTGCTGAGTCATTTTTTTTGTTTATTTTTAGGGTTTTGTGGTGATTTTATAGAGGCAAGTTGTCGTGCTTTTTCCAGATTTTATTGACTTTTTTGTTTTTTAAAATTTGTAGAGCTAAACAAATGCTTTTTCTGGTGTTTTGCGGATAGATAACTTCGTCAAGAAAACCCCTTGATGCAGCCACAAAAGGAGAAGCGAATTTTTGACGATATTCTGCCACTCTTTTAGCTTTTGCTTCTGGATTTTTGGCATCTTCACGAAAAATAATTTCAACTGCACCTTCGGGGCCCATTACAGCAATTTCGGCATTTGACCAAGCATAATTAACATCGCCTTTTAAGTGTTTTGAATTCATCACAATATAGGCACCGCCATAAGCTTTTCGGGTAATGATGGTGATTTTTGGCACGGTAGCCTCGCCATAAGCATAGAGCAATTTTGCTCCGTGTTTAATGATGCCGTTGTGTTCTTGATCGGTTCCTGGTAAAAAACCTGGCACATCAACAAAAGTAATGATCGGAATGTTAAAAGCATCGCAAAAACGAATAAAGCGTGCCGCTTTTTCGCTTGCTTTGATATCTAGACAGCCAGCTAATTGCATTGGTTGGTTCGCAACAATGCCAACTGTTGAGCCTTCCATTCTGCCAAAGCCAACCATAATATTTTTGGCATAATTTGGTTGAATTTCTAAAAAATTACTTTCATCGAGAATTTTTTCTACCAATTCTCGCATATTATAGGGTTGATTTGGGTTTTCTGGCACCAAAGTGTTAAGGGCAATATCGACACGATCGGGGTTGTCGTTGACGGGCACTTGCGGAGCTTTTTGGGTATTGGAAAGTGGTAAAAAATTAATTAGTCTTCTAGTTTGCAACAAGGTTTCTATTTCACTCTTAAAAGATAGATGAGCAACCCCACTTTTAACGGCATGCACAGAAGCACCGCCCAAATCTTCTTGCGAAACGGTTTCATGAGTTACTGTTTTAACCACATCTGGACCAGTTACAAACATATAAGAAGAGTTTTCGACCATAATTACAAAGTCGGTAAGAGCAGGCGAATAAACCGCCCCGCCAGCACAAGGGCCCATAATTAGAGATATTTGCGGAACAACCCCGCTGGCATCGATATTTCTTTGAAAAATTTCGCCATAACCAGCTAAAGAGTCGACCCCTTCTTGAATTCTAGCTCCGCCAGAATCGTTGATGCCAATAATTGGAGCACCTGCTTGCATTGCCTTATCTAAAATATTGCAGATTTTTTTGGCATGTGCCTCGCCTAACGAACCGCCCATTACAGTAAAATCTTGACTATACACAAGAACCAATCGACCATTAATTGTGCCATGACCAGTAACCACACCATCTCCTGGGTGTTTTTTATCATCCATATTAAAATCTATGCAACGATGCTCAACATATAAACCATATTCTTCAAAAGAGTTTGGATCGAGCAAAACTTCGATTCTTTCTCGAGCGGTGAGTTTTCCTTTAGAATGCTGAATATCGATTCTTTTTTGGCCACCGCCAATTGTTGCCTCTTCTCTTTTAGCAATAAGTTGTAAAATATTTGCAGAAGTCATATTTAAGAAACTTTATTTTATTTATGGTTGATTTTGGCAAGAACAGTTTCGCCCCCAATCATGGTTTGACCAAGTAAAGATTGAATTTCTATGTCTTCTGGTAGATACATATCAACTCTGCTACCAAAACGAATTATGCCATATCTTTGACCTGCGATAACTTCTTGACCCTCTTTGAGATCAGAGATTATTCTTCTGGCTACCAAACCCGCCACTTGCACAAAAATTATTTCGTGACCACTGGCAGTTTTGATGACTACCGAGTTTCTTTCGTTATCAAAACTAGCTTCTTCGGCATTGGCACTATAAAATTTGCCTGGCTTATAGATGATTTTAATTACCGAACCAGAAAATGGCACTCTGTTGACATGAACATTAAATACATTAAGAAAAATGCTGATTTTATTAAATTTGGTGTTGTTATAGCCAAGCTCTTCTGGAGCATCTGCATTGTATTCGACCCTAGTGATTACACCATCTGCTGGGCTAATGATGACATTATCTTGAATTGGTGAAATACGATCTGGATCGCGAAAGAAAAAAATGCACCAAGCAGTAAGAACCAAACCTATCAAGCCTAAATTGCTACTAAATATAGCCAATAAAGCAGTTACAAGGGCGAAAATTATAATAAATTTATAGCCTTCTTTATGAATAGGAAAGGCTACAAGTTTTAAAGCATTAACAAAATCGTTCATATTTTAGAAATTAGGATTGTTATTAAGATCGTACCAGATTTGATCGACTTCTTTATCTTGCACTTGTTTTGTGGTGATGATGGCATAATTACTGATAAAATCGAGAACTTTTTCTTCGACGATTGAACCTCCTATTTGATTTGCCATTTCATCATTTTCTTGCAATTCGTCTAAGAAAAATTTTGCTTCTTCTTGATTTGGTATGAAAGATAAAATTTCGCTTATTTTGGCATTGAATTCGTCTTTTTCAACTTTAATGTTGTTTTTATTAGCGATATCGTTGATGATAATGCCACAACGAACCATTCTTTCTGCTAGTTTAGTTTTTTGTTCTTGATTTAATTTTTCGATACCTTGTTGATTTTCAACTACTTTTAATTGATTTTCTAATAAAGATTTTGGTAAATCAATTTTGTATTGAGAATCGAGCTGATCGAATAGTTCTTTTTTAACAATGTTTTTTAAGGTAATTTCGTAGCCTTTTTTCATTTGTTGCTGAGTGTTTTTAAAAAGTTTTTCTTTTGTTTCAAAACCTAGTTTTTCTTTAATAAAATCGTCGTTTAGTTCTTGATTTTCGTAAGAATAAACTTCGTTTATGGAAACTTCAAAAGAACCGTTTTTATTAGCATAAACTGGTCTAAAATAATCGGCAGGAAAAGCAACTTGCACTGTTAATTTATCGCCTTCTTTGGCACCAACCATTTGTTCTTCAAAATTGGCAACCAAAGTTTTTGAACCAAGCTCGATTTTTTGATTTTGGTATAAACCATCTTCAAACTTGTTATTTTCTACTGTGCCAGCATAATCAATAACCACGATATCACCAATTTTTGCTTGATAATCTGGTTGTTGTTTGGTTTGCTTTAATAGACCTTTTAAGTTTCTATTAACAAAAGTTTCAACCAAGTCATCTTGCAAGATAAGTTCGTATTTAGTGAGATTTATTTTAGTTAAATCTACTTCTGGTATTGTTGGCATTGCTTCGATGATGATTTTAATTTCGGCATTTTCGTTTGGATTTGCCTTTTCAATATAAGTTTTAGGGTAGGAAGCTGGCTGAATTTTGTTGTCGTCTAAGATTTTATTGACGGTTTTGTCGACCAATGTTTCTAGTTCTGATCTTAAATATAGGGTGAAATTTTTTTCTTTGATAATGTTTAATGGAACCTGACCTTTACGAAAGCCGTTGAGTGAAAAGTTTTCTTGATCTTTAGCGGTTCTTTTATCTATTTTTTGGTCGATTAAATCCCAAGCAATATTAACAAAAAACTCGTATTTTAAACCTTGATTAGATAGTTGTGTAATGGAAATGCTCATATTTTTTTTGATGTTAAAATTAAGACAAATACATCTAAAACTAAATGAATTTTAGATGTAATAAATTTTTAAAAAACTTATGCTAACAGCTTTTTCTAATAAAGCAACAAATAATTTTTGTTTTTTGCATTAAAAAAATGGTCTAATATTTTTTTAAATTTTTGCTATCAAACTTTATAAAGAAAGATTTTTTACATTTTCAGACATTTCATCAAAAATTTTTATAAATTCTTGATTATGAGAAATATTTTTTATTGCATCTTCTAACAGTTCAAATTTCGTTGAAAAGTATTTATCAAATAACTGTCCGCCTCTTAACACATTTTCTTTTGGAATATAATGAGATTGCCATCTTATTTTTTTATTAAAATAATAAATTATTGGCATTATTGGTTTTGTTGAAGATGGAGAAATATGATTTTGTATTAATAAGAATGTTTTTATAAATTTACGATTAATATCGGCAAATTTTCCTGTATCGTGATCGTCGTTGTATTTAATTTCTAAATAAATTATCTGATTTTTTGTTTCAAATAATAAATCTATATCTTGCTTAAAGAAAATTGCTTCATTGTTAATTTTGTTTTTATTGGTAATATTTTCCTTTAACTTAGTAAAATTTAAATTTAATTCCAATTCGGTCGCTTCTTTATTTTCTCTATCATAAATATATTCTTCTATAATGTTATTAACTTCTTTTGAAAAAGAAGATGCAATTCTTTTGCCCGATAACTGATGAAGTATTAGATTTTCTTCTTTTAAAATGATTGCCGATAAAAGATTTTGTAAAAAATTACCAAATTTAATGTTTAGAGATTGTAATATACCGCCTATAATTCTGTATTGAATAGGAATAAAATGAATTTTTTCTTGATGTTTATTATATTGTTTTGCGATATTTTTATTAGATAAACTTTCATTGACAAGTTTTATAATAGAGTCTCTAATAATATTTTCTAAATCTGATTGTGTTATCATAATAAGTAATCTTGTATTGCATCTTGTAATCTAGCTAAAGAAATATCAACATATTTTTGTTCTTTTTCTATACCAATAAAGTTTCTATTATAAGTTTTTGCAACCATTGCGGTTGTCCCGCTTCCAGAGAAAGGATCGAGAATTAAATCGCCTTCTTTTGAAGATGATAAAATAACTCGGCGTAATAATTCTTGCGGTTTTTGAGTGGAATGTAATTTATTGCCATTTTCATCTCGTAATCTTTCTTTTCCAGTGCATAAACCAATCTCCCAAACCGATTTCATTTGTTTGCCACCGTTAAGTTCTTTCATAAGCTGATAATTGAAAGTATATTTTTTTTGATCGGAACTTTTTTTACACCACAATAAAGTTTCTGTAGCATTTGTAAATCTTACACCTCGAAAATTTGGCATAGGGTTTTTTTTATACCACTGCACATCGTTTAAAATCCAAAACCCCATATCCATCATCATTTTACCGATTCGAAAAATGTTGTGATAACTACCAATAACCCAAATTGCTCCATCGTCTTTTAGAGTTCTTCTACATTGAGTGAGCCATTGTTGGCAAAATTCATCATATTCGGCAAAACTAGAAAATTTATCCCAATCATCATCAACACCCTCAACAATACTGTTATCTGGTCTAGTAAGGGTTTGTTGTAGTTGTAAATTATATGGAGGATCGGCAAAAATTAAATCGAATGTTTTGTCGGGAAAACCAGATAAAACATCGCGACAATCACCGCAAATTATTTGATTAACTTGCATAATTTAAACAAACTTGATTGACAAGATTTCGTAAAAAACTATTCCGCCAGGAGTGTTGATTTCGATTTCGTCGCCAACTTCTTTGCCAAGCAAGGCTTTGGCAACTGGAGAATTGGCAGAAATTAGGCCAAGATCTAGATTGGCTTCAAAATCGCTAACAATTTGATAGGATATTTCTTTTTTGCCATTGTCAAGCAAAACGGTGGCACCAAACAACACTTTATTGCCAGAAAGTTTAGAAATATAGACAATTTCTGCTCGGTTGATTTTGTCTTCGTAGTCGGCAATTTGTGCCTCGATAAAGCCTTGTTTTTCTTTGGCAGAATGATATTCGGCATTTTCGCGTAAATCGCCCAATTCTCGCGCGGCGGCGATTTGTTGTATCACTTTTGGTCTTTCGTGATTTTTTAAATTTTCGAGGGTTTCTCTGAGTTTTGCATAGCCATTTTCGGTGATGAGAAATTTTTGCATAAGTTTAATATTTATAGTTGTCGGTTTTAAAAGGTCCTTGTGGATTAATTCCTAAATATTTTGCTTGTTCTTGGGTGAGCGAAGTGAGCTTAACACCAAGTTTTGCCAAATGCAATCTGGCAACTTTTTCGTCGAGATATTTTGGCAAAATATAAACTTGCTTTTGATATTTGCTGTGATTTTGCCATAATTCTATTTGTGCCATTACCTGATTGGTGAAGCTGGCAGACATCACAAAAGCACTGTGCCCAGTGGCACAACCGAGATTAAGCAATCGACCTTCTGCCAATAAAATAAGCCTTTTGCCGTTTGGAAAATTAATTTGATCGAGCTGAGGCTTGATATTGATCCATTTTAAATTTCGCAGAGATTCAACCTCTATTTCGTTATCAAAATGCCCAATATTGCCAACAATTGCACAATCTTTCATAGCTTTCATATGCTCAAAAGTGATTATCGAAACATTGCCTGTGGCAGTAACAAAAATGTCGGCTTGTTCAACAACTTCTTCTAGGGGCAACACACTAAACCCCGCCATTGCTGCTTGCAAAGCGCAGATGGGGTCAACTTCGGTTACCACCACCCTTGCCCCTTGGCTTTTAAAGGCTTCGGCACAACCTTTGCCAACATTGCCATAGCCACAAACTACCACCATTTTGCCAGCAATCATCACATCGGTTGCTCTTTTT
This sequence comes from Rickettsiales bacterium, assembly GCA_947503755.1. GTDB lineage: Bacteria > Pseudomonadota > Alphaproteobacteria > Rickettsiales > UBA1997 > CAILUF01. The sequence goes on along the minus strand of CANNFC010000001.1, from coordinate 38,239 downwards.
ATGCCGTCAATTACACTTTCTTTGCAACCATAGAGATTGTCGAATTTTGATTTAGTTACTGCATCGTTAACATTGATGGCAGGCACTTGCAATTTGCCTTCTTGTTGCATTTGGTAAAGCCTTGCCACACCTGTGGTGGTTTCTTCGGATAAACCTTTGATGTTGTTTAGTAAATCTGGATATTCTTCGTGAATTATTTTGGTAAGATCGCCACCGTCGTCGAGAATCAAGTTTGGCAACCAACCGTTTTTGCCAAAAATAGTTTGCCTGATGCACCATTCGTATTCTTCAAGGGTTTCGCCCTTCCAGGCAAAAACAGGAATGCCAGCACTAGCAATTGCTGATGCTGCTTGATCGACAGTAGAAAAAATATTGCAAGAACTCCAGCGAACTTCGGCCCCTAAATGCACCAAAGTTTCAATTAAAACCGCCGTTTCGATGGTCATATGCAAACAGCCAGCAATTTTTGCCCCTTTTAAAGGCATAGTGCTGCCATATTCTGCTCTTAAAGACATTAAACCTGGCATTTCGTTTTCTGCCAGAATGATTTCGTGTCGACCCAATTTGGCAAGTGAAATGTCTTTTACTTTGTAATCAAGCATATTATAGAGGAGAAATAATGGTTAAACAAATGAAGGGAATAATAAAAATATAGCCAAAACTAAATGGTTTTGTTGGTTTTAGAGCTTTAAAAACAGCAAAAAGAGTGATTGTTAAAACTAGACAATAAAATAAAAAATTTTCAATGTTTAGCAACACAGAGGCAATTAAAACAAATTTGCTATAACTAAAAAAATGCTGTTCGTTGGCAAAAATATGTTTATTTTTATTGTAAACAAGCTTGTGTAAAGCGATCACAAAAAAAACACCAATCAAGCCAGAATATGCCATATTTAATATGGTGTGATCTTGCAAAATTTTATCTGAACCAACAAAAAATAACACAAACAGCAACACTTGATCGGGGAAAATTTTGTGAGTAAGATCGCTAGCCATGGCAACAACCAGAGCAACACTTGCCAATGAGTAAATAATAAATTTTTCGCTAAAACCAAAGCTATAATAACAAGCTAAAAACAATAAAACTGTAGTAAGCTCAACAAACAAATGCACTTTTGGCACAGGATGATGGCAGGCTCGGCATTTTCCTCTGGTAACAAGCCAATTTAAAACCGGAATTAAATCGCGAGTGATGATGGTGGTGCCACAATTAGAACAGCGAGATTTTGGGCCAAAATATCTGCCAAAACAAGATTCTTTTCTGGGTAGGCGATAGGCAAAAAGAGTGGCAAAAGAGCCGAAAACTGCCCCAAAAATTAAAGTGAGAATAATGCCGATTATTTGTTCTGTAGTCATAGTTTAGTTGTTCGATTTTTTTTCAAGATATGAAATAACATCTGCTCGATCTTGTGGTTTTTTTAGACCAGCAAAAGCCATTTTAGTGCCTGCGATATAGTTTTTTGGCTTAGTGATAAATTGATTAATTTCATCTTTGCTCCAAGCCCCGCCTTTGGCAATTAAGCTTTCAGAATAAGCAAAACCCATTGTCGAACCCTTTTTTCTACCAACAACACCATAAAGATTTGGGCCAACTTTTGCCCCTTCGCCTTGATTTATGTTATGACAAGAAGAGCATTTTTTGAAAATTTTTTCGCCTCGAGAAAAATCGGCAGAGGCAAGTAATTCGTTAAGATCGGGGATTTTTTCTGGCTCTTTAACAACTGGTTTGCCATCGGTGGCAAATTCAATAAAAAAGCCTCTTTGATTGATATTTTTATAACGATATAAAACATTTGCAACCACAGAAACCAAAACAAAAATTATTAAAGTAAACACTAAAATTGCTGAAATGTTAAAAATTTGTTTTTTATGTTGAAGAAACAGTTTTAATAAAAGTTTTTTCATTTGGCAAAAAAATTAATTAAATAAAGCAGATAAAGATTTTTCGCAAGCAATGCTGTTAATTGCAGTTGCCAAAAGAAAAGAAATATCGATAATTTCTATGTTTGATGCTGTTAAAGTTTGTGCGGTTGGATTGATAGAATTGGTGATAATTAATTTTTGCAATTGCGAATTAGCAATTTTTTGCCAAGCATTTTGCGATAAAACACCGTGTGTAATGTAGGCAGAAACAGTTTTGGCACCCTGATTAATTAAGGCAGAGGCGGCATTGCATAAAGTGCCACCAGAATCAACCATATCATCAACAATAATGCAATTTTTGTTAGCAACATTGCCAATAATGTTCATCACTTCGCTTTCTCCTGGCTTAACTCTTTTTTTGTCGACAATGGCTAAATCGGCAGAAATTTTGCTAGCGACATTACGAGCCCGCACTAAACCGCCCACATCGGGAGAAACAATGGTTAAATTGTTAACATCAAAATTTTGTAAAATATGATCGATAAACAAAGGAGAAGCATAGAGATTGTCGACAGGAATATCGAAGAAACCCTGTATTTGACCAGCATGTAAATCGAGAGTAAGAACTCGATCTGCCCCAGCAGAAGTGATGAGATTGGCAATTAATTTGGCAGAAATTGGTGTACGCGGGGCAACTTTACGATCTTGTCTGGCATAGCCAAAATAGGGCATTACCGCAGTAATTCGTTTAGAAGAAGCTCTTCTTAGGGCATCGATAGCAATAAGAAGCTCCATTAGATGATCGTTGGCAGGATAAGAAGTTGACTGTAAAATAAAAACATCTTGCCCCCTCACATTTTCGGCTATTTCAACAAAAATTTCGTGATCAGCAAATTTTTTTACCTCTGCCAAAACCAAATCAAGTTTAAGATGCGAAGCTATTTGAGAAGCCAGTTGTTTGTTGCTATTACAAGCTAACAATTTCATATGATTTTTTATGTTAAAATTGGATAATATTTTGATTATTTTAATTCAGCCAACAAATATAATCAAGTCTTTATTTATGATTTTTTCTTGGTAAAATATTGTTTTCAATTGAAAATGATATTGACTATCAAAGAAATATATTTTATAATTTTTTTTTGCTAAAAAATAGTCATTAATTTATTATGTCTTTATCTGTCAATTTTAAACATTTTGCTTTTGCTTTTTCTATTTTTTTGCACTTTTTGTTAGTTTTTGGTGGTTTTCCTGGCAATTCAATTGCTGTTTCAAATTATGCCATCAAGCCGCAAATTGCCACGAGTTTAAGCTTTAAAATAGCCACTCAAACAAACATCTTAAAACAAAATACAGCAACAACATCAAATGTAAAAAAAGCAAAATCACCTACAAAAAATGATAAAAATAGTTTGGTAAATCAAGCAACTAATCAGTCTAAACACAGCAACAGCAACAATTCTAGCATTATCGCTCCACAATTTGAAGCAGAATATCTCAATAACAACCCACCGCAATATCCTCTTTCTGCCAAACGAATGGGCATAGAAGGCGAAGTAATTTTACTAGTGACGGTGCAAGAAAACGGCTTGCCTGCCGAAATTAATATTCATCAAAGCAGTGGTTTTGATGTTTTAGATCAATCAGCAATTTTGGCAGTGAAAAAATGGCAATTTGTGTCGGCAAAACAAAATGGTCACAATGTTAAGGCTTCTGTTTTGGTGCCTATTAAATTTCAACTCACTTAACTATGAATCTTTTTGCAGTTCTTGCTCAAAATAATTTTGTTGCCAATGTGGTGGTGGCAATTTTGTTGTTCGCCTCTTTATTTAGTTGGTATCTCATTTTTTACAAAACTTATCAACTTTATGGCCAATTCAAAGCTTTAAAACTTGTTAATCATCAAAATTTTTGGCAAAATTTTTGGCAAAATTTTGGGCAAAATTTTGGGCAAAATTTTCTTAAAAGTCAAAAATATCAATCTTTACCTAAACATTCTGCTGTTTTTGCTTTGTTTTCTGCAATACCTAGTTTAGAGCAAAATAAAAATTTAGAACTAGATATTGATTTGCAAAAAGAATTTATCATCACTCAGCTGGTGCAAAAGCTCGATAACATTCGTTGCCAACTCGATAAAGGCCTCACTTTACTTGGTTCTATTGGCTCTGGCTCAACTTTTATTGGCTTGTTTGGCACGGTTTTAGGCATTTATCACGGTTTTGCAAAAATCGCCACAAGCGGTAACGCCTCTATTTCAGTGGTGGCAGGCCCAATTGCCGAATCGTTGGTTACCACTGCCATCGGTCTGGCGGTGGCAATACCAGCAATGCTTGCCTATAATGGCATTGTGAGATATAACAAATTATTGATGCAACATTTAAGACATTTATCTGAAAATATTTGTTTTAGTTTATTGACAAAAAAATGTTAAATTCTTTTGATAACGAAAATCTGCATGCCCCGCTCACCGAAATCAACATCACTCCTTTGGTTGATGTGTTGTTGGTGCTTTTAATTGTGCTGATGGTTTGCGCTCCAAGTGTGCACTCGGCAATTTCGCTAGAACTTCCTAAAGATAAAGCTCAGCAAATTGGCAATACTCAACCAATTGTCATTGCCATCACCAAAAACGGAGAGTATTTTTTAGAAGAAAAAGCTAGTAGTTTGCTAGATTTAAACAATCATTTAATTGATATTGCAATGCATAATAGCAGTCAAGAAATACATCTAAATGCCGATAAAGACACTAGCTACGGCAACATCACTGCACTACTTGCCTTGTTGCAAAAACATAATTTAGTCAATGTTGTTTTTGTTACCAATCCAAATTAATAAAATCTTGTGTGTAAACCAAACTTCGATCTAAATTTCCCCTCTTCTGGTGCAGAGCAGAACGAAGTGTCGAGGCAATGTCGGCAAGCATTTCTCGGTCAGAATTCCCCTTCTTGTAGAAGGGGAAGTTTTGTGAGACGATCGCAGATGTTTTTTCGAAGAAAGATCTTACCGTGTGTTGCCGACACTACCCCGGCACTTCGTGCCACCCCTTCTACAAGAAGGGGAATTTAGATCGAGAGCTGCTTGCTTAATTAATTTTTATTATTTAAAATTTTATAAACTATTTTATAACAAAGTTCTCACAATATCTATGAATTCTTTATTTTTTTCTTTATTGCCGGCCATTGGAGTAATTTTTATTGGTTGTGTAGCGAGAAATATTAAAATTTTTGACGATCATAATGTTAAAAGCTTTGAGATTTTTTTATTTAAAATAGCCTTTCCGTGCTTTCTTTTTTCGGTTACATTTTCTTCTGAATTAAAAACGATTTTCAATATTAAATTTATCTTTGCCTATCTAGCAACTTGGTTTTTTACTTTTTTATTGGCAATGTTGCTTCATAAAAACAGCATTCTTAAACAACGATTCGCCTTATCTTTCGCCTCTAGCTATTCAAATACCACCCTATATTCTGTGCCCATCACATTTTTTTTATTTGGCAACTCCGTTTCTGCTATAATTGCTAATTTAGTTCAAGTTATGATTATACAATCTATTATGATAGCAATTCTTACATTTTTTAACAACAACGAAGCTCAAAAAAAGAATGTTTTTTTACAGGTCATAAAAACTCCACTTGTTTTTATGCCGTTTCTTGGCTTATTTTTAAATTATTGGCAATTACACTCTTTTAAAAATAATTTTTTATATGAATCAATTAAAATCTTAGGAAATGCTGGCACGGGGATGGCTTTATTTATTTTTGGCTTAAACTGCGCTGCAATAAAGTTTAATGACAAACTGCAAAAAATTAAAGTTATCAAAATCGTTGTGGTAAAAAATTTAATACACCCATTATTTGCCTTATGTGTTGGCTATTTTTTGTTTCATCTGACAGATTATTGGTTAAAAAGCTTAATCATTATAGCTTCCGCACCAACTGCATTTTTAATTTATGTACTCACCAATCAATATCAAGCAAATGATGAAGCCATTAAAATCGCCATTATCATAAGTTGTTTTACCTCAATAATAACAGTTACTTTGCTTAGTTTAGTATTTTGATGCATTTAAAGATGGGAAATGGCATCACTTCAACACTTGATAATTTTCATAAACATTATGCACTCTTAAATATTGCACTTGTTTTTTAGCTAAATATTGAGAAATAAGCAAGGTTTTTTGAGATCTAGATAAATTTTCAATTTCTATGGCATCTAAAAAACTTTTTTGCGAATGGCCAACTAAAATTTCTACTCCTAAATTATGATAAATGGCAATTTCTTTTAAAATTTTTATGCATTGTGCGGTATTTTTACTAAATCCCAAGCCTGGATCAAAAATAATGTTAGTTTTTTTTACACCTTTAGCAAGTAATTTAGCTATTTTTTGTTTAGCCCAATTAAAAATTTCAGAATTAATGTTGAGATTTGTATTAATAATTAAATTTGGATTAGAATGAATAGCTAAATTATGCATCAAAATCACTTGACATTGATATTGCAGGGCTAAATCAACTATTTTTTCATCAACCAAGCCACTAACATCGTTAATTATATCGATACCCATTTCTAAACCCATTTTAATAGTGTGAAAATGATAAGAATCTAAGCTAATTTTGATGTTTTTTTGATTTTCTTTATTAAATGTTTTAATATAAGCAATAATTGACGGTAAAATTTTTAACAATCTTTCTTGTTCTTGTTGTAAAGTGAGAGGTTGAGAATTTGGCTTGGTAGATTCTGCCCCAATATCAATAATACAAGCACCTGCTTGAAGCATTTTTGCCACTTGTTGTAAGGCTAATTCCCAAGTATTGTGCTTGCCACCATCAAAAAAAGAATCGGGAGTTAAATTGAGAATTCCAACTATTTTTACCATTTTTTTTCAAACTTTCTTCTAATTAAAACTGCGGTTAAATTGAGTAAAATCAAAAAAGACAATAAAACCAAAATTCCTGCCGAAGTTTTTTCGGCAAAACCAACTTCTTGAGAGTCTGACCATAAATAAATTTGCACTGGCAAAACCGTGGTAGGATCGCTGAATTTTTTAGGTATATCAACAATAAAAGCAACCATACCAATCATCAACAAAGGGGCGGTTTCGCCTAATGCTCGCGAAACTGCTAAAATTGTGCCTGTCATAATTCCTGGCAAAGACAGTGGCAATAAATGATGCAAAACAACCTGAAAAGAAGATGCTCCAAGCCCCAAAGCGGCATCTCTGATATTTTTTGGAATTGTTCTTATAGCATTTCTTGTTGAAATAATAATAATTGGCAAAACCAACATAAACAAAGTAAGACCGCCAACTAAACTAGAAGATCGTGGCAATTTAAATATTTGCAAATAAATAATTAAACCAAGCAAACCATAAATGATTGATGGTATGGCCGCCAAATTATTTAAACTCACCTCTATGATATTGGTGAAAGTATTTTTTGGAGCAAATTCTTCTAGATAAAAACCACAAGCCACTGCAAGAGGCATTGCCAACAATAAAAATACCAACATAGTTAAAAAAGAACCAGCTAAACTAGAAGCGATGCCCGCAATTTCTGGTTCTCGAGAGTCTCCGTATTGCCAAAATTGCCAGTTAAAGTAGGTTTTAATTTTTTGCTGTTCTTGCAATTGAGATAGAATTTTTTGTTGCAACAAATTAAGATGATGCTGATTATGATATTTAAATGCTATATCAAGCTTTGAACTTGCCGAAAGCCAAAATAAAAACTTACTACCTAACAAATTTTGATTTTTTTCGATAGCTTGTTTTAGCTCTAGATTGCTAATTTTGCTAATTAATTGATAAAGAGAATTAGTGTTAACAATGTTTTGATCGCTGGCTTTATCGTTGTTTATTGTGTGGGAAAATTGTTTAATTAAAGCATCTTTAATTATTTGACGATAATCTATATTTTTTAAATTAGTTTGATTGGTAAGATCAATTTCGAGAGCGATTTTTGTTCTCAAAAAAGCTGGTTGGGCTTTATGTGTAATTAATAAAAATAAAGTTAATAAAAAAATAATAGCAAAAAATATGCAAGATATTGTCAAGATCTTAAATAAAGCTTCTTTTTTCTTTCGTTGCTGAAAATTATTATAATTAAATTGCATATTTTATTCTTTAATAAATTTGCTGAGAATTTTTTTTAACCAATTATCATTATTTTCAACATTCACCCCTTGATATTTGATAAATTCATTTTGTAAATAGATAAGCATACCTAAAACATTGATGTTAGTGATATTGAGAAAATCAGAAGGAATATTGTTTGGCTTTAAAGAGTAGCCGATGCGTGTATTTTTTTGATAAATTTGTTTTGCTAACTTATCGATGCCAAGAATATTAGAAGATCCTCCGATAATGACAATATTTGAGATTATTTCTAACGGAATTTTCGCTAATTTTAAATTATTATTCAATGTTTCAAAAATCTCTTCTAACCTAGCTTGCACAATGGTTGATAATTCTATTCTGGTTGGTAGTTTTGCCATTATTTCTTCTAGCATTTCTAGATTGCGATATTTTATCACTTCTTGCTCTTCTATTGGCGATAAAATAATGGCGCTATTAAGAATTTTAATTTTTTCTGCGGTTAAAAAATTAATTCCCAATATGCTAGCAATATCTTTGGTAATGTTTAAACCGCCCAATGAAATAGAAGAACGATAAAATAGTTTATCATCATAAAACAAACAAAAACTGGTAGATTCACTGCCAATATCGATTAACAGAGTTCCTATTTTTAGCTCATTTTCTTTTAAACAAGAAAGCGAGCTAGCATAAGTAGAAGAAATATAATCGTTAATCGACAATTTAGATTTTTTAAAACAGTTCTCAATGTTTAAAATAGTAGTTCGTGAAGCGGTAATTACATGAAATTTAGCAAATAATTTTTCACCACTCATATATCGCGGATTTGCCACTATATTTGCATCGTCAATACGATATTGTAGCGGAATAAGATGTATTGGTTCTTTATGATTTTTCAGGCAAGAAACTCTGATTTTATTAACTAAATTATGAATAGCTGAGTTTTGCACCACCTCTTTTTGAATTTTTTCTGTTGCATTTTGATAACTAGAAGATAATTGGCTTTCGTTTAAAGAAACTATGATTTCTTCGATATTGATGCCCGCCATTTTTTCGGCTTCTGCCACACTGTTGGCAATAGATTTTTGTGCCAACTTAACATCAGAAATCGCCCCAACAGAAATACCTTTGGCTTCTGTGTGGCTATAACCCAGTATTTCAATAGCATCAATACCAATATTAGCAATAATACAAATTAGTTTAGAAGAAGAAAGATCTAAGCAACAAACAATTTTACGATTTTTATAAATATTGCTAACCACCATATTATGAATTTTCTATTGAATCGATTTGCTCTTCTATTGCAAGATCTAAATCGTCTTCGACATCTGCTTCGTTATTGGCTATTCTGGCTACCGCAACCACATTTTCTTCTTGTGTTTTAATTAGGGTAACACCTTGTGAATTTCTGCCAACAATGCGAACCGAATTTATATCAGTGCGAATTAGGGTGCCTTTGTTGGTTATTAACATTACCTGATCTTTATCTTCAACCGCAAAACTAGCAACAACATTGCCATTTCTTTTAGAAGTAATAATATTGGTAATGCCCATGCCCCCACGATTAGTGATGCGATATTCGTAAGCAGAAGTTCTTTTGCCAAAGCCATTTTCGGTGATAGTTAAAATAAACTGTTCATTGCTAGCCATTTTATAAATTGTCTCTAAATTTAATTCAGAATTACCGATTTCTGGCAATGGTTTTGTTGTTTGCAATAAGTCTGAGCGATTTTCTGCAAGCTGTTGATTAAAGAGCAAGGCTTGTTTTAATTGTAAGCGAATTTCAACATCTAGTTTTAAATATTTTTCTCTGGTTTCCATTTCTTCACTGGCATGTTTTAGAATAGATAAAGCGATTACTTTATTTTTTTCCTCAAGATTCATACCCTTTACACCAGTAGAATTTCTACTTTGAAAAACTCTTAATTTATTAACTGGAAAGCGAATGCATTTGCCATTATAAGTGGAAAGTAAAATATCGTCGTTGCTATTGCATAAAGCAACACCAATTAAAGCTTGATTTTCTTCAAGTTTCATGGCGATTTTACCGCTTGATCTAATATCGGTAAATTGATCCATAGAATTTCTTCTAATATCGCCGTTAGAAGTGGCAAAAACAATACTTAATTCTGCCCAAGTAGACTCATCTTGCGGTAAAGCTAAAATGGTGCTAATCTTTTCGTCTGGTTCAAGCGGTAATAAGTTAACTAATGCTCTGCCTCTTGCTTGCGGATTATTTAGCGGTAATTTATAGGTTTTAAGACGATAAACTTTGCCTTTGGTAGAAAAAAACAAAATTGGAGTATGAGTATTGGTGGCAAAAATTTCGGTAGTAACATCTTCGTCTCGAATATCGATGGCAGATCTGCCCTTGCCTCCTCTTTTTTGTGTGCGATAAGAATCTAGCGGAACTCGTTTTATGTAGCCATTCATGGTGGAAACCACCACCATTTCTTCTTTAGGAATCAAACTTTCGATATCAATTTCAAATTCGGCATCTTCGATGGTTGATTTACGCGGAGTGGCAAATTCGTTTTTAATATCAAGAAGTTCTTGTCTAACCAGGTTCATCATAGCTTGCTTGCTAGAAAGCAAGCTTAAATATTGATTAATTTCTTTGGTTAATTCTTGCAATTCGGCATTGATTTTGTTCATTTCAAGACCAGTTAATCTCGCCAATCTCATGTCTAAAATTGCCTTTGCTTGCACTTCGGTGAAATAAAATTGCTGATTTATCACCACATTACCGTTATCTTGCACCAAATTAATGATATGCTCGATATTGCCAACAGACCAAGGTTTTGCTAATAGTTTGGCTTTAGCTTCGGCAGTATCTGCCGATGATTTAATTAGATTAACAATTTCATCGATGTTATTAACTGCCACTGCCAAGCCAATTAAAATATGAGTTTTATCTCGTGCTTTGTTTAGTAAAAATTTAGTTCTTCTGGTGGTTACTTCAAAACGAAAATCAACAAAAATCGTGATAATTTGCAATAAATTTAGTAATTGCGGTTTACCATGATTAAGAGCCAAAGTGTTAACACTAAAATTGCATTGCAGTTCGGTAAAATTATAGAGTTGATTGATAATAACATCTTCTGGAGTATCTTTTTTTAATTCAATCGCAATTCTAATGCCGTCTCGATCGGATTCGTCTCTTAAATCGGAAATGCCTTCGATTTTTTTCTCTTTCACAAGATCGGCAATTTTTTCGACCAATTTAGCTTTATTAACTTGATAAGGAATTTCAGTAATAATGATACTGGTTTTTTGATTGTTTTTCTTTTCAATTTTATGTTTACCCCTCATCACAACCGGACCTTTACCAGTTGTTGCGGCTAAATGATGACCCGATCTACCTAAAATAATACCACCTGTCGGAAAATCTGGACCAGGAATTATTTGAATAAGTTCTTCGATAGTTACATTATTGTTGTCGATATAAGAAATACAACCATCGATAACCTCTCCTAAATTATGAGGCGGAATATTGGTTGCCATACCAACTGCAATGCCACCAGAGCCATTTACCAATAAATTAGGAAATCTAGCGGGTAAAACTTTTGGTTCTTGCTCGTTGCCATCGTAGTTTGGCATAAAATCGACAGTATCTTTGTCGAGATCAGACAACATAGTGTGGGTAATTTTTTTTAGGCGAGATTCGGTATATCGCATAGCGGCGGGAGGATCATCATCGATTGAACCAAAATTACCCTGACCATCAATTAGTGGCACTCTTAAAGAAAAATCTTGTACCATTCTTACCAAAGATTCATAAATGGCAGAATCGCCGTGCGGGTGATATTTACCCATCACTTCACCTACTATTCTGGCAGATTTTTTAAACGGTTTATTAAAATCGTAGCCACCTTCATGCATCGCAAAAAGAATTCTTCTGTGAACTGGCTTTAAGCCGTCGCAGGCATCTGGGATTGCTCTTGCCACAATAACACTCATGGCATAATCGAGATAAGATTTTTTCATTTCACTTACTAGCGAAACTGGCAAAACATCTTTGGTTGGTAAATTTTGTGGTTGTTGAGTGTGATTCATGGTAAAAATTCAAATTAATAAAACAAAAGAAGTAACGGAAATTTTAACAATAAAAAGTTTTAAATCAATAATTTTAATGCAATTTTGACGATTTTTATATAGAGGATAAAGAGCTTGTCATAGAGCTTTGCTCTTGATTTGGCTTATTTATTTCACCGCCAGCAAGTAAAATTTTAATTTGTTCTCCTGTAAGAGTTTCGTGCTCAAGCAATGCTTTTGCCAACAAATGCAGATCGCTGTTTTTGGCAAGCAAAATATCTTTTGCCTTGTTATAAGCTTCTTCAATAATTCTTCTTACTTCTTGATCGATCATTTGACTGGTAGCTTCAGAATAACTTTTGTTACTAAACATTTTGCTAGAATCATCTTCTGACAAATCTACCGTTCCTAATTTATCGCTCAAACCCCATTTGGTAACCATATTTTTTGCCATATAAGTTGCTTGCGAAATGTCAGAAGAGGCACCTGTGGTTATTTTGTCGTAACCAAAAATTATTTCTTCGGAAACCCTACCGCCCATAGCAACCACCAAATCGTCTTGTAGCTTCGCTCTAGTGACAGAAAAACAATCATTTTCTGGCAATCGCATAACCAAGCCCAAAGACCTGCCCCTAGGAATAATGGTTGCTTTATGAATTGGGTCGGAATTAGGAGAATTAATAGCAGTAATGGCATGACCAGCCTCGTGATAGGCAGTAAGTTCTTTTTCAGATTTTTGCATTATAATAGATTTTCTTTCGGTGCCCATCAAGATTTTATCTTTAGCATCTTCTAAATTTTTCATGGTAACCATTTTTTGATTAGATCTGGCAGCCATAATCGCCCCTTCATTTACTAAATTTGCTAAGTCGGCACCAGCAAAACCAGGGGTGCCTCTCGCAATGATTTTTACATTAATATCAGAAGCTGCATTTATTTTTTTCATATGCACAACTAAAATTTGTTCTCTACCTAAAATATCTGGATTAGGCACGGTTATTTGCCTATCAAATCTGCCCGGTCTTAATAAGGCTTTGTCTAAAACATCTGGTCTGTTAGTGGCAGCAATAACCACCACACCTTCGTTATCAGAAAAACCGTCCATTTCTACTAACATTTGATTGAGAGTTTGCTCTCTTTCATCGTTTCCACCACCATAACCAGAACCGCGATGCCTACCTACCGCATCTATTTCGTCAATAAAAACAATGCACGGAGCCGATTTTTTTGCTTGCTCAAACATATCTCGCACTCGACTAGCACCAACACCAACAAACATTTCAACAAAATCAGAGCCAGAGATAGAAAAAAATGGCACCCCAGCTTCACCAGCAATTGCCCTTGCCAACAATGTTTTACCAGTTCCAGGAGAGCCAATTAACAAGCAACCTCTAGGAATTTTTGCACCAACTTCAAGATATTTTTTAGGAGATTTAAGAAAATCAACAATTTCACTTAGCTCTTGTTTTGCCTCATCGATGCCCGCGACATCTTGAAAAGTAATTTTATTTTTATTTTCTTGCAATAATTTTGCTCTTGATTTGCCAAAACCAAAAGCCCCGCCACCACCTTTACCAGAAGCTCCTTTGGCAAAAAAGATCCACAAACCAATCATAATTAAAAAAGGCAACCAACCCAACAAACCAGAAGTGATTTTTTCGGATTTACTGATTAATGGTAAAGAATTAATGGCAACACCTTTTGCATAAAGTTTTTCGATTAAATTTGGATAATAAGGCAAATAAGTGTAAAAGGTAGAACCGTCTTTTAAAACACCATTAAGATCATTTCCTTTGATTTTTACTTCGGTTACTTCAGAATTTTCGACTTTATTGATGAAATCAGAAAAATTAATGTTATTTTTTGAGTTGTTAGTGCCATCGAGGTATGCTGACAATGCAAATAAAGCAATTAAAGCTATTGCCCAAATAATAAGATTTTTTTTCATTTTATGACTTTAATTTTTTTAAAGATATTCTAAAATAATACTAGATTAAATTACAAATTTCAACAACTAATTTATTTATGCAAAAAGAAGAGCTACGAAACCATTATTTACAACAAAGAAAGCAACTTACAACACAAGATATAATTAAATTATCAAAACAAATTTGTGAAAATTTTTTATCTTTTGCAGAAGAAAATTTAGCTGATTGGCAACAAAAAAAAATCGCTCTTTATCAACATACTAAATACGAGGTTTCAACCGCTATTTTACAACAATATTTGCAACAAGAAAAAATAACATATTATTTACCAAAAATCAAAGATCTTGTACTAGAATTTTATGAATTTAATCAAAAAATCAAATTAATTGCTAACAAAAAGTTTCCACAAATACTAGAACCACAAAGCAACAACAAATGCTTGCCAGACCTTGTTATTGTTCCATTAGTCGCTGTTGATAAATCGTTAAACAGATTAGGTATGGGAAAAGGTTATTACGACAGAACTTTAAATAAAATATCTGCAATTTCTATTGGTTTGGCTTTTGATTTGCAAGTTTATCATCAAAATTTTCCACAAGAAAAACATGATCATCAACTTGATTATGTTATTACTGAAAGCAAAATCTTAAGAAAGCATAAAAAAGTATAGTTAATAATAAATTCTATGATGTGTCATTTTAAATTTAATTACAAAAAGTTTAAAATACTAGTTGCATTTAGTAAAAATGCCTTTTACAATCTCATTTAACTTGATTTTATGCTTGTCATAAAACAGTTTCTTTATTAATCATAAATAATAAAATCTATATGCATAAAACAGATTTAATTAAAGAAATAGCAAACAATGCCGATATCTCGCAAAAAGATGCAGGTGCCGCTTTAGATGCTTTCATTAAAGTTGTAACTAAAGCTCTTAAAAAAGGAGACCCTGTTGCTCTTATTGGCTTTGGCACTTTTAAAACCATGAAAACCGCAGCTAGAAAAGGCAGAAATCCTCAAACTGGCAAAGAAATCAGCATTAAAGCCTCTAAAAGAGTTAAATTTACCGTTGGTAAAACTTTAAAAGACTCAGTAAAATAGTTTTTTATTATTTTGCACCACAAAATAATAAAAACTTCTACTAATCAATAAATTTAGTGAGTTTTTGATATAAATTTAAAATTTACAACATAATTTTCTTTGAAAATTCACTAATACTCTCTTTTTACTTCTCGCTTCTTTTCTTGTCTTTATCTAATCATCGAAAAAAAATAAATTTTTAAATTTATAATACTTGCTTTATATTTTTTGTTGTGTCATAATAAAGTTTAAGAAAATATTGAATCTCAATTTAATTTGGGTTTCAATAATCTTTTTGAAGCCTTAATTCTAAATTATCAATTTTTTATGTCAAATCTAGCTAAATTCCGCGAATTGGGGTTGTCCGAAGCAATGCTTGATGCTTTACAAAAAAAAGGTTTTGAAGAACCAACTGCAATACAAGCAAAAACCATACCATTTTTGTTGCAAAAAAAACAAGATCTTATTGGTAAAGCCCAAACTGGCACAGGCAAAACCGCAGCCTTTGGCATTCCTATCATCGAAAGCATTGTGGCACAATTAAAAAAAGTGCAAGCAATCATCTTGGTTCCTACTCGTGAGCTTGCCATTCAAGTAACTGAAGAACTCAGTTCTTTCGCCGAAAATCAAAAAACCAACATCATTGCAGTTTATGGTGGTCAGCCAATTGAAAGACAAATTTCTAGATTACAAAGAGGTGTTGATATTGTTGTTGGCACTCCAGGTCGAGTTATTGATCATATCAACAGAAAAACTTTAAAACTCGATTCTATATCTTATTTAGTGCTTGATGAAGCAGACGAAATGCTTAACATGGGTTTTGTCGACGACATTGAAGAAATTTTAAAATCAACTCCTGCCTCTAGAAGAACAGTTTTGTTTTCGGCAACAATGCCTGCCAACATCGAAAGGCTTGCCAAGAAATATATGAAAAATCCCGAAATAATTTCGGTTTCTGGCGAGCAAATTAGCCGGGATAACATTCATCAAATTTACTTCGAAGTAGCTCAAGCCGATAAATTTGAAGCTTTGTTTCGCATCATCGATATCGAAGAAAGTTTTTATGGTATGGTTTTTTGTCGCACCAAAGTTGATGCCGATGAAATTGCTCATAAATTAGCCAACAGAGGCTGTAGAGCTGAGGCAATCCATGGCGATTTATCACAAGGTCAACGAGAAAAAGTATTGCTAAAATTTCGAGGCAAACAAATCACTATATTAGTTGCCACCGATGTAGCTGCCAGAGGCATTGATGTCGATAATTTAACTCATGTTATCAACTATTCTTTACCACAAGATCCCGAAAGTTATGTTCACCGTATCGGCAGAACTGGTAGAGCAGGAAAAACCGGCACCGCCATTACTCTTATCACTCCTTCTGAATATCGCAAACTTACTTCTTTACAACGAGTTGCTAACACTAAAATCACCAAACAAAAAGTGCCAAATGTTTCAGCAGTAATTGATAGCAAAAAACAAAGAATTAAATCTGCTATTGTCGATATTATTGCTAACAACGATTTATCTGATGTAGCAACCATAACCAAAGATTTGTTGAAAGAATTCGAACTTAATGAAAATCTTTTTTCTGCACTATTAAAATTGGCATTTAGAGACGAATTAAGTGAAAAAAGCTACAGCGAAATTCACGATCCTGAATCTTACAAAAAAAACAAAGATTTTTACTACGACGATCACGGTCTTACAGGCTATCGCCCGTTGGGTTCGCAAGAAAAAAGAAGTTATGTCGATCGCAAAGGAACAGCTCGCTTGTTTATTGCCAAAGGTAAAGTCGATAATTTTGACACTCATAAATTGCTCGATTTTCTTGAAAAAAGCACAGGCATTAGCAAAAAAAACATTGACGATGTAAAAGTTATGGATAGTTTTTCATTTTTTGCTGTGCCTTATGAAGAAGCAGAAAAAGTTTTAAAAATATTTCAACAAAAATCTGAAGGCAAAAAGTCTTTGGTATCCAGAGCTAAAGCCAAAAACTAACTATGACGAAAATCACTGCTAAATTAATCAAAGATCATAATTTAACACAAGAAGAATATACAAAAATACTCGAAATTCTTGTCAGAGAACCAACAATCACCGAGTTAGGTATTTTCTCTGCCATGTGGTCTGAACATTGTTCTTACAAGTCAACTAAAAAATGGCTAAAAACAATGCACACAACTGCTCCTTGGGTAATTTGTGGGCCAGGTGAAAATGCAGGAATCATTGATATTGGCGATAATCAAGCAATAGTTTTTAAAATGGAAAGCCATAATCATCCTTCTTTTATTGAGCCTTTTCAAGGTGCCGCTACTGGTGTTGGTGGCATTTTGAGAGATGTTTTTACTATGGGAGCAAGACCAATTGCCAATTTAAATTCTTTACGATTTGGCGATATTAATCATCCAAAAACTAAGCAGTTGGTTAATGGGGTGGTTTCTGGCATTGGTTTTTATGGTAATTGTGTTGGTGTGCCAACGGTAGGAGGCGAAATAACTTTTCACGAAAGTTACAACGGCAACATCATTGTTAATGCCATGACTGTTGGTTTAGCAGATACTAATAAAATATTTTATTCCGCCGCTTCACAAATTGGTGCTAGTGTTGTTTATGTTGGCTCAAAAACTGGTCGAGATGGCATTAACGGTGCCGTTATGGCTTCTGACGAATTTTCTGATAACAACGAAGATAAAAGACCAACAGTGCAAGTTGGCGATCCTTTCACCGAAAAATTATTGCTCGAAGCTTGTCTTGAATTAATGCAATCTGATTGCATTTTATCAATTCAAGATATGGGGGCTGCCGGTCTTACCTCTTCTTCTTTTGAAATGTCGGGCAAAGGTGGCACAGGCATTGAACTGCATCTTGAAAAAGTTCCGCAAAGAGAAACCAATATGACTCCATACGAAATTATGCTTTCTGAAAGTCAAGAAAGAATGCTGATGATAATTAAACCCGAACAACAAGATTTTGCCAAAGCAGTTTTTGACAAGTGGCAACTAGATTTTGCTGTGATAGGCGAAGTTACCAACACAGGTAGAGTGATTATTAAAATGCATAATCAAGTTTATGCCGATATTCCGTCTGCACCGCTTTCGCAACAGTCGCCCGAATATGAACGCCCTTGGGTATAATACCATTTTCACTAATAAATACCGCATTATTCTGGGGCGATAATATTACCTCGATCTAATCGCTCCCCCGCTTTACGGGGGAGCAGGAGCTAGCTTGTTAGCTTCGTGGGTGGTTAAAAAAAATCATTATGCAAAATCGATGTTGTGATGTGCTTTTCTTACCCCTCCCCGAAATTGCTTTGCAATGGGTAGGGTGATTTAGATCGAAATGCGATATTTATTTGTGTAAATGGTATAACTTATGCAAAAAGACCAAGGTAGTGTTGGGAGCCCGATCGCCGATGTCTTTTCGAAAAGATCCTACCGTGTGTTGCCGACACTACCCCGTCGACCTTCGGTCGCCACCCCTTCTAAAAAAGGGGAATTTAGATCGAAGTTTAGATTTTATTTTTTAGAAACAATATTTTCTTGATTGCAATTATTTACTTGCTGTTCGATTTCTTCACTACTTAAATCGGGGCGAACTTCAAAAATATTGCTAACAATATGCTCTTTGCCATACATATCGATAATAACTGCTTCTGTGTTTGTTGTTTTTTGTATCGGTTTTTGCTTTTCAGATAAAGAAACTTGTTGCTGAAATTCTTTGGTTAGGTTGGCGATTTCTTCTTGTTGCGACAATTCTTTAAATTGGGCAAGTAAATTTTGATAGATTTTTTTTATTTCTGCCACAATTTTACCAAGCATTCTGGCTAATTCAGGCAAATCTTGCGGTTTAATAAAAATAATCGCCACAATAATCACCAAAATAAATTCTGCTAAAGAAAAACCAAACATAAAAAAATAATTTAACCAAATCTACCTGTGATGTAGTCTTGAGTTTGTTGATTGCTAGGGTTAGTAAAAATATGATTTGTAGTGTTGTATTCGATAATTTTACCCAAATGAAAAAAAGCAGTATAATCAGAAACTCTCGCAGCTTGTTGCATAGAATGAGTAACAATCACGATAGTAAAATTAATTTTTAATTTATCTATTAATTCTTCAATTTTAGCTGTGGCAATAGGATCAAGTGCCGAGCAAGGCTCGTCCATCAAAATCACTTGCGGAGAAATAGCAATAGATCGTGCAATACAAAGCCTTTGTTGTTGACCGCCAGAAAGACCCGAGGCATTTTCGTGCAAACGATCTTTAACTTCTTGCCACAAACCTGCCTTTGTGAGGCTAGATTCGACTATTTCGGCTAATTCTCTTTTATTGCTATACAGACCATGAATTTTGGGACCATAAGCAACATTATCAAAAATAGATTTAGGAAAAGGGTTGGGCTTTTGAAAAACCATACCAACTAAGGCACGAAGCCGAACCAAATCGATATCTTTGCCGTAATTTTTGCTATAAATATCTTGACCGTCAAGCAAAATAGAGCCTGTAATTTCGCAGTTTTCGATAGTATCGTTCATTCGGTTGATGCATCTTAAAAAAGAAGATTTACCACAGCCAGAAGGCCCAATTAAAGAGGTTACTGTTTTTTCTTTACAAGTAAGATTAATATCAAAAAGTGTTTGTTTTTTATTATAAAACAAGTTAATGTTAATTGCTGATATTTTGTTATTCATAAAAACTTTTGCTTGTATTTTGCCAAATATCTAAATTATAATCTTCTTTATTTTAAAATGCAAAAACTAAAAATTTGTTTTATTGATAGTGATATTATTATAAAAAATTTTATATTTAAAGATAAAAAGTGTAAAGAATTAATTATTTAGAATATGAAGCTAAAATTTACAGAATTAGATTATCAAGTTGATGCAATAAATGCAACAACTAATGCTATTTTTGAAAATCAAGGTCAAGAGGAGTTTTCAATTGAGATGGAAACTGGAACTGGCAAAACTTATACTTACATAAGAACAATTTTTGAACTTTATAGACAGCAAAAACTTTCAAAATTTATTATTGTTGCACCAAGCATTGCAGTTCGCCAAGGAATCAAAAAGTCTTTCGAAAGCTTACAAGAACACTTGCAAGAAAAATATCCAAGCATTGCATACGATGTATATTCTTATAATTCTAAAAAATTAAGAAATATTGAAAACTTTTGCGATAAAGAGACTTTGCAAATTTTGATTATAGGAATTCATGGGTTTAATAAAGATACAAATATATTAAAACAAAACAGAGATGGCCTTTCGGTTGGGCTTTTTGAAAGCGAAAAATATATTGATAAAATTGCCAATTCCAAGCCGATCATTATAATAGATGAGCCACAAATGATGGATGCCGAAAAATCAAAACAAGCTATTGCCAGTTTAAAACCAAAGTTTATTTTAAAATATTCTGCAACTCATAAAAATTTAAAATATGAACCTATTTATAAATTAACTCCAAGCGATGCTTATGAAAAAAAACTTGTTAAACAAGTTGAATATTACGGAGTCTACATTAAAGACGGCTTTGGTTTCAATATTAAATTTATAAAATCACAACAAAAAGGTAAAAAATGGGTTGCGACAATTTTAGAAAATGATAAAAAAAAGAAGGTAAAAGATGGAGATAAAATCGGCAATTTGACAATTGAAAGAGTTCTGCCAGAAGATATTTTGTTTGATAATGGCAATAAACTTAGCCAGATCAATTTTAACGAAAATCATGATTTTGAGCTTCGACTTGAGCAAATTAAAAGAACAATTGCAATTCATGAGCAGAAGAAAAAAAAATTAAACCAGCAAGAAATCAAAGTTTTATCTTTGTTTTTTATCGATTATGTGCCAAATTTTGAAAAAATTCGCACAATTTTTGAGGAAGAATTAACAAAATATCACAATAATCCGCAACAAAAATATGGAGCTTATTTTAGCGATAAATCAACAACTAAAGCCATTGAAAATGACGAAGAAAAGTTTGATTTGATAATGAAAGATAAAGAAAAATTATTGTCTCTAAACGAACCAGTAGAATACATATTTACTCATTCGGCACTTGGTGTTGGCTGGGATTGCCCTAATGTTTTTCAAATTTGCTTTTTAAGAGATATCGGTAGCGATATTTCAAGACGTCAGTTTATTGGTCGCGGGCTTCGTTTAGCGGTAAATCAGAATGGCGACAGAATAAAAGATAATTTTAGCACTCCAAAAGATGAAATAATAAATTTATTAACTGTAATTGGTGGCGAAAAATGGGATGATTTTGTCAAAAATTATCAAAACGATGCTAAAAAAGATGGATACGATATAGCGGTTCCAGATGATGCAGAAAAAAGGTTAAAAGCAACAAAAATAATGAAAATTCGCAAAGAAAAAATTGCTGAAGCGAGGCCTTTATGGCAAAAAATTTCAAGAAAGTCAAAATATCTTGTGCATTTTAATGAAAAAGAAAAGCTTTACGAAAATATTATAACCGCAATAAAATCTTTTGAAAAAGATATACAAGAAAAGCGAGTTTTAATAGAAAAAGCAGTCTTTACCGATGCTTACAATGCAAGTCTTGCTGATGCTGATGTTGGTGCAAAACTTGAATCTGATTATAACAAACCAGAAATAATTCAAAAAATTTGCCAAGAAACTTGGCTTACAAAATGGGAAGTTAATAAAATTCTTGATTGTTGCAATGAAAATGCAATTAAAAAAAATCAACAAATGTGGCTATCAAGAGCGGTTTTTGCCATAAAAGAACAAATTCAAAATGCCATTCTCACAATTGCCAGAGTTGAATATCAATTAACCAATAATAAATGGCCCGATAAAGCTTTTTATGAAGATGAAAAGACAACAACAGCAAGCACACAAACAGCAGAAAAATCTTTATACGATTTGGTAGAATACGATTCGGCACCAGAACAAAACTTTATAAAAACCGCAGATAAACTTGATAAAATTAAGTTGTTTATGAAGTTGCCAAAAGGTGGAGATGAAAAATTTCATATCAATACCCCAATTGGCAAATATTACCCTGACTTTGCCGTTGTTGTTGGCGAAAACGACAAGCTGTATATGATTTTTGAGGTAAAAGATAGAGCAAGTCACGAGCTTGTGCAGAAAAGCGAAGAATTTAAAATCAAATGTGCAATTGAGCATTTTAGAGCATTAGGCTTTGATGTTGAAACTAAAAATATCAGCGATCAAGCAGATTTTTTAAGGCTTGCAAAAGATTCGTTCGCCACAATTGACGCAAGTAATTGGCAATAATTTATTACTTTATTTATGAATGAAAAAACTATCAAATTTAACGAAGGTTTGCAAAGTCTGCACCATGACAAAATGGCAGAGTTAAAAAAACTATTGCCAAATTTATTTGATAAAGACGGAAATTTAATTAAAGCCGAGCTTGAAAATTTTGTCACTGGCTATACAACCGAAAAGCAAGAGCCGTTTTGTTTTAGCTGGGCAGGCAAGCAAAAAGCAAAAGGTTTGTCATTTAAACAAAGCGAGATAAAACTTGCATTAAAATTTGACGAAGAACGCAGTAAAAATTTTAAAACAACACAAAATTTAATTATCGAAGGCGATAATTTGCAAGTTTTAAAACTGTTGGTGCCATCTTATAAAAACAAGGTTAAGTGTATTTATATTGACCCTCCATATAACACTCAACACGAGTTTATCTACCCCGATAATTATGCCACAAGCGAGCTTGATTATTTGCTTGAAAGCGGGCAAATTGAAGATGGGCAAGATATTTCGGGGCAAAATGCAAAAGAAAAAAACACAGGGAGAAAGCACTCAAATTGGCTTTCGTTTATGTATCCAAGGCTTGTTTTGGCAAGGGAGCTGTTGCGAGAAGATGGTGTTATTTTTGTAAGCATCGATGATAACGAAGTTCACCACTTAAGGCAAATTATGAATGAGATATTTGGCGAGGAGGAGTTTGTGGGGTGTTTTATTCATGTGCAAAATTCAGCAATTAATTATGGAGCAATTAAGGATTTAAAAGAATATATTTTTGTGTATTCTAAAAATAAAGATATTGCAAAATTCAAGCTAGAACTTGATGAAGTAAAGCAAGTGTCTTCAAGGATTACAAAGGTAAAGCACAGAAAATTTAACATTGTTTTTCCTAGCGGTATTAGAATTGAAGGTATAAATAATGAAATTTTTTCTGGAACTATAGGTGGACAATCTGAACCAATTGAAATTATCTCAAAAGAAATGATTTTTGAAAATGGATTATTGAAAAATGATTGTGAGTTAAGTGCGGAATGGTCTTCACCTAACATCATTAACACTTTACTCTCAGGGAAAGAGGCGTTTGATAAAAAAGGTCAGCAGTATAATGAGATTTTTTTTAATTCAAAAGGCATTCCTCAATACTCTAAATCGAACAACGAGATATCAATATCTAATATTTTGGATTTTGTTGGTGATTCTACTAGTGCGACATTTGAGTTGCGAAAGTTATTTAATACAAATAAGGACTTATTTACCAACCCCAAACCTGTCTCACTCATAAAACACCTTCTCCAAATCTCTACCGCACCAAACGATCTCATTCTTGATTTTTTTGCAGGTAGTGGCACCACAGGGCAAGCGGTTATGGAACTCAATCAAGAAGAAATTGATAAACAAGCAAAAGATGGGCTTTTGGCAGATAAAGAGGCGGAAGTCGGCGGGCGAAGGTTTATTTTAGTGCAACTGCCCGAAAAAATTGATAACAAAAAAGAGGCTTTTAAATTTTGCAAAAATAACAATCTAGAGCCTGTTATTTCAAATATTACCATTGAGAGAATTCGACGTGCTGGCGAAAAATATAAATCGGTTGATAATGGTTTTAAGGTTTTAGAACTCACCGAGTCGGCAATCGATCGTAAATTGATGAATAAAAGCATTGCCACAAAAGAAGAAATTTTTGCCGAAATTGCATGTAGCTATGGCTATGGCTTAAATTATCAATATCGTGATTTGCATAATTTAGGTAAAGGCATAACCTACCTTAAAGGCAATAACCGCCAAGCCCTAATTATTTTGGGCGAAGAGCAAATGAACAACCAAACTCTTGCAGAAATTGTTTTATATTCTGATCACTTAAAAGAATGCCAAATTTTTGCACAAGATGCCTGCTTAAATGTTGAGATAATCCACAATTTATACCAACATTTTGAGCAAAAGAGAGTTGTTATTGTGTAGTGGCTATGACATTAAAATCAATTTTATATCTATCTTCTTCTCCCACTCAAAAAAAATGGGAAGCAATTCAGATTGTGCTCGATCTAATCACCCTCCCGCTTTACGGGAGGGGGTCGAAATTGCATAGCAATTTCGGTGGGGGGGTCAGAAGACCTACATCACAAACTCAAATTCGAGTTGTGTTAATAGTATTTACCCCTCCCAGAGCTACTTCGTAGCTCTTGCCCTCCCGTAAAAGAGGGGGCGATTTAGATCGAGAACTGCACAGGGGGAGCGATGCAGATCGCACTCGATCTAATCTCGAACTGCACAGAAAAAAACCGACAATTCATTTTAACTAACAATATTTCTCATTTTTAAATGCAAAAACTAAAAAAATTTATTCCACATTCTTTATATGGCAGATCTTTGTTGATTATTCTGCTTTCGGCTTTGATAGTGCAGTTGGTTTCTATTTATGTATTTTATTATGGTCATCTCGATGTTATCAGCAAACATATGGCAAGAAGTGTGGTTGTTGAAATGGTTTTTGTCAAAAATTCTGCGAATAAACCCGGTTATGAAAATTTATTAAAAGATTTAACCGAAAGCACTGGCTTAAAATATAGCTTTAAATATCGCAAAAAACTTAACACTATTAAAATTGCCGATAGCAATTGGCAACAAAATAAACTTTATCAATACTTTAAGCCAGTGCTTGATCCTTATAATCGCTTTAAAATAGAATTAGAAAATCATCATCTTGCACCTTATCAAATTTTTACCGACCAAGAAAAAAAAGAAACCATCAATGTAAGTATTCAGCTAAAACAAGGTCTACTTACTTTTGAGGTGCCAATCAAGAAAATCACCAGCTCCAGTGGTTATGTTTTTACTTTTTGGCTGTTTATTACGGTTTGTTTAACTTCTTTGCTATCGGTTATTTTTTTTCGTAACCAAATTAAGTTGATTGGCAATTTAAGTTCTTGGGCCGAAAAATTTGGCCGAGGCATTGCCGTTGCCAACCCGAAAATTCTTGGCTCGCAAGAGATTCGCTCTCTCACAATTTCTTTTATTAAAATGAAAGAACGAATCACTAGACAAATAAATCAACGAACCTTTATGCTTTCTTCAGTCTCGCACGATCTTCGCACTCCTCTTACCAGAATGAAGCTACAACTTGCTTTGATGCCAGAAAGTGAAGAAACAAAAAATCTAAATATTGATATTTCTGATATGGAAAATCTTATTGGTGAATATTTAGATTTCGCCAAAGGCAACGATAAAGAAAAAAGCACTAATAGCAATATTGCCAGTTTTTTAGAAGAAAATTGTTTTATTTATTATCAAAAAATGCAGAAAAACATTCATTTTAACTGTCAAATTTCTAAAAATCTCAACATAACCATCAAACCTTCTGCTCTAAATAGAGCTTTAAAAAATCTTATTGACAATGCTTTTCATTATGCTACACAAGTTGATTTTACAGCGATTTGCCAGCAAAAAAATATTGTTATTACCATAGAAGATAACGGCCCTGGCATTCCGAAAACAGAAAGAGAAAATGTTTTTAAACCATTTATCAGGCTAAATCAAGCCAGAAATCTCGACAGCACCTCTTTTAAAATTGGCTCAGGACTCGGTTTGGCAATTACCAAAGATGCCATAGGTTCGCACGGCGGAGAAATAACTCTCGACCAATCAAAAACACTAGGCGGGCTAAAAGTTATTGTTACCTTGCCGATTTAAAAAAGCGAACGGGGTTTTTGCCCCCTTAGCTTTTTTTGAAATTAGAAATTTTTAATTGCAAAGAGGTTTAATGAGGTTAAGTGCCACAATAAACATTGCTAAATCTGGGTTGCTTTCATTTTTTATTTCGGCAATAAATTTATCGAATCGGGTAATTAAAAACTGATAATGTTTTTCCCAATTTGTTATAAAATAATCGACATTATTATAGTCATTATTTTCTTCACTTAATTCTGTGATTATTTTTGTAATTTGTCTTTGATAGAAATATAAATCTTCTAACAAAGTTTTGCTAGCTAATTTTTGCCAATAATTAGTGAGCGATAATTCTGCCACTTTATTTCTTAACCACTTTAAAGAAAGTCTATTACCAACGGCAAAATAAATGGTGGCAATAGTTCTAATGTCGTGTTTAGAAAGAGAGGTAATTTCGGCAATATCATAAGAAGAAGCAATAGGATCCATTGAGGCAATTTTAGTTGCTAAATTATGCTCTATTTGATGCAAACAATAATGATCTATCTTTCTTTGGAAAGATTCTTTAGAAGCTTGAGCTAAAACCAAAGGCAAATCAGTAGATATTTCATCGGCGATAGTTTGAAATCTCAACACCGCAGAAGAAATATCGCCTTTAATTTGATTATGCAGTAGCCACATTATTGATCTTTCTAGTAGTTTATTAGCACTTAAAAACATTGACATTTGCAGATCTAAAGCTATTTTACCGTCTAATTCTTCTATTTTTAACCAAGATTCGTTTAATCGAAAAGAATCGTAGGCAATAATCAAGCATTTTACCACCTCAGAAATATTAAAACCGCTATCTTGACAAATTCTACCAACAAAGGTAATACCAACACGATTGATAACAAAATTAGTTATTTGAGTGGCAATAATTTCTTTTCTGAGTTGATGATTATTGATTTCATAGGCTAATTTCTGCTGTAAAATAGTTGGGAAATAAGAGAAAAGATCTTTTTCAAAATAACGATCAGAAGTTAAATCGGATTGCAATAAAGCATTGTAAATTTCCATTTTAGCATAGGCTAGCATCACCGAAAGTTGTGGCCTAGTTAATGCTTGTTTATTATGTTGCAATTTTTCAATTTCGCTTTTGGAAGGTAAAAATTCGAGTTGGCGATTTAATATTTGATTATCTTCTAATCGATCTAAAAACTTACTCTGCTCTGGCAACAACAAATAACCTTGATGATGAACAATAGAAATTGCTTGGGTTTGCAAACGATTATCTTGCAAAACCAAATCAGCAACTTGGTTAGTCATTTGCTCTAACAATAAATTTCTTTCTTGCAAAGTGATTTTTTTGCTTCTCATGGCAGAAATTAAAGCTATTTTAATATTAACTTCGTGATCTGAGCAATCTACACCAGCAGAGTTATCGATAGCATCGGTATTGATTTTACCGCCATTTTGAGCATATTCTATTCTGCCTTTTTGAGTAAAACCCAAATTACCACCCTCACCCACCACCTTGCAACGAAGATCAGAACCATTTATTCTTAAACTATCATTACTTTTATCGCCTACATCTTGATGGCTTTCACTTGTAGCCTTAACATAAGTGCCGATGCCACCGTTCCATAATAAATCGACAGGAGCTTTTAAAATAGCAGAAATTAATTGATTAGGAGCAAGCTGATCTTGAGTAATGCCTAAAACTTTTTGCATTTCTAAAGAAATATCGATAGATTTGCTTGATCTAAGAAAAATACCGCCACCTTTTGAAATAAGTTGCTGGTTATAATCTTGCCAAGTAGATCTTAGTAGCTCAAACATTCTTTTTCTTTCTAAAAAAGATTGGTTAGTATCTGGATTAGGATCAAGAAAAATATGCAAATGATTAAAAGCAGCAACCAACTTGATATGAGGAGAAAGCAACATACCATTGCCAAAAACATCGCCCGCTAAATCGCCAATGCCGACACAAGTAAAATCTTGTGTTTGAGTATCAAAACCCATTTCACGAAAATGTCTCATCACCGAAATCCAAGCACCTTTTGCAGTAATGCCCATTTTTTTATGATCATAACCAGCAGAACCGCCAGAAGCAAAGGCATCTCCTAGCCAAAAATTGTATTGTTTTGAAATATTATTGGCAATATCTGAAAAAGTTGCCGTTCCTTTATCGGCAGCCACCACTAAATATGGATCTACTTCATCATAAAGCACTGCATTATCAGGATGAACTATTTTATCGTTGACAACATTATCGGTAATATCAAGCAAACCAAACAAAAATGTTTGATAACAATTTATTCCTTCTTGCTGAATTTCGCCTCTGGTCATTAAACTAACATCTGTTTTTACCACAAAACCACCCTTTGAGCCAACCGGCACGATTACAGCATTTTTAGTTTGTTGCGCTTTTACCAAACCAAGAACTTCGGTTCTAAAATCATCCAATCTATCTGACCATCTCAAACCGCCCCTTGCCACTTTACCAAAACGAAGGTGAATAGCCTCGGTTTTGGTTGAATAAACAAAAATTTCGGCGAACGGCAAAGGCAATGGCAGACCATCTATTGCTTTGGAATTAAATTTAAAAGAAAGATAATTTTTAAAATTGCCATCAGCATCTTTTTGATAATAGTTGGTACGAAGTGTTGCCTTAATTAGGTTGTGTAGTTTTTTTATTATTAAATCACAATAAGCATCTTGCACCAAATCAAGATTAGATTGAATAGAATGCTCAATATCTTGCAAAATAGAACGACGATGCTGATTTTTTAGGCTGGGATCAAATTTAGCTTCAAATAAAGCAATTAAATTTTTACATAATTCTGGGTAGCAAATTAAAGCATCAATAATATCGTTTTTTAAGCCTATTTGCACTAAATATTTAGTATAAGCAGAAAGCAAATATACTTGTTTATAAGAAAATAAACATAAAATAGCTAATTTATTCAAACCAGAAACTGCAGAGGTTTTATACCATATTCTTTCGATAATTTTTTCAAAATTAAGCTTAATAATTTCATTAAATTGAGTTTTATTTTTGCTTAAATTTAAATTAAAATAATGTATCCAAACTTTTTGAATAGAACGGTTTTTGCTTTCTTCTTCGATATTGGCAATATAAGTATGCTCTTGAATAACATTAAAGCCAAAACTTTCAAGTATCGGCATAATTTTAGATAGGCTGATTTCTTGAGACGGTGAGTAGATTTTTAACTCAGAAACATCTTCGCAAAGATCGTCTGCTAATTTATGCAAATTAAAAATAGGCATTTTTTTTTGCAAACTTTCTTCTATTTTCTCAATATCAAGAGTTGCAATTCTGGCATCAAAACGATTTCTATAACTCACCGAAAAAGCATTTTTATAACGACTATGCAAGAATATTCTTTTTTCATCAGTAAAGTTTGATTTGATAGACTCAAGTAGCTCATCGCTCCACACTTTGGTAAGCTTGGTAATTTCTTTTTCAATAACAACACTATCTGTTTCAATTTTATTTTGATGATTTGTTCTTATAATAACATGAAAACGAATTAAATTAGAATTATTGATTTGCACAAAAGAATCGGCCACTTCGCCTTGATATATTTTGCATAAATATTCTTTAATAGAATCGCGTATTTCAGAATTAGTATGGTCTCTTGGCATAAAAATTAAACAACTCATAAATCGTTTAAATTTATCACAACGAGCAAAAAACTTAACTAAAGATCTGCCGGCTATTGCCACAATTCCTGTGGAATTTTTTAATAAATCTTCTTGATCTATCTGAAATAATTCGTCTCTTGGATAATCTTCGAGAGTAGAAATTAGATCTTTATAATTATGACTTCCTTTTACATATTTTGATTCTTTGATAACCCATGCAGATTTTTTTCTGATAATTGGGATGTTATTGATAGAAGAAAAGTAAACACCAGAAGTAAATAAGCCAATTAATCTAAATTCACCAATAATTTTGCCTTCTGAATTGATTTTTTGTATTCTAACTCTTTCGGCATTGGTATGTCTATGAATTCGACAACGATATCTTGATTTAATAATTTCAACCACATATGGATTTTGCAAAGAATCACCCACTTCTTGCGGAGAAGAATTAACAACTTCTGGCTTAAAATCTAGATGAGGAGAACGAAAAATACCGAATTTAAAATTAGCCAAATCAGAAAGCATAGGTTGATTATTTTGATAAGAAATATCAAATTCTGCCCCGCCAAGAAAAATAAAGTTATCAGCTAATAGCCAATTAATAAAATCTTGATATTCTTCTATATTTTGACTGCTAATATTTTTTGCATTATTTAATTGTTTTAAAGCTTTATTAGCTAAATCTTTCATCGATTGCCAATCATTAACAACCAAAGCAACATTTTCGAGAATTTTTGCGATATTTTGTTGAATTAATTGCAATTCGTTTTCGTTAGAAATTTTTTCAATATGCAGTTGAATCACAGATTCGGCAACAGAATTTTGCCCATTTAAATTAATAAAATCGCCATTTTTGCGACAAACATATAAAACTGGATGAATAATATTTTTAATTTTGACACTTTGTTTATCTAAAAAAGACACAATAGAATCAACTAAAAACGACATATCGCAATTAACAACTTCTATGATAGTAAATAAACATTCTGGCTGTGGATTATAAACTCTAATAGCAAAATCTTGATTCTTTTTAGTTGTTAGAAAATTAAAGGCGGAAGAAGCAAAATCAAACAATTGTTGTGTAGTATAATTTTCAAAATCTGCATTATTGTTATCTTGATAAAATAATTGTATAAAATCAGAAAAAAAAGCATAATGCTGATGTTGCGATAATTGCTGATTTTTTTGAGAAAGTTCTAATATTTTTTCAATAATATCTTGCATGTTTTCTTATTTTTTAATTAAAATCACTACCATTTGCATATCTTCTAGCTTTGGCTTGAATTCTGGTTTGGCAAAATCTTGGGTTGCCAATAAAATATCTTGCATCATTTTTTCAGCAATATCACGGTGAGTAATTTCTCTACCTTTCATTTTAATGCTTAACTTAACTTTATCGCCTTTTTCAATAAATTCTTTGGTGTGACGAATTTTAGTGTCGTGATCGCCCTTGCCAATATTGATGGTCATTTTTATTTCTTTAACTTCAACAACTTTTTGTTTTCTTTTAGATTCGTTTGCTTTTTTTTGCAATTCATATTTCATTTTGCCAAAATTAGAAATTTTACAAACAGGCGGGGTAACATTGGGGGAAACTTCTATTAGATCTAAATTGTATTCGCTTGCCTTTTTTATACCTTCGGCAACAGACATAACACCAAGCATTTTACCTTGGTTATCTATAACCCTCACTTGAGGGGCTTTAATTTGTTCGTTAATTTTAAAAAAATTATCGTTTTGATTGTTTGATTTCACACTAAAATATTAAGATTAATAACAACTACCACCAATTGCCTTTCAGGATTATAGATTAAAATAGCAAAAGTAGTATTTTTTATTTTTTTATTTAAAGAATTATTGAAAAAAACCAAATTTTTAATCAAAAATAATAAACAAAATGAAAAATATTTTGGTTTCCAATAAGAACTTTAATAAATAAGCAAGAAATTTTAGGTTGTTTTTATAATTTGTAAAGCATTTTTCACATTTTAAATAACAGTTTTTTAAAATTATGAGACTTTTACATGTAAAATTTGCCTCAAGCAGAACTCGATGCACAATTCCCATTCCCTTGGAAAGGGAATTTAGATCGAATGCGGTGCAAAATTCTCCTTCTGCAGAAGGAGAATTCAGATCGAAGTGTGATTTTAATTTAGTGGAAATTATACAACGGTTTATCTATTATTTTTCTGTAAAAAATGATGATATTTTTGTTTTAAAATAAAATTGCTCTTGCTATAATTAACATGTTAATTTTTTATAACACCTATAAAACAAAAATGTCAAACATCTTTTTTTCCATAAAAGAAAAATTTCAACAAATTATCGATCAATTCATTATTGCGCAAGCAAAATCAGGCCTCGTAATTCAACCAACAGATTTCGTTTTAGAACCAACCAAACAAAGCACTAATGGCGATTTAGCCTGTAACATTGCCCTAGTTTATAGCAAACAATTTGGGCTTTCTCCGCAAATTTTAGCTCAACAAATAAGCTCACAATTACAACATCCTTACATTAATAAAATTGAAATAGCTCCAGCTGGTTTTGTCAATATTTTTCTGCATCCCAAAGCTTATTACGATAATTTATTTGATTTACTCACACAGCCTTTTACCTATCCTAATTTAGGCAAAAACTTGCTGGTTAATCTCGAATATGCTTCACCAAACCCCACCGGCCCTATGCATATCGGGCATACAAGAGGGGCAATTTATGGCGATGTTTTGGCAAAACTTTTACAAAAAGTTGGTTATAAAGTATTAAAAGAATATTACATTAACGATGCTGGCAAACAAATCAATACCTTGCTTGAATCTGTTTATGTGCGATATTTACAAGCCTGCAAACAAAATACACAACTAGCAGATAATCACTATCCGGGCGAATATTTAATTGAAATTGGCCAAAAAATCTACCAACAATTTGGCGATTCTTTACTAAATCTCAATTCTAGTCAATATTTTCCTAAAATTCGCTCGCTCGTTTTGCAAGAAATGCTAAATATCATCAAGGCCGATTTACTTGCTTTAAAAATTGTGCACGACAACTATTTTTCTGAACAAGAAGAGCTTCACAACACCAATAAAATCGCTCAAGTTGTTGCAGATTTAACTCAACAAGGCTATATTTATCAAGGTGTTTTACAAGCCCCCAAAACCAACAAAGGGGTCGGCTCTGTATCTTTAGAAGATTTTTGCCAAGAAGAGCAAACCTTGTTTCGCTCCACCATATTTGGCGACGATCAAGACAGAGTAATAAAAAAATCCGATGGTTCTTTCACCTATTTTGCCTCTGATTTAGCCTATTTGCAAAGCAAATTTTCTCGAGGAGCTAAATTTTTTATTATGCCCTTAGGCTACGATCATCTGGGCTATGTTAAAAGGCTCACCGCGGCTACCAGCATCATCACTAAACAACAAGCAAAAATAAAAATTATTTTGTGTCAAATGGTGAAATTTATCAAAAACGGCGAAAGTTTAAAAATGTCAAAAAGAGCTGGCAATTTTATTACCGCCAAACAAGTGGTTGACGAAATTGGTTGCGATGCTTTACGATTTTTAATGCTTACTCGCAAAAATGATGCTCCGTTTGATTTTGATTTAAACAAAGCCATAGAACAATCAAAAGACAACCCGATTTTTTATGTGCAATATGCCCATACTCGTTGTTGTTCGGTATTAAAAAATATTACCAAAGAAATGCCAGAATTAAATTTAACCAATTATCAACAACTCGATCTTTCTTTGCTACAAACCGAAGCCGAACTTGCTTTATTAAAAAAAATCATCAATTTTGAGAGAATCATCGAATCGGCAGTGGTTAATTTTGAACCACATAAAATTGCTTTTTATTTGCAAGAATTATCGGCAGAGTTTCATGCTTGGTGGCACTTGGGGGTTGTTAATGCTGAATATAAGTTTATTATTAAAAATAATCTACCTTTAACTTTTGCCCGAGTTTCTTTGCTAATCGCAATTCAAAAAATTATCGCCGAAGGTTTAGATATTTTTAACATCACCCCTCTAACAGAAATGCACTAAAATATGGAAGATTTTGGCTATAAAAAACAAAAAAAAGCTCCAAATAATGGTAATTTCAAAAAAAAATTATTTTTACTAGCCATAATTTTTTCTTTTGGCTTGTTTTTTTGGATCGTGCTAAAATCTTATTATTTCATCACCAACACCAATCAAAATGAAATCGAAACCATTAAAGCTTTAGTGCCAATTATTAAGGTATCAAAATCAATAGAAACCGAAACAGAAATCAACAATAATTCTATTTACGAAGATATTTTACATAAAAAAGGCGAAAATATTGACGATCATCAAATAGCAAAAATTACCGATACAGCCAAACAACCAACAAAAATTAACAACGAAAATTTAGAGCAAAATACACAATCAAAAACAATTTCAGCAAAAACCCCAGAAAAATTAATAAAAGAGAAACCAACAAAAACAAGCAATAACGAAGAAGATGCCATTAAAGTGCAAATCGCTGCCATGTCTTCTGCCGAATTGGCCGAAGAATACTGGCAAAAAATCGTCAAAAATCAGGCAAAAATTTTAAAAAATTATCAACATTTTATCGAAAAAATAGATTTAAACAATAAAGGAATTTTATTTCGTCTAAAAATCGGCGATTTTACTAGCAAAAATGAAGCAGAAAATTTTTGCCAGCAATTTATTTTGCATAGCAAAAAAACTACAGCCGACTGCATTATTCTTAACTAAATTTATGCATCAAAATTCTATTTTACAACTCACCAAAAGCATCGCCAAACTACCTAGCATGGGGCCAAGAATTGCTAAAAAAATCACTTTGCATCTTGCTTTAAACAAAGAAAAAACTCTTTTACCACTCATACAGCATTTACAAGATCTTTATCACAAAGTGCAAACTTGTCATATTTGTGGCAATCTAGATGAACAACCGGTTTGTTTTATTTGCACCAACACCGCCAGAAATCAACAAATTTTATGTGTAGTAGAAGAAGTTGCCGACTTGTGGGCGATTGAAAAAACCAATATCTATCAAGGTCGTTTTCATGTTTTAGGGGGCAATTTGTGTGCTTTATCTGGCAAAACACCGCAAACTCTTAATTTTAATAGTTTATTTAACAGAATTCAACAACAGCAATTTCAAGAGATTATCATCGCCACTTCTGCCACCATAAATGGTCAAAATACTGCCAATTTTTTGGTTGATACCATCAACAATCTCAAACTACATAAACCAAGCAAAATCACTCACCTTGCTTATGGCATGCCCATTGGTAGCGAACTTGATTATCTCGATGAAAACACTTTAAGCATCGCTTTAAGTGGTAGAAAAAATTTTACATAAACAAAAATGCATCAGGGCAATATTATTAATATACCTTTATATGTAAATTTTTTAACCAGTTTTAGCGATTGGTTTATCGAAAAATTTGCCAACACTCGTTGCACTATAATTTTTAGCAATCAGGCTTGTATTTATGATGTTAAGCAAAATATTTTACAAAAAACCAAATTTCCACCAACAATTAAGGCAATTGACCAGCTAGAAATCTCGGATTTATCAAATTTAATCAACATCAACCAAGAAAGTGCAAAAATCATTTCATCACTTGGCAAAAACAAAGTTTTATCAAAAATAGCCAGCTTGTTTCGTTTAATTGAAATCATTAAAGAAGAGCAAATTTTTAAACAAACCAATCACAATACCACATATTTTAAAATTGCTCTTGATTTTTTAGATATTTTTTATTCTCTTGAAAACGAACAAATAAACCTAGACCAACTCAATCAAATCGATGACAGCGACTTGGCAGAACATCGCTTAATTACCCTAGAATTTATCAAAAAATTTTACTGCAAAATTAAAAATCACAATTTCAAAGAAAATACTTTATTTGCCGAATCTTTTGCTAATCATTTAAGAAAAACTCTCAGCGAATTAATTGCCAACCATTCTTTAAAACAACCCCTAATTATTGTTGGTTCAAGCGGTAGCATTAACTCAACCTTGCAGTTAATTTACTCTATCGCCCAACAACAGCACGGCTATGTTGTGCTACATGGTTTATCTCAACAAAATTTCACTAAACTACCACCAGAAAATCATCCTCAATATTTTTTACAAAGAATAATTCATCAGCACAATATCAAGCAAAACAGCATTATCAATCTTAACAATAATGCCAATTGCAATTTGGCTGAAATTATATTGCAAAAACTATTTTTGCCAGCAGAACAAACCTTAACTTGGCAAAAAGATGAGCAATTAGCCAATTTTTTAACTACCAAAGCTCAAAAAAATTACCTAAAAATAATCGAATGCTCCAATTATTTTGCTGAAGCCGATTTTATTACTCAAACCATCATCAATAATCCAAGCAAAAAAATAGGAATAGTGGTTTATGATGGCAATTTTTTACCTTTTCTTACTTTAAATTTACAGCAAAAAAATATTGTTTTTAACAATAAAATCGCTCAGCAAGCCACTCAACACGAGTTATTTAGTTTTATTTCTTTGCTTTATCAAATAACCAACGAAAATCTCAATCCTTATACTCTTTCTGCTTTATTGCATCACAAACTATTTGTTGCCGATCTTGATTTGCTTTATTGGCTTGAATTATTTGTGTTAAGACAACCAATTGTAGCTAAAAATTTAACCGAGCTTGTAAACTTTCTTAGCGATGATATTTACGAAAAATCTTTTTATCATCAACAATTTATTAAAAATTACCCAAAATTTATCCCCGAAATCTTAGAAAATATTATTGATTTTTTACAAAAACTCATCAATAATTTACCAAAAGAACCTAGTTTAGAAAGCTATATCAATTCTATCGAAAAAATCACGACCAAAAATTTTTCAGAAATTTTAAACAACGAAAAAGATTTTGCCATCAAAAAATTTATTGAAGAGCTGATTTCTTTAAATTATAAAATACAAAATCTTGAAGAATTAAAATGTGTACTCAGTAATTTGACCTATTTTCCAACTAAATCAAACCATAGCAATATCACCATTTTATCTAATCTAGAAGCCAGATTATTAAGCTTTGATTTGCTAATTATCGCCAATGCTAACGAATCTTTTTTACCACAAACTCAAGATGGCGGTTTGATTGGCAATAAAATCAAAACCGAACTCAATATTAATCTTAATCAAAAAAGATTTGGGCAAAGTGCTTTTGATTTTTGCAGTTATTTTCAGCAACCACAAATATTTTTTACTTATAGCAACATCAATATTAGTGGTAAAATCAATAAAATATCGCCTTTTTTGCTAAAATTTCGAGTTTTAATACAAAAATTAGCAAATAATTTACTCGATTTAATTTTTGTTAAACATATAGTAAGCAAACCAAGCCTGCCTTACCAACCAATTAAAAAACCAGAAATTCAGGTTAGCAACACCTATAAACCTAAAAAATTTTCTGTAAACGATATATATGATCTAACTTCTAATCCTTATTGTTTTTATGTCAAAAATATTTTAAAACTTTCACCTTTATCAAATTTTAACTCAAAAATCAATTATCTAACTAAAGCAAAATTAACAAGCGATATTTTAAATGATTATTTTAAAAATCAATCTTTCTGTCCAAAAATTATTGCTAAAAAATTGCAGTTTTATTTTTTAGATGCTGGCGACATTTTATTGCATCAAATTTGGCTTACAGAAATTTTAGAAAATGCCAATCAGAAAATTAGTGCAGATTATCAAAATCACATTGCCAAAACTCAACAAAAAATAAAATTTAGTCAAAAATATTTAGAAAATGAGATAGAATTTACAGCAAAAATAGATTTAATATTAAGCGCTGGTGAAGAAAATCAATTAATTCAATATCAAACCAAATCTACCCCAGATAAAGCAGAAAAAAGAGATATGATTGTAAATTATCGTCAATTTTTTTATGAAAAAAGTCATCAAAATCAAGCTACAAGTACAACTGCAGCTTTGTGGGATTTAAAAAATAATAACTACTTTAAAGCAATAAAAAATAATCAAAAAATACCAAAAGAACTTGATTTATTA
This sequence comes from Rickettsiales bacterium, assembly GCA_947503755.1. Lineage (GTDB taxonomy): Bacteria > Pseudomonadota > Alphaproteobacteria > Rickettsiales > UBA1997 > CAILUF01. Next base: position 651 of record CANNFC010000001.1, on the reverse strand, counting down.
ATGCAACAATTTTTACAAGAAGATTATTTATTTAGCTATATCAAATCTGCAACCGATCACTATAAAAAATTTACTCGACAAGAAGAATGGCAATGCCAAACTTCAGAAGAAGAATTTGTGGAATAATACCATTTCAACTTTAAAATTAATATTTAAAATTAATAAATCTAACAAAATATTATATTCAGTCGTGCTATCGCAACGTCATGATTTTTGAGATAAAAACTTTAAAAAACGAAAGCTGTATATCCATACAGCTTGAGGCTTTTTTATACAAAAAGTAGTCGTGCTAATGTAACGACAGCTTTTTAGCCAAAAAGATGAAGTTAGATTGATTAAATATCTAACAATGTATTTTAAAGTTGAAATGGTATAATACCATTTCCACAAATAAATACCGCACTAAGAAGGGTTGGCGGGCGAAGCCCGAAGGGGTAGTGTCGTTAGCCTATCTCGATCTAAATTCCCCTTCTTGCAGAAGGGGAATTTAGATCGAAGTGAGGTATTTTAAGTTAAAATTTTATTATATCGATTTCATATAAACTATAAAGATTTAATATTGTATTTTTTTATTAAATAAGTCATAACACTAGAAGATTCTTCGTTGGTTAAAGTTCTATCGAACACCAATAATTCAGATATTAAACCTCT